>NZ_JBEYYO010000002.1:0-393855 GCF_040645615.1 Glycomyces sp. NPDC046736 | reverse complement strand
CGGCCCCGTCCGAGATCTGCGAGGACGAACCGGCCGTGACCGACCCGTCCGCTTTGAACGCGGGCTTCAACCCGGCGAGCCCGCGCCGCGACGACTCCACGCGCTTTGCCTTACGAACTCGTTGCCGTGGTCGCGCTTGCCGCGTCCGTCGTCGGGGTGTCCGAGGGGGTCGGGCTGCTCGGCGTTTCGCTCGGAGTAGTCGGGTCCGCCGTGGGCGGTACTTCGACCGGGGCGAAGGACTCGCCGTCCCATGCGAAGCGCTCGGTCCACGCCGTGTCCGCGCTCGTGCCGTTCAGGACCACTTCGCCGCTCTCGACCGCGACGATCTGCTCGAACTCCGCCGTTCCCTCTGGCTGCCACACCCACGCGAACGAGGAGAGGACCGGGCCGTCCTCGGATTCCTCGTCCATCGTGAACGCCGCCACGCCCGTCGCGTTCTCGCAGGTCAGCGCCAGGACCGTCTCGGCATCGCCGTCGCCGTCCGCGTCGCCCTCGGCCACCGCGTCGATCGACCAGCCCGTGTCGGCCGTGATCGTCCAGGTCGCGAAGTCCGCCTCCTGCGGGCCGGTCGCGCACGCGTCCGCCCAGGTCCCGGTGAACGGGCCGCCGAGCACGATCGCCGACACGTCGCCCGGTGGGGTCGTGGCCGTGGCCGGTTCGCCGTCCTCGCCTTCAGGCGCGGCCGGGCTCCCCGACGGTTCGTAGTGCTCGTCCTCGGAGTTCGCGTCCTTCGTCACCGCCGTGCCGGTCTCGGCCGACTCGGGGCCGCTCGCGAGCGGGCCGAGCGTCGAGGCCACGGCGAAGCCGCCCGCGGTGACCGCGGTGCACGCGCCCACCACGGCGGCCACCGAGACCAGCCTGCGGCGGCGCAGCGCGGCCGGGCCGCGCTGCATCAGCTCGTGCACCGGCGGCGGCGGGAACTGCTCGGACGCGGAGGCCTTCAGGCTCGCGAAGGCCTCGGCGACCGTCTCGTCGTCGCGATCGAAGCTCATGAACGGTCCTCCTTCACCGAAGCCCGGCGGCCGGACGACCGCGGCACCCGCGCGCCGGGAATCCCGCGCCGGATGCGGATCGGCATCGTGTCCGGGTCCTCCGCGCGGCGCCTCGCGCCCGGGGTCTCGTCGGCCAGCAGCGCGGCCAACTCCTTGCGGCCGCGGTGCAGCCAGGACTTCACGGTGCCCTCGCGCGCGCCGGTCTGCTCGGCGATCGCGCTGATCGTCATGTCGGCCATGTAGTGCATGACCATCGCCCGGCGACGCTTCGCCGGAATGAGCTTGAGCGCCTCGACCAGCGCCACGTGATCGGGGCTCGCGGCCGGAGCCGCCTCAGGGGCCGAGGACTTCTGGAGGAACTTGCGCGCGACTTGGTTGCGGCGGTGGCGGCTCGTGGCGAGGTTCCACGCCACGCGGCGCACCCACGCCACCGGCTCCTCGTAGCCGCCGACCTTGTCCCAGCGCTGCCACGCCCGCAGGAAGGCCTCCTGCACCAGGTCCTGCGCTTCGGTGGCATCGCCGAGATAAGCGCACACCTGGGCAGCGAGCTCCGAGAAGTGGTTCTCGTAGAGGTCGGTGAACTCCGCCTCCGTTCGCACATCCGCTCCAGCACAGGTAGGGGGGACAAGGGCAACCATCGGGCCCTCCAGCGCGTGCCCGGCGGCGACCATTGTCGCTTTCTCAAAGGCGCAGACGCGAGGCGGGGTCGACATGTCCGCGCCGTCTCGAGGCTCGCGGTGCGTCGTCTCCGTCCAGCTTCCCACGAGAGCGGCGAACTCGCCGTCCACCGCCGCGGCCGCGCGGGCGGCATCGGCCGGGGGCCTGGAGGCCCTGGTCAGCGGCGGGGCGCTGGCGGCGGTCATGGCGTTCCTGTTCGTCGTGGTCGCAGGCCACGTCCGGGCGGGGCGGCCCTCGGCGTCGGCCGAGGTCCGGGCGCCGCCTTCGGCGTGAATCCTCTTCGTACAACACACGCCCGCAGGCGCCGGACGGTTGCGGCGCGTATGGGGGAGATCCGCCTCGCGCCCACCGAATCCGAAGCGAGCGGTTTCACGGGTTCCCCAGGACCCTTGGCGGCACTAGGGTGTCGGTATGGGAACCTCTTCGCTCGGCGACTACGCCGTCTTCGGGGTGCTGCTGCTGGCCGGGTTCGCGTTCGTGGCCGCGGCGATGACCGCCAACCGCGTCCTGCGGCCCGCCGAGCCCACGCGCGAAAAGGGGCTCACCTACGAGTGCGGGGTGGACCCGGTCGGCGGCGACTGGGCGCAGGTCCAGATCCGGTACTACGTGTACGCGTTCCTGTTCGTGCTCTTCGCGGTCGAGGCCGTGTTCCTGTTCCCGTGGGCCGCGGTCTTCCGCGAGTTCGGGGCCGCCGCGGCGGTCGAGATGGGCGTGTTCGTGGGGGTCCTGGCCCTGGGGCTGGCGTACGCCTGGAGGAAAGGAGTCCTGCGATGGCGGTGAAGCTCCCGTTCCCCTCGCGTTCCGGTGAGGGCTCAGGGGTGCTGGGTGAGCCGATCCGCTTCGTGCTCAACTGGGGCCGGCGGTATTCGCTGTGGGTCTTCAACTTCGGGCTCGCGTGCTGCGCGATCGAGTTCATCGCGGCGTCGATGAGCCGCCACGACTTCATGCGCCTCGGGGTCATCCCGTTCGCGCACTCGCCCAGGCAGGCCGACCTCATGGTCGTCTCGGGCACTGTCACCGACAAGATGGCCCCGGCGATCAAGCGGCTCTACGAGCAGATGCCCGAGCCGAAGTACGTGATCTCCTTCGGCGCGTGCTCCAATTCCGGTGGGCCCTATTGGGACTCGTACTGCGTGACCAAGGGCGTGGACCAGATCATCCCGGTCGACGTCTACATCCCCGGCTGCCCGCCGCGCCCCGAGGCCCTGCTGTACGGGATCGGGCAGCTCCAGAAGCAGATCGCCGCCGAACCGCTGCGCAAGCCGAGCCTGCGCCCGCTCCTGCGGAGGCCCCGTGACTGACCATATAGGATATATCCTATATGATATAGGATTTCCGGCCGGGAGGTCGAGTCGTGACTGACCCCTGGGAGACCCGCGTCCGCGCCGCGCTCGGCGTCGAGGAGCTGGGAGCGGACGGTCCTCGCGCGGTCGCCGACGTCGAGCCCGAGCAGTGGCATGACGCGGTGCGCGCCTGCCGGGACGAGATGGGCTGCGACTTCTTCGATTGGCTGTCCGCAGTGGACGAAGGCGAGGGCTTCCGGGTCGTGGCCCACGTGTGGTCGGTGGCCGAGCGGCGCGGGGTGCTCCTGCGGGCGATGCTCGCCACCGGCGCGATCGCCTCGGTGATCGACCTGTACCCGGGCGCGGACTGGCACGAGCGCGAGACCCACGAGATGTTCGGCGTCGACTTCACCGGCCACCCCGGCCTGCGCCCGCTCCTGCTCGCGCCCGAGTTCGAGGGCCACCCGCTGCGCAAGGACTTCGTCCTGGCCTCACGAGTGGTGAAGCCGTGGCCGGGAGCGAAAGAGCCCGGTGAAGGTCATGGGGGCGTAAGGAAACGAGCCCCGAAACGCCCGCCGGGAGTCCCAGAGGACTGGATGGAGCCGAGACCGGAGGCCTCGACGCGCAAGCCCGAAGCGAAGGCCGCGACGGCGGCGAAGCGCCCCGCAAGGTCGGCGGAGGACGCAGCGCCAGGGGCGACAGCGCCGCGCCCCGAGGCGAGCGAGGCGGAGCGCCCCGCCCGGGCGCCCGAGGCGAAGGCGGCGCCGCCTGCCGCACCGCGTCCCGCGCCTGCTGCCGAGTTTCCCGAGGTGGAGGACGCGTCGCCCGCCGAGACTGCGTCGCGTTCCGAGGCGAGCGAGGCGGAGCGCCCCGCCCAGGCGCCCGAGACGAAGTCCGCGCCGCCCGCGCCCCGCGCCCCGCGCCCCGCGCCCGCCGACCCTCCCGAAGCTGCGCCGCCCGCCGCGCCGCGCCCCGCGCCCGCCGTTCTCGGGCCCCGCGCGTCACGCCTCCCTTTCGCCGCCGCTCCCTCCGCCCCGCCGTCCGGCCCCGCACCCTCCCGCCGTCTCGCCCCGCTCCTCCCACCGTCCTCCCGCGAGTCGGATCGGCGACTTCCCTCAGTCTCCATCGCGTCCCCGCTTCCACGATCCGGGACGGTCTTAGGACCTGAGGACTACTCCCGACATGCCGAAACCAGAGGTCTGTGTCACTTCAGGGGCGAGCGCGTCCCAGCCAGTGAGAGTTGGGCCACGAAGTGGTGTCGCCTACATCGCGCCCGCGTCGCGGGGTTGGCGCGGCGGGTGCGGGCCCGCGTAGCATCGCAAGTAAGACCGGCGGAGCCCCGCTCCCCCAAGCCCGAAGCGCCGCATGACCCTGCGCGCCCCCGCACCCGCAAGAGGAGAACTAGGTGAACACCGTCCGGCAGCTCGACCGGGTCGTCATCCGCTTCGCAGGGGACTCCGGCGACGGCATGCAGCTCACGGGTGACCGCTTCACCGCGGAGACCGCCAAGCTCGGCAACGACCTGTCGACCCTCCCGAACTACCCCGCCGAGATCCGGGCCCCCGCCGGGACGCTCCCGGGCGTGTCGAGCTTCCAGATCCACTTCGCCGACACCGACATCCTCACCCCCGGCGACCAGCCCGAGGTCCTCATCGCCATGAACCCCGCGGCGCTCAAGGCCAACCTCGGCGACCTCAAGGCCGGCGGCACCATCGTCGTCAACACCGACGAGTTCACCAAGCGGAACCTCACCAAGGTCGGCTACGACGTGAACCCGCTCGACGACGGCTCGCTCGACAACTACCAGGTCCACCAGGTCGCCCTCGCGAGCCTCACCATCGGCGCGCTCGCCGAGCACGAGGTGAGCAAGAAGGACGCCGAGCGCTCCAAGAACATGTTCGCGCTCGGCCTGGTCTCCTGGATGTACTCGCGGCCCACCGAGGCCACCGAGGACTTCCTGCGCGGCAAGTTCAAGGCCAAGCCCGCGATCGCCGAGGCCAACATCGCGGCGCTGCGCGCGGGGTGGAACTACGGCGAGACCGCCGAGGCCTTCGCGGTGCGCTTCGAGATCCCGCCGGCCAAGCTCGCGGCCGGGACCTACCGCAACATCACCGGCAACCAGGCGCTCGCGTGGGGCATCACCGCCTCGGGCGTGGCCACGGGCCTGCCGGTCTTCCTCGGCGCGTACCCGATCACCCCGGCCAGCGACATCCTCCACGAGCTCTCCAAGCACAAGCGCTTCGGCGTGACCACCGTGCAGGCCGAGGACGAGATCGCGGCCGTGGGCGCGGCCCTGGGCGCCTCGTGGGGCGGGGCGCTCGGCGTCACCACCTCCTCGGGACCGGGCATCGCGCTCAAGTCCGAGACGATCTCGCTCGCCGTGTCGCTCGAACTGCCGCTCGTGGTGGTCGACGTGCAGCGCGCCGGGCCCTCCACGGGCCTGCCCACCAAGACCGAGCAGGCCGACCTGGTGATGGCCATGTTCGGCCGCCACGGCGAGGCCCCCGTCGCCGTGCTCGCCCCGCAGTCCCCTTCGGACTGCTACGCGATCATGCTGGAGGCCGCCCGGATCGCCACCACGTACCGCACCCCGGTCATGGTGCTCTCCGACGGGTACATCGCCAACGGCGCCGAGCCGTGGCTGCTGCCCGAGCCCGCCGACCTGCCCGACCTGACCGTCGAGTTCGCCACCGAGCCCAACGGCGTCGACGCCAAGGGCGAGCCGGTGTTCCTGCCCTACCTGCGCGACGCCGAGACGCTCGCGCGGCCGTGGGCGATCCCGGGCACGCCCGGGCTCCAGCACCGCATCGGCGGCATCGAGAAGGCCGACAAGACCGGCGACATCTCCTACGACCCGGCCAACCACGACCACATGGTGCGCACCAGAGCGGCCAAGATCGCCGGGGTCGACGTGCCCGACCTCGAAGTGGACGACCCGGGCGAGGCCGACACGCTGGTCCTGGGCTGGGGCTCGACGTGGGGCCCGATCGGCGCGGCCGTCAGGGGCCTGAGGGACAAGGGCGTCTCGATCGCCCGCGCGCACCTGCGCTACCTCAACCCGATGCCGAAGAACACCGCCGAGGTCCTCGCCCGCTACGACAAGGTCGTGGTCCCCGAGATGAACCTCGGCCAGCTCGCGCTGTTGCTGCGCGGCAACTTCCCGGGCACGAACGTGGTCGGCTACAACCAGGTGCGCGGGCTGCCGTTCACCTCCAACGAACTCCAGGACGCCCTCGAGGAGGTCATCAAGAATGGCTGACGTCAAGCTCGACGCCCCCAAGCTGAAGGCCAAGGACTTCAAGTCGAGCCAGGAGGTGCGCTGGTGCCCCGGCTGCGGCGACTACGCCATCCTCGCGGCCGTCCAGTCGTTCCTGCCCGAGCTGGGCCTGGAGCGCGAGAACATCGCGTTCGTGTCCGGCATCGGCTGCTCCTCGCGGTTCCCGTACTACCTCAACACGTACGGCATCCACTCGATCCACGGCCGCGCCCCGGCGATCGCCACGGGCCTGGCGGTCTCGCGCCCGGACCTGTCGGTGTGGGTCGTCACCGGCGACGGCGACGCGTTGTCGATCGGCGGCAACCACCTCATCCACGCGCTGCGCCGCAACGTGAACTTGAAGATCCTGCTGTTCAACAACCGGATCTACGGGCTCACCAAGGGCCAGTACTCCCCCACCTCGGAGCCGGGCAAGCTCACCAAGTCCAGCCCGATGGGCTCGGTCGACGCGCCGTTCAACCCGCTCTCGCTCGCTTTGGGCTCGGAGGCCACGTTCGTGGCCCGCACGCTCGACTCCGACCGCGCGCACCTGCACGAGGTCCTGCGGGCCGCGGCCGAGCACGAGGGCTCGGCGTTCGTGGAGATCTACCAGAACTGCCCGATCTTCAACGACAACGCGTTCGAGATCCTGAAGAACCCCGACACCCGCGACGAGGCGATCATCCGCCTCCAGGACGGCGAGCCGATCCGATTCGGAGACAAGGTCGTCGTGCAGTCGGGGTACGGCCTCCAGGTCAAGGACGCCGCCGACGTGGACGAGTCCGAGGTCGTGGTCCACAAGGCCGACGTGGACGACCCGTCGTACGCGTTCGCGCTCTCGCGCCTGTCCGGCGTGGCGCTCGACCACACCCCGATCGGGGTGTTCCGCAATGTCAAACGCCCGACCTACGACCACGGGGTGCGCACCCAGGTCGACGAGGCCGCGGCGGGCGTGGACCGGAAGGAAGCGCTCGACCGGCTGCTGAACTCCGGCGACACCTGGACCGTCCTGTAGCGAATCGTGAAGCGGCCGGCCCCTCGGGGGCCGGCCGTTTCGCGTCCGCGTCAGGAGAGCAGCTTCTGCGCTTCGTCGAGCACCGCCCGCATCTCCTCCTGCCACGCGTACGAGGCGGTCTCGACCGATGCGAAGTATTCGACCTGTGTTTCGGTGTAGGCCGTCGCGGCCGTCTCGCGGTAGCCGCTCGCGTCGCCGCATTCGGCGAAGTCGACGGCGGTCGCGATCTCGTGGGCCTTCTTGCCCTCGAAATCGGTGGGCGCGTCCTCGGGCAGCTCGACCCCGCCCGCGTCCTCGCCCCAGTAGAGCGAACTGAAGTACTCGTACACGAGCACCTGCCCGTGGTCGTTGAACTCCCAGTCGCTCTGGCCGCGCTCGACGAGGCATTCGATCAGGTCGCCTTCGGCGCCCCGGACGCGGCTGAGGTACTCGTCCTCGACGGCGATGCGGGACTCCTCGTTCCAGGTCGGGTTCTCGGGCCGGTAACGCCAGTACGCGTGGGTCTCGTCCGTTTCGAGGCTGACCTCCTCGACCAGGCGCAGGTCGTCGTAGAGCGCGTCGATCATCTCCCGCTGGCAGCCGCCGGGCTCGGGGGCGGTGAAGGCCACGCCGTCCGAGACGCCGATCTCCCCGTCCTCGCCCTCGTCGTCGTCGTTGTTTCGCCCGCCGCCCTCGTGGCCGGTCGGGGCGTCGGGGTCGATCAGGAAGCGGTAGTACTCCTCGGCGTGCTCCGCGCCGTAGAAGGCCTCGTACCAGTCGTACTGCTCCCGCTCCGAGAGCGCCTCCCAGGCGGTGTTGTCGGGCATCTGCTCGCCCTGGTCGTCCTCGCCCCATTCCACGTCGGCGTCCTCGTCGGCGGTCCGCCAGAACCCGAAGCCCTCCTCGGCGGCCTCTTCGGCCGTGGGCAGGAACGACGAGTGCGGGTACTCGGTGAACAGGCCGGTGATCGGGACCGCCTCCCAGCCCATGAGTTCGATCTCGTCATGGACGGTGTAGCCCTCGTCTTCGAGGCACTGCTTGACCACCCGCAGCTCGATCGTGTCGAGTTCGGCCTCGATCCGACTGCCCTCGTTGATCATCTCCAGCAGGCGGTCCTCGTCGGAGGTGCCGTTCTGGCCGCTCGCGCCCTGGTCACCGGTGTCTCCGGTGCAGGCCGACGCGGCCGCCAAAGCGGCCGTCGCGATCATGGCAACGGCGCCTGTGCTCCACTGTCGCTTCACGTGTGTCCTCTCGGCGATCGTCGGTCGATCTCTTCAAGGACGCGGCGGCGGCGCGGTTCGGTTGTGCCTCAGTGCAACAGCGGCTGGAGTTCGGCCGCGGCGACGCGCAGCTGCTCGGTGAGGATCGACCAGGACCGGCTCATGTGCTCCAAGGGCATCGCCACCGCGAACACGATCCGATCCGAGGGGTTCCCGTCCTCGCGGACCACCACGCCCGCGCAGGCCACGCCGTCCTTGAACTGGCCGATCTCGGCGTAGACCCCGGACTCGCCGTAGACGGCCAGGTCGTACTCGAACGCGTCCGGTTCGGTGAGCGTGTGCCCGGTGAACTTCCGCATCCCCGCCGCGCGCAGGAACCGGGCGCGGTCCATCGGCTGGAGCGTCGCCAGCAGCGCCTTGCCCAGGGCCGTGGCGTGGGCGCCGTCGTCGAAGCCGACGATGAGCTCCTCGACGTGCGGGCTCTTGTTGCCCTCGATGACGTCGGTGACCGCCGGGCGGCCCTCCACGAAGCGCGCCACGAACGTCGAGTAGCCCGTCTCGCCGGACATGCGGCGCATGTAGTCGCCGCACGTGCTCGGCCCGGCCATCGCCCTCGTCAGCTCCGAGTAGCGGTCGGAGACCTCCAGACCCAGCGAATACCGTCCCTCCTCGTCACGGCGCAGATACCGCTCGTACACGAGCGTGCGCAGGAGGTTGTAGGCCGTGGCGCGGTTGAGGCCGCACTCGAACGCGATCCTCGGAGCCGAGACCCCGTCGGCATGGCGACCCACCAGCTCCATGATGCGCAGTGCACGCTGGACGGACTGGATGAGCTTCGTGGGCTCGGACTTGTCGGCCGGGAACACCCCGATCCGCTTCGGGGCCTTGGGGACCGGTGATTCCGGTCTCGATCTGCGCGCCCGGTGGCCCTCCGCGCGCCTCGCATCACCATGCGACTCGTCACCTGGTCGCCGCTGCTCCACCATGCCGCCGCTCCAATTGCGCACCGTTGATCGGACGGCCGGGCGCCTGGTTCGGCACCGGCCCGATCGGCTGGGTTCTAACTATATAAACAACAGCCGGTTGCGTCACGGTCGCATTCGGGGCAGTATCAATGTGTCAGCACCGTTCGCGGTCCGGCTCGCCGGTCGCGGACACACCGCGGTGGCGATGTCGAGTCCCCACCAAACTTCCTCGTCACCACCGCGGAACAAATCGAATAACCGAAACGCGGCGGCTCCCTCCCACCAGGGCCGCCGCGTTTCGCATGTTCTCGACCTGGCTGCGAACCGCGGCCGCACCCGACTGCGAGAGCGATCGGTGACGCCGAAGTCCACGTTCGCACACGCTGCGTGCACGCGTCAAGATCGTTCACCCGTAATAGGTACGCAGAACGGGCGATTCCCTTGATGTGAACAGGAATCGGGTCGAGCCGACCGCTTGGAGTACGCTTTCCAAGGTGTCCGCCTCCACCACCGCCCCCACCCGCCCCACCATCGCCACCACCGTCACCGCGGCGATGAGCGTCCAAGTCGCCGCCGTGCTCCCGCTGTTCCTCTTCGGCGGCCTCGCGGTGCAAGTCGCCGCCGAACTCGGCATGAGCGTCAGCCAGATCGGCCTCGTCACCGGCCTCTACTTCGCGATCTCGGCGCTCACCACCGTCCCCTCCGGACGCCTCGTCGACCGCTTCGGCGCGCTCGTCACCGCCCGCGTCGCCGTCGCGCTCTCGGCCTGCGCGCTCGCCGGGATCGCAGGCCTCGCCCACGACCCGATCGTGCTCGCCGTCTTCCTGGTACTCTGCGCGCCCGCGAACGGCCTCGGCCAGCTCGCGTCCAACACCGTCCTCACCGAATGGGCGCCCGCGAAGCGGCGCGGACTCCTGTTCGGCGCCAAACAGGCCTCCGTGCCGCTGTGCATCATGCTCGGCGGGCTCTCCGTGCCGGTCGTGGCGCTCACCATCGGCTGGCGCTGGGCCTTCGTGTTCGGCGCGGTCCTCGTCCTCGCCGCGCTCGTGCCCCTCGCAGGGCTCGGCCGCCCCGCCCCGCGCGAACGGCGCAACACCCCGGGCCCGCTCGACCCCACGCTCCTGCTGTTCGCCGCGGCCACGTTCCTCGGGGCCACCGCCGCGACCCCGATCGGCTCGTTCCTGACCACGTACACCGTGGACATCGGCGGCTCCGAGAGCTTCGCCGGACTCAACCTCACCATCGGCGGCATCGCCGGAGTCATCGCCCGCACCGGCTTCGGCGCCGTCGGCGACCGCGGCACCGGCCGCGAGTTCCTCGTCATCTCCCTCATGCTGCTCGGCGGGGCCGCCGGGATCGCCACCTACCTGTTCGAACTCCCCTGGCTCCTCCCGGTCGGCACCGTGGCGGCCTACGCGCTCGGCTGGGCCTGGCCGGGCCTGATGAACCACGCCGTGACCAGCCGCTACCCCGACGCTCCGGCGCTGGCGACCTCGGTCACGCAGACCGGGATCTTCCTCGGAGGGGCCTTGGGGCCCTTCAGCTTCGGGCTGCTCGTGCACCACGCCGGGTGGAGCGCGGGCTGGATCGCCGTGGCGGGCGCGATGGCCGCGTCGTCCCTGTTCATCGTCCTGGGCAGCGCCGTGGCCGCGCGGGCCCGGCATTGACGATGCTCGCTGCGGCCCGGGCGACTCCCCGTTCCCGCGCCGTGGCCGCTCCCGACCGCACACGATAAGGTGAGCCTGTGGTGACCACCCGACATGCCCAGACCTCGCTGACGTTCACCGACGAGGCCTTCGCCGAACAGATGCGGGCCTCCCTCGAACTGGTCGAGGAGCGGCTGCTCAAAGCCGTCGACACCGATCAGCCGCTGCTGCGCCAGTCCGGGTCCCACCTCATCCGGGCGGGCGGGAAGCGCTTCCGCCCGATGCTCACCCTCGCGTGCTCGCACCTGGGCGACCCGGGCCGCCCGAACCTCCTCGAAGCGGCCGTGGCCCTCGAACTGACCCACCTGGCCACGCTCTACCACGACGACGTCATGGACGAGGCCCTGCTGCGGCGCGGCGCTCCGAGCGCGAACGCCCGCTGGGACAACTCGGTGGCGATCCTCACCGGCGACTACCTGTTCAGCCAGGCCGCGCAGATCATGTCCGAGCTCGGCACCGAGGCGGTGCGCCTCCAGGCCGCCACGTTCGCACGGTTGGTGCGCGGCCAGATCAACGAGACGATGCCCCGGCCCGACGGGATCGACGCCGTCGAGTGGCACCTGGAGATCCTCTCGGAGAAGACCGGCTCGCTCATCGCCACGTGCGCGAAGTTCGGGGCCTGGTTCGGCGGGGCCGACGAGCCCACGATCGCCACCGCCGAGGAGTTCGGCGAGGTCATCGGGGTCGCGTTCCAGCTCGCCGACGACATCATCGACATCGAGTCCGACACCTCGGGCAAGACCCCGGGCACCGACCTCCTCGAAGGCGTCCCCACCCTCGCCGTGCTCTACGCCCTCGCCGGCTCCGACCCGGCCGAGGAGCGCCTGCGAGCCCTCGTCTCCGCCCCGGTCGCCGAGACCGACCTCGATGAGGCCCTGACGCTCCTGCGCGCCTCCAAGGCCCTCGACCAGGCCAAAGAGACCCTCCACCAGTACCAGGAACGCGCCCGAACCCTGGCCAGATCCCTCCCCGACGGCCCCGCCCAAAAGGCCCTGGTCGACATCTGCGACTACATGATCGAACGCGACGCTTGACCCGATTGACTGGACACCTGCAATAATCGAGAGTGCTTGCGATTGTGGGCGCGGTCGAAACGAGGAGGCACGATGGTCATGGCCCTCGCACGGGAGACAAACGACGCGATTGACTATGATGGCGCGGAACGGGAGTTTCGTGAGCAACTCGCCTTTGCGGACGCGATGGACGTTCCCGGTCACAATGTCGAGGTCTTCGGGGGGAACATCGTCGTGTCGCCGTGGTCGAGGTGGACTTACTTCGAGCCGATGAAGTCGGTACTCCGTCAGCTCGAGACCCACACGCCCGACGGCTTCATCGCCTCGGACAGCCCGTTCAAGTTCATCTTTCCATCAGCACACGGGGCGTTGGGCCCTGACATCTATGTTGTCGATCCGAAAATCGCGGTCAACGACACCCCGTTCGCGCCAAGTGAATCGCTCGCTTTGGTCGGCGAACTGACCTCGACCTCGACCCGCGGCAACGACCTCACTATCAAGCTCGACATCTACGGTCGGTCAGTCCCTGTCTACCTGCTGTTCGACATGAAGCAGCAGCGGCTCACCGTCTACTCCGACCCCTCAGAGCGCGGATACCAGACTCACACGGCGGTCGCGTTCGGCAAGCCCGTCCAGATTCCCGCCCCCTTCGACTTCTCCCTCGACACCACGGCCTTCGCCTAGCCTCACACGGGTGTGGGCTGGTCGGGGTGTGTTCTGGCGCGCACCGGGTCACCGCGGGTGGTCGCGGTTCGCTATCTTCGAAGGGCCGCGGTTCCCCCTTTGGAGTGCGGCCCCCCTGACCGGTCCCGGTGTCGATCGCTGATCCGCCGGACGATCCTCCGGCGCGTCGCGGGCGCCGAGATGGGAGAGCAGTGCGACCCAGCCATGCCGGGCCCCCTGTCAAGCCGAAGACCGTCCTCGCAGCGCAAGGCGTGGTCTGGCTCCAGTTCGCGGCCATCCTCTTCGTGTACTCGATGGGGCTGCGGTTCCTGTTCGACGCCACGAGGTCGACCTCAAGCCACGAGACCATGCTCGACATCATCTCCGGGATCGGCCTGGAGAACGCGGTCACGATCCTCCTCAGCGTGGCCATCACCGTCTCGATGCCGTTCATCGCGATCCGCCTGGGCCAGCGCCGCGCCCACGCCGTCAAGGCCGCCTGGTGGGCGCTGGCGATCATCCCGCTGGGCATGTACGCCTGGATCCTGGGCCGCGCCTACTTCGCGACCTTCCCCGACGAGGCCCCGTTCTTCCTCAGCGCCGCCGTGATGCTCGTCGTCTGCGGCTCGTTCCCGACCGCGACCCTCCTCCTGCTGCGCACCCGCGCGGCGAGGGCCTGGTTCGCCGCGGCCGAGCTGTTCGAGGAGATCGACCGCGAGCTCGCCGAGACGGGCGAACTCGAAACGGTCCACTAGTCGAACAGAAAAGCCGCGGGGAGCGATGCTCCCCGCGGCTTTGTTCGTCTTACGTCAGGTCCCTAGGAACGTCCCTGCCTGCTCCACGATGTCGAGCAGGAAACCGGGCGCCACGCCCAGGATGATCGTGGCGGCCACGCCCGCGGCGACCACGGTACCCGCCATCGGGCTGGGGAGGTTGACCGTGGGGGCGTCCGGCGCGGGCTCGTTGAGCCACAGCAGGACCACCACCCGGAGGTAGGGGAACGCCAGGATCGCCGAGGAGATCACGCCGACGATCACCAGCCCGAGCTCGTCGGCCTGGAGCGCGGCGGTGAACAGGTTGAACTTGGCCGCGAAGCCGCTGGTGAACGGGAGTCCGGCCAGCGCCAGCATGAGGACCGTGACGACCACGGCCGTGCCCGGGGAGTTCTTGCCGAGTCCGGCCCAGCGCGAGAGGTGCGTGGCCTCCTCGTCGCCGTCGCGCACGAGCGAGACGACCGCGAACGCGGCGAGCACGGTGAACCCGTAGGCGGCCAGGTAGAACATGGTCTGGCCGACCGCGTCGCCGAGGGCGATGACCCCGATGAGCAGGTATCCGGCGTTGGCGATGGAGCTGTACGCCAGGAGCCGCTTGATGTTGCGCTGGGTCACGGCGAAGATCGCGCCGCCGATCATGGTGGCGACGGCGATGATCGTGAGGATCAGGTGCCAGTCCCACGCCGAGGACGCCAGGCCCACGTTGAACACCCGCAGCAGCCCGCCGAACGCGGCGACCTTGACGCAGGCGGCCATCAGAGCGGTGACCGGTGTCGGGGCGCCGGTGTAGACGTCGGGGGTCCACATGTGGAACGGGACCGCGGCGGCCTTGAACAGCAGCGCCACGGCGATCATGGCGACGCCGATGTAGAGGAACATCCGCGGCTGTCCGGAGCTGACGCCGGCCTGGCCGAGCTCGGCGAGGTTCACCGTCCCGGCGAAGCCGTAGAGCATGGCCATGCCGTACACGTAGAACGCCGACGCGAACGCGCCCAGCAGGAAGTACTTGAGCGCGGCTTCTTGGCTGATGAGGCGGCGGCGTTTGGCGAGGCCGCACAGGAGGTACAGCGGGAGGCTGAACATCTCCAGGGCCACGAACATGGTGAGCAGGTCGCCCGCGGTCACGAACATCATCATGCCGACCACGGCGAACAGCGTGAGCGGGAAGATCTCGGTCGCGCCGGGTTCGCTGCGCTGCTCGATGTCGGCGGCCGAGTCGGCCACGACGGCGGCCTCGGCCACGAAGTCGCCGCCGCGGGTGGTGCGGCGCTCGGCCAGGAGCAGGATCGCCACGACCGCGAGGAGCACGATGGTCCCTTGCAGGAACAGCCCGGGCCCGTCGAGGATCACCGAGCCGATCCCGGCGCCTTCGATGGTGAACGCCGCGGCGCTCTTGCCCGCGTTGAGGACGACCGCGACGAACGCCGCGCCGAGTGCGACCACGGCGAGGGCGACCTGCACGGGGAGGCGCACGGCCTTGGGCACCGAGGCCTCAACGAGGAGCCCGGCGAAGGCCGCTGTGAAGACGATGATCATCGGGGCCAGGCCGCCCCAGTCGATCTGGACCTCATTCATTGCTGACTCCTTCGGCGGCGGGCAGGTCTTCGGGGTTCTCGGCGAGGAACCCGAGGGTGTGCTCGACGGCCGGCTCGACGGTGTCGATGAGCGGCTGCGGGTAGAACCCGAAGCCGATGATCGCGATCACCAGCGGCGCGACGAGCGCCTTCTCGCGGATCGTGAGGTCACGTCGCATCGCGGGGACCTCGTCGAGCGCCGGGTTGCGGGTGCCCTGCATGGTCCGCTGGTACATCCACAGCACGTAGGCCGCGGCGAGGATGATCCCGAGCGCGGCGACCACCGCGACCGGGCCGTTCTCGGTGAACGCGCCGAACAGGACCAGGAACTCCGAGATGAACGGGGCCGTGCCCGGCAAGGAGAGCGACGCGAGCCCGGCGAACAGGAAGATCCCGGCCAAGAGCGGCAGGGTCTTGGCGGCCCCGCCGTAGTCGGCGATCTGCGCCGAGCCGCGGCGAAGCGCGAGGAACCCGACCACGATGAACAACAGGCCCGTGGCCAGGCCGTGGTTGAACATGTAGAGCACCGCGCCGGTGGCCGAGGTCTGCGTGAACGCGAAGATCCCGATGCCGATGAACCCGAAGTGCGCGATCGAGGTGTACGCGACCAGCCGTTTGAGGTCGGTCTGTCCGATGGCGACGAACGCCGCGTAGATCACCCCGATGAGGCTCATCCCGATCACCCACGGCGCGAACGTCTTCGTCGCGTCGGGGAACAGCGGGAGGCAGTAGCGCAGGATCGCGAACGTGCCGATCTTGTCCATGACGCCGACCAGCAGCGCGGCCACTGCGGCCGGGGCCGCCCCGCCCGCGTCGGGCAGCCAGGTGTGGAACGGGAAGAACGGGGCCTTGATCGCGAACGCGAGGAAGAACCCGAGGAACAGCCAGTTCTGGAGCGTCCCGTCGGCCATCGCCTCGGAGGCCACGAGGGTCTGCCAGTCGAAGACCCCGCCGTTGTTGACCCACAACGCGATCACGGCCACGAGCATGAACAGGCCGCCGAGCAGCGAGTACAGGAAGAACTTGACGGCGGCGTACTGCTTCTTCGGGCCGGTGCCGTAGGAGCCGATGAGGAAGTACATCGGGACGAGCATCGCTTCGAAGAAGAAGTAGAACAAGAGCACGTTGGAGGCCAGGAACGTCGCGAGCATCGTGGCCTGGAGGGCCAGGATGAGCGCGAAGAACGTGGGCACCGAGCGCTGCACCGCGTCGAGGTCCCGCCAGGCCGCGAGCATCGCGATCGGGGTCAGCCCGGCGGTGAGCAGCACCATCAGCAGCGCGATCCCGTCGACGCCCCACGACAGGTTGAGGTCCCAGGCCTCGATCCAGGTGTAGGACTCGGTGAACTGGAGCCACGGGGCCCCGTCGCCGTAGTCGAAGCCGAGCGCGACGAGCGCGGCGATGACCGCGACGGCCCCGGAGAACCCGAGCGCGGTCCAGCGGGCCACGTCGGGTTGCTCACGCCTGACCGAGGCGACCACGATCGCGCCGATCAGCGGCACGGCGACCAGCGCCGACAGCAATGGGAGTTCGTTCATTGGATGACCACCACCATGAGCGCGGCCACCACGATGACGGCGCCGGACAGAATGGACAGGGCGTAGGAGCGGACGAAGCCGGTCTGGAGCGCGAGCAGCCGCCGCGAGGTCCCGCCGACGGCCGCGGAGAGTCCGTTCACGACCCCGTCGACGCCGCGGGCGTCGATGGAGACGGCCGCGCCGGCCGCGAAGCGGCTGGGGCGTTCGAGCACGCCGCGGTTGACCGCTTCGCCGCCGAGGTCGGCGCGGGCCAATCGGACCGGCCAGGCCGCCGCGCGCGGCACCTCGTCGGTGCCGCGGCGGAACAGGAACCACGCCAGGGCCGCGCCGAGCACCACCACGGCCGTGGCGGCGATGGTGACCTGCGTGTGCGTCAAGTGCCCGTGGGCCTCATGGGTCTCGCCGAACACCGGCGTGAGCCAGGTGGTGACCGGGGAGGCCATGAGCCCGCCCGCGGCCAGCGAGCCGAGGCCGAGCACGACCAGCGGGCCGGTCATGATCGCCGGGGACTCGTGCGGGTGCACGTCCTCGGTCCAGCGCCTCGGGCCGTGGAAGGTGAGCACGAACAGGCGGGTCATGTAGAACGCGGTGAGCGCGGCGCCCAGGAGCGCGGCCCCGCCGGTGACCCAGCCCTGCCAGCCTTCGCGGGCGAACGCGGCGTAGATGATCGGGTCCTTGGTGAAGAAGCCCGAGAACGGGAACAGGCCGATGATCGCGACCCACCCGGCCGCGAACGTCGCGTACGTCCACGGCATGACCCGCCACAGGCCGCCGAAGCGGCGGATGTCGGTCTGGTCGTTCATGGCGTGCATGACCGAACCGGAGCCGAGGAACAGCCCGGCCTTGAAGAACCCGTGCGCGAGCAGGTGGATGATCCCGAGCGCGTAAGCGCCGCCGCCCAGGCCCACCGCGAGGAACATGTAGCCGATCTGCGAGACCGTGGACCAGGCCAGGACCCGCTTGATGTCGTCCTTCGCGCAGCCCACGATCGAACCGAACAGGAGCGTCAGGGCCCCGACGACGACCACGGCGGTCTGGACGTCGGCGTTGAGGCTAAAGATCACGTTGGAGCGGGCGATCAGGTACACGCCCGCGGTGACCATCGTGGCCGCGTGGATGAGCGCCGACACCGGGGTCGGGCCCTCCATCGCGTCCGGGAGCCAGGTCTGGAACGGCCACTGCCCGGACTTGCCGCACGCGGCCACCAGGAGCAGCAGCCCCAGCGCGAGGCTGGTGCCGGTCGTGAGCGACTCAGCCCCGTTGAAGACCCCCGCGAAGTCCACCGTGCCGAGCGTGCCGAGCATCGTGAACAGCGCCAGGAGGAACCCGACGTCGGCCACGCGGTTGGCGAGGAACGCCTTCTTCCCGGCGGTCGCGGCGGCTGGCTTGAGCTGCCAGAACGCGATCAGGAGGTACGAGGCCAGGCCCACGCCCTCCCAGCCGATGAAGGTCATGAAGTAGTTGCCGCCCAGGACCAGCACGAGCATCGCGGCCACGAACAGGTTGAAGTAGGCGAAGAACCTCCGGCGCCCCGCGTCATGCGACATGTAGCCGATCGCATACACGTGGATGAGGAAGCCGACCCCGGTAATGAGCAGGCAGAAGATCGCGCTCAGCGGGTCGAGGAACAGACTCGCGTCGATCTGGACCTCGCCCACGGAGATGATCGTGAACAGGTCCATGTGGACGCTCTTGTTGTCCAGCCCCGAAAGCGAGGCGAACAGCGCCAGCGCCAAGGCGAAGGCGGCGCCGACGGTGGCGGTGCCGAGCAGGTGGCCCCACTTGTCGGCGCGGCGGCCCGCGAGCAGCAATATCGCCGCCCCGAGCGCGGGCAGGGCGATGAGCGCCCACGTCCAGGCCAGCGCGCCGGTCGCGGGCGCGTACGTCATTTCGTCCACTGTGTCCCCTCTAGGCCTTCAGGAGGTTGGCGTCGTCGACGGAGGCGGAGCGCCGGGACCGGTAGATCGACATGATGATGGCGAGGCCCACGACCACTTCGGCGGCGGCCACGGCCATGACGAAGAACGCCATGACCTGGCCGTCGATGGTGCCGGTGGTGCGCGCGAACGTCACGAGCGTGAGGTTCCCGGCGTTGAGCATCAGCTCGACGCACATGAACACCACGATCGAGTTGCGCCGCACCAGGACCCCGACCGCGCCGATGCAGAACAGCGCGGCGGCGAGGATCAGGTAGTACTCCGGGCTCATGCGTCCCGCCCTTCGGTGTGCTTCGGGGCCGACTCGGCGGCCGTGAGCTGACGCGGCGGCACGTACTCGGACAGGCTCGCGGGCTCGATCGAGCCGTCGGGCCGCAGCGCGGGCGTCGCGGTCGAGTCGGAGGTGGCGAACACGCCCGGCCCGGGCTTGGGCCCGGGGTACACGCCCGGCGCGAAGCGCTCGCGGGAGTGCTCCTTCTGGCCGCGGTGCGCGCCCTTCTTGGCCACGTGCGCGAACATCAGAGCGCCCACCGCGGCGACGGTGAGCACCCCGGACATGACCTCGAACGGGAACAGGTACGTGGTGAACAGCGCCTCGGCGATGGTCTCCACGTTCGAGGTCGCTCCAGTGGCCCAGCCCGCGGGCTCGGCCGGGACGATGAGCCCCGAGACGCCCCGGGCCAGCCCCGCCGACAGCAGCGCGGCCAATCCGATGCCCAGGCACACGGCGAGGAAGCGCTGGCCCCTGAGGGTCTCGAACATGGAGTCCTTGGAGTCGCGCCCGAACAGCATGAGCACGAACAGGAACAGCATCATGATCGCGCCGGTGTAGACCATGATCTGCACGAACCCGAGGAACGGGGCGGCCTGCATGATGTAGAAGACCGCGAGGCACATCATGGTGATGGCGAGCATGAGCGCGGCGTGGATGGCCGAGCGCGCCAGGACCAGGCCGATGGCCCCGCCGAGCGCGATCGGCGCGAGGATCCAGAAGAACACCGACTCGCCGACGGAGGTGTTCTGCGCGACGGTCTGGGCCAGGTCGATCACTGCGTCCCCCGTTTGGTCTCGGCGAGCATCTCGGTGAGGGAGAACTCCGCGCCTTCGCTCGCTCCGGGGTTTGTGGGCCCGGACTCGTAGTAGGCCTTCTCGCTGTCGCCCAGGCGCATCGGGTGCGGCGGCTGCTCCATGCCTTCGAGGAGCGGTGCGAGCAGTTCCTCTTTGGTGAAGATCAGGTCGCGGCGGTCGTCGCGGGCGAGCTCGTACTCGTTGCTCATGGTGAGCGAGCGGGTCGGGCAGGCCTCGATGCACAGGCCGCAGAAGATGCAGCGCGCGTAGTTGATCTGGTAGGTCTTGGCGTACCGCTCACCGGGCGAGAAGCGTTCGGTCTCGGTGTTCTCGGCGCCCTCGACATAGATCGCGTCGGCAGGGCAGGCCCAGGCGCACAGCTCGCAGCCGATGCACTTCTCCAGGCCGTCGGGGTGCCGGTTGAGCACGTGGCGGCCGTGGTAGCGCGGTTCGAGCTTCGAGGGCTCCTCGGGGTAGTCGACCGTGACCTTCGGTTTGAACATGTGCGAGAAGGTGACGGCGAAGCCTTTGGCGAAACCTGACATCTAGACCTCCTCCTTCGGGTCGCTGTCTTCGGCGGGAGTGCCGGTGCGGGCGGGTTCGAGCTCGCGCAGGGCCCGCGGGTTGGGCGGGACGGCGAGGTCCAAGGGGGGCACGGGGAAGCCGCCGAGCCCTGTGTCGGGTTCGGTGGGGTCCTCGTACTGCTTGCGGCTGGGCCAGAAGAAGATCAGGGCCATGACCACGATGGCCGCGCCGCCGGCGAAGGCGATGCGGGTGGGCAGCTCGTTGCCGGTGTCGAGGCCGATGTTCATGGCCGCGAGGACCATGAGCCACACCAGGGAGACCGGGACGAGGACCTTCCAGCCCAGGCGCATGAACTGGTCGTAGCGCAGACGCGGCAGGGTGCCGCGCAGCCACACGTAGAAGAACAGGAACGCCAGGACCTTCCCGAAGAACCACACCAGCGGCATGAAGCCCTCGTTCGCCCCGGCCCACCACGAGGCGGGGAACGGCGCGGCCCAGCCGCCGAGGAACAGCGTCACGGCCAGGGCCGACATGGTGACCATGTTGACGTACTCGGCGAGGAAGAACGAGGCGTACTTGAGGCTGGAGTACTCGGTGGCGAACCCGGCCACGAGCTCGGATTCGGCCTCGGGGAGGTCGAACGGGGCCCGGTTGGTCTCGCCGACCATCGAGATCACGAAGATCACGAAGCTCGGCGCGAGGATGATGAAGTACCAGCCCGGGAGCGTCAGTTCGAGGCCGCCGAGGTTGAGCGGCAGGCCCTCGGCCTGCGCTTCGACGATCGCGCCGGTCGACATGAGCTGGGACTGGAAGAACACCGTGAGCACGGCCAGGCCCAAAGCGATCTCGTACGAGATCACTTGGGCCGCGGCGCGAAGCGAGCCCAGCAGCGAGTAGGCCGAGCCGGAGGCCCATCCGGCGAGCACGATGCCGTACACGCCGAGGGCCGAGCAGGCCAGGATCACCAGGACGCTGACTTCGAAGTCGGTGAGCTGGAGTTCGGTCTCCATCCCGAACACGCTGACCTCGGGCCCGAACGGGATCACCGCGAACGCGGTGAACGCGCACGTCACGGCGATCACGGGGGCCGCGAGGAACACCCACTTGTCGGCGGTGCGCGGCATGGTGTCCTCTTTGAACGCGAGCTTGAGGCCGTCCGCGAGCGACTGGAGCAGCCCGAAGGGGCCGTTCCGGTTCGGCCCGGGCCGCACCTGCATGATCGCGACCACGCGGCGCTCGAACCAGATGGTGAACAGCACCAGCAGGACCAGGACCACGAAGACCAGGACGCCCTTGATGAGCATCAGCCAGATCGGATCGTTCATGAGTTGACCGCCTCCACGGATTCGCCAGCGTCAGCGGCTGGGCGCGGCACGTTCGGGTAGGCCTTGATCGTGACCACGTCGCCGGAGCCCGCGCCGAGGTGGCGGTAGATCCCGCGACCGGGCGCGTTCTGCGGCAGCCAGACCACGCCTTCGGGCATGTCGGTCACCGCCAGCGGCAGCGTGATCCCGCCCAGCGAGGTCGACACGGTGACCCCGGTGCCTTCGGCGGCGCCGATGGCCTTCGCGGTGGCGGCGCTCAGGCGCACCACCGGGTCGGGCGCGCATCCGGCCAGGTGCGGGTTGTTCTCCTGGAGCGAGCCGCCGTCGAGCAGTTGCCGCCACGTGGCGAGTACGGCCTTGCCTTCTTCATTGGCGTGGGCGGGCTTGTCGGCGGTCCAGTCCGGGGCTTCCTGACGCGTGATCGGGTCGGGCAGCCCGGCGAGTTCGCCTCGCACCGTGCGGGTCTCGGCCAGGCCGAGCTTGGCGCCCATCGCATCGGCGAGCGCGTCGAGGACCGCGTGGTCGCTCATGAGCTCGGACTCGATCACGGTCTCGAAGGTCCGCAGGCGGCCTTCCCAGTCGAAGTAGGCCCCGGCCTTGCCGGTGACGGGCGTGACCGGGAGGATCACGTCGGCCGCGCGGGTCACCGCCGAGTGGCGGATCTCCAGCGAGACCACGAAGCGGGCCGCGATGAGGGCCGCCTCGACGGCCGGGCCGTCGGCGAAGTCGTACGGGTCGACGCCGCCGACCAGCAGAGCGTCGAGTTCGCCGTCCGCGGCGGCCTGGAGGATCTGCCACGCGCCCCTTCCGTCGCCGCCGGGCAGGGACTCCACGCCCCAGTACTCGGCGAGCTGCTCGCGGTCGGCCGCGTAGGAGGCGAGGCCGCCGCCGGGCAGCAGCCCGGGCAGGCATCCGGCCTCGACCGCGCCCCGGTCTCCGGCGCGGCGGGGGATCCAGGCGAGGCGGGCGCCGGTGGCCTTGGCGAGGCGCACCGCGGCGGAGAACGCGCCTTCGACGGTGGCCAGGCGCTCCCCGAGGAGGATCACCGCGCCGTCCTCGGCGAGGGCGTCGCGGACGTAGCCGCCGCTCTTCCAGCCGTCGAGGAGTTCGGCTTCCTCACCGGGCAGGGCCTCGATGAGGTTCGCGCCGAGCTTGCGGGAGCCGCGGGTCGCGAACGGGGCCACCACGTGGACCCGCTGCGTGCCCTTGCGGACGGCTTTCCTCATGCGCAGGAACGCGATCGGGCATTCCTCTTCGGCTTCGAGTCCCACGGTGAGCACCGCGGGGGCGTTCTCCAGGTCCTCGTAGGTGACCGCGCCGCTGGAGGGGTAGACCCCGGCCACGGCGTGGGCGAGGAACTCCGACTCCTCGGTGGAGTGCGGGCGGGAGCGGAAGTCGATGTCGTTGGTGCCCAACGCGATGCGCGCGAACTTGGAGTACGCGTAGGCGTCCTCGACGGTGAGCCGCCCGCCGGGCAGGACCCCGACTCCGGCGGCGGCCTTGAGTCCGGCGGCGGCGCGGCGCAGGGCCTCGGGCCACGACGCCTCGCGCAGCGACCCGTCGGCGTCGCGCACGAGCGGCTTGGTGATCCGGTCCGCGGCATCCACATAGGAGGAGGCCCAGCGGCCCTTGTCGCAGTTCCACTCCTCGTTGACCGCCGGGTCCTCACCGGCGAGGCGGCGCAGGACCTTGCCGCGGCGGTGGTCGGTGCGCTGCGCGCACCCGGCCGAGCAGTGCTCGCACACGCTGGGGCTGGAGACGAGGTCGAACGGCCTTGAGCGGAACCGGTACTGCGTCCCCGTCAAGGCCCCGACCGGGCAGATCTGCACGGTGTTGCCCGAGAAGTAGGACTCGAACGGCTCGTCCTCGTAGACCCCGACCTGTTCGAGCGCCGAGCGTTCCATCAGCTCGATGAACGGGTCCCCGGCGACCTGGTCGGAGAAGCGGGTGCACCTGGCGCACAGGACGCAGCGTTCGCGGTCGAGGAGGATCTGCGAGGAGATCGGCAGGGCCTTCTTGTAGGTCCGCTTGTCGGCGGCCTCCATGCGGGTCTCGGTGCGCCCGGTACTCATGGCCTGGTTCTGGAGCGGGCATTCGCCGCCCTTGTCGCAGACGGGGCAGTCGAGGGGGTGGTTGATCAGGAGGAACTCCATGATCCCCTCTTGGGCTTCCTTCGCGACCTCGCTGGTGTGCTGGGTCTTGACGACCATGCCCTCCATGGCGGTGGTCGTGCACGAGGCCGCGGGCTTGGGCATCCCGCGCCCGTTGCCCATGTCGGGCACGTCGACCAGGCACTGGCGGCAGGCCCCCGCGGGCTCCAGCAGGGGGTGGTCGCAGAACCGGGGGATCTCGATGCCGAGCTCTTCGGCGGCGCGGATGATCAAGGTGCCCTTGGGAACCGTGACCTCCATACCGTCGATGGTGAAGGTGACTTGATCGGTCATGTCTAGTGCGCTCCGATCTTCTCTGCATCGAAGGGGGCGGGTTTATTGCCTTCGATGTAGTCGAGGTAGTCCTGGCGGAAGAACTTCAGCGACGAGGTGACGCAGGAGGTCGCGCCGTCGCCGAGGCCGCAGAAGGACCGGCCCAGGAGGTTCTTGCAGGCGCTCTCCAGGAGCTTGAGGTCGCCGATGGAGCCGGTGCCGGAGAGGATGCGCTCGTAGACGCGGACCATCCAGTAGTTGCCCTCGCGGCACGGGGTGCACTTGCCGCAGGACTCGTGCTGGTAGAACTTCAGCCACCGCCAGCACGAGACCACCGGGCAGTCCTGGTCGGAGAAGATCATGACCGCGGTGGTGCCGAGGATCGACCCTGCCTTGGCGACGTTGTCGAAGTCGAGCGGGACGTCGATCGAGTCGGCCGAGAGCATCGGGGTCGAGGACCCGCCGGGGGTGAAGAACTTGAGCTCGTGCCCGTCCTCCATGCCGCCTGCGAGTTCGATGAGTTCGCGCAGCGTCGTGCCCAGCGAGCACTCGTACTGGCCGGGGTGCTTGACCCGGCCCGAGAGCGAGTAGATCATCGTGCCCGCGGCGTTCTCGGAGCCGAGGTCCTTCCACCACTGCGCGCCGCCGAGCACGATGTGCGGGACGGCGGCGATGGATCCGACGTTGTTGATGCAGGTGGGCTTGTTGTAGAGCCCGTGCGTGGCCGGGAACGGGGGCCGCAGCCTCGGTTGGCCCCGCTTGCCTTCGAGCGAGTCGAGGAGCGCGGTCTCCTCGCCGCAGATGTACGCCCCTGCGCCCGAATGGATCACGACGTCGAGGTCGAATCCGGAGCCGAGGATGTCCTTGCCGAGGTATCCGGCCTCTTTGGCCTCGCGCACGGCGTTGCGCAGGCGCCGGGCGGCGTGGATGGCCTCGCCGCGGACGTACACGAACGCGCGGGACGCCTTGATGGCGTAGGAGGCGATGATGACGCCTTCGATGAGCGAGTGCGGGTCGTTCATCATCAGCGGCAGGTCCTTGCAGGTGCCCGGCTCGCCTTCGTCGGCGTTGACGACCAGGTAGTGCTCTTGGCCGTCGTCGGGCACGAACTGCCACTTCATGCCCACGGGGAAGCCCGCGCCGCCGCGTCCGCGGTGGCCGGACTCCTTCATGAAGGCGATGAGGTCGGCTTCTGAGTAGCCGAGGGCCTTGCGCAGGGCCTTGTAGCCGTCGAGCTGCTCGTAGACGTCGATCTTCCACGCGCCCGGGGACATCCAGCGCTTGGTGACGACGGGCTTGAGCTTGTCGAGGACGTCCTCGCGGGGCCTTCTGGGAGCTGGCACGGTCACGCTCACTTCGCTTCCTCGGGCTCTTTGGCCAGCAATGGCGCGGCGGGGTCGAACGGGGGCGCGGTGATCCCGGCCTCGGCGGCCAGGCGGGCCCCGGCCAGCGTGGCGTCGCCTTGGGCGTTGCCTTCGAGTCCGGCGGTGCGCTCCTCGTCGAATCCGGCGAGTTGGACGGAGGTCTCGCGCAGCGTGCACAATGGAGCGCCGCGGCTGGGGACCGGGCGGCGCCCTTCCTTGAGCTCGCGCACGAGTTCGAGGGACTTGTCCTCGTCCATCTCGTCGTAGAACTCGTAGTTGACGGTCACGACGGGCGCGTAGTCGCACGCGGCGAGGCATTCGGCGTGTTCGAGCGTGATCTTGCCGTCGGCGGTGGTCTCGTCGTGGCCCACGTCGAGTTCGCCGCTCAGGGCGTCGAACACCTGCTGGCCGCCTTTGGCGCGGCAGAGGGTGTTGGTGCACACCGAGACCAGCCAGTCTCCGGCCGGTTCCCGCTTGTACATGGTGTAGAAGGTCGAGACCGCCTGCACTTGGGCCTTGGTGATGTCGAGGACGTCGGCGCAGAACGCGATGCCGTCCTCGGAGACGTAGCCGTCGTGCGACTGCACCAGGTGGAGCAGCGGCAACAGCGCCGAGCGCTCGCGGCCCTCGGGGTAGCGGACGAGGATGGCCTCGGCCTGCTCGCGGATCTTCTCGGGGTAGTTCACCTGTCGCAACCTCCCATGACCGGGTCGAGCGAGGCCCCGCCCGCGATGACGTCCGCCAGCAGTCCGCCCTCGGCGAGGGCGGGGATGGACTGGAGGTTGATGAAGGAGGGCTCTCGCATGTGGACGCGGAAGGGCCGGGTGCCGCCGTCGGAGACGGCGTGGATGCCCAGCTCCCCGCGGGGTGCTTCGATCGCGGTGTACACCTGCCCGGCCGGGACCCGGAAGCCCTCGGTGACGAGCTTGAAGTGGTGGATCAGCGCTTCCATCGACTGGCTCATGATGTGCCGGATGTGGTTGAGGCTGTTGCCCGAGCCGTCGCCGCCGACGGCGAGCTGCGCGGGCCAGGCGATCTTCTTGTCCTCGACCATGACCGGGCCCGGTTCGAGCTTGTCGAGGGCCTGCGTGATGATCTTGAGGCTCTCGCGGATCTCTTCGAGCCGCACGAGGTACCGCGCCCAGGCGTCGGCCCCGTTGTGGGTCGGCACTTCGAAGTCGTACTCCTCGTAGCCGCAGTACGGCATGGTCTTGCGCAGGTCCCAGGGGAGCCCGGCCGAGCGGAGCACCGGGCCGGTCACGCCGAGGGCGAGGCAGCCGGAGACGTCGAGGTAGCCGACCCCTTGGGTGCGTTCCTGCCAGATCGCGTTGCCGGTGAGCAGGCCTTCGTAGTCGTCGAGGCCCCTGGGCATGTAGTCGACGAACTCGCGGATCATCTTGACGCCGCCCTGCGGGAGGTCTTGCGCTACGCCGCCGGGGCGGACGTAGGCCATGTTCATGCGCAGGCCGCACACGGCTTCGAAGATGTCGAGGATCTTCTCGCGGTCTCTGAAGCCGTAGATCATCATCGAGAGCGCGCCGAGCTCCATGCCGGTGGTCGCCAGGGCCACGAGGTGGGAGCTGATGCGGTTGAGCTCCATCATGATCACGCGGATCACGTCGGCTCTCTTGGGCACTTCGATGCCGAGGAGTTTCTCGACGGCGAGGCAGTAGCCGGTCTCGTTGAAGATCGGGGCGAGGTAGTCGGCGCGGGTGACGAACGTGGTGCCCTGCGTCCAGGTCCGGTATTCCATGTTCTTCTCGATACCGGTGTGCAGGTAGCCGACGATGGGGCGCACCGAGCGGACGGTCTCGCCTTCGAGCTCGCAGACCAGGCGGAGCACGCCGTGGGTGGAGGGGTGCTGCGGGCCGAGGTTGATGATGAGGCGCTCTTCGGAGACCGGGTCGACCGAGGCGACGAGTTCGTCCCAGTCGCCGCCGGTCACGGTGTAAACGCGGCCCTCGGTGGTGTCCCGTTCGGCCGCGTAGGCGTCTTGGGCGTTCTCTGTGGCGGTCACTTGTAGGCCCTCCGTTCGTCCGGCGGCGGGATGTGCGCGTCGCCCTTGTACTCGACCGAGATGCCGCCGAGCGGGTAGTCCTTGCGCTGGGGGTGGCCCTCCCAGTCGTCGGGCATGAGGATGCGGGTCAGGTGCGGGTGGCCCTCGAAGATCACGCCGAACATGTCGTAGGCCTCGCGCTCTTGCCAGTCGGCGGTCGGGTAGACCGCGGTCACCGACTGGACGGTGGGGTTGTCGAGGCCCACGGCGGTTTCGAGGCGCACCCGCCTGCGGTAGGTCAGCGAGGTCAGGTGGTAGACCACGTGGAGGCGGTTGCGCTGCTCGGGGTAGTCCACACCGGACACCGAGTTGCACAGTTCGAAGCGCAGGCTCTCGTCGTCGCGCATGGCCTTGCAGACCTCGGCGACCCGGTCGGGGGCCACGTGGATCGTGAGTTCGCCGCGGTCGACGATCACGGCGCGGGCCACGTCGTCGCCGAGCAGTTCCCTGAGGGCGGCGAGGATCTCGTCGAAGTAGCCGCCGAGCGGCTCGGGGGTCGAGACGATCTCGTAGGTGCTGGGGCTCTGGCGGACCAGGCCGCCGAAGCCGGAGGTGTCGCCGGTGCCCTTGACACCGAACAAGCCCTGTTCTTGATCGCTCATTTCCTGGCCACCGCCTTCC
This sequence comes from Glycomyces sp. NPDC046736, assembly GCF_040645615.1. Lineage (NCBI taxonomy): Bacteria > Bacillati > Actinomycetota > Actinomycetes > Glycomycetales > Glycomycetaceae > Glycomyces > Glycomyces sp. NPDC046736. Next base: position 365,881 of record NZ_JBEYYO010000002.1, on the reverse strand, counting down.
GGATGCGCAGCTGCTCCTCGGTTCCGGCCTTGACCGCCTCGGTCCATTCCTTCTTGCGCTGCTTGTCGAAGCGGTAGGAGGAGGGCATCGCGCCGGGCTTGACGACCGGTTCGGGGAGGTCGGCGAGGGCCTGCTTGCGCTTCTCGCCGAGGGGCTCGTGCATGACCTTCTCGTGGAGCTTGAGGATCGCGTCGAGGAGCATCTCGGGGCGGGGCGGGCAGCCGGGCAGGTACATGTCGACGGGGACGACGTGGTCGACGCCCTGGACGATCGCGTAGTTGTTGAACATGCCGCCGGAGGTGGCGCACACGCCCATCGACAGCACCCATTTCGGTTCGGGCATCTGGTCGTAGATCTGGCGCAGGACCGGGGCCATCTTCTGGCTCACCCGCCCGGCCACGATCATGAGGTCGGCCTGCCGCGGGGAGGCGCGGAAGACCTCCATGCCGAAGCGGCCGGTGTCGTAGCGGGCCGCGCCGGTGGCCATCATCTCGATGGCGCAGCAGGCGAGGCCGAAGGTGGCGGGCCACATCGAGGACTTGCGCGTCCAGTTCACCAGCGCTTCGACGGTGGTGAGGATGATGCCCTGCGGGAGTTTCTCTTCTACACCCATTGCGTTGTGCCTCAGTCCCAGTCGAGTCCGCCGCGACGCCACTCGTAGGCGTAGGCGACGAACAGCGCGGCGATGAACATGAGGACGGCCCAGAACCCGAAGATCCCGAGCACGTCGTGATGGACGGCCCACGGCACCAGGAAGATGATCTCGATGTCGAAGACGATGAACAGCATGGCGGTGAGGTAGAACTTCACCGGGAACTTGGTGGGCCCGGACGTGGTGGGCGCGGGCTCGATGCCGCACTCGTACGGGTCGGCCTTGGCGCGGTTCCTCCGGTAGGGCCCGGCGATGCGCGAGGCGACGACCGAGACGACGCCGAAGCCGAGTCCGATCGCGAACATGATGACGACCGGTACGTACACTTCCATCCTCAGAACCTCCTTCCGATAGCGGGCGTGACGATCCGCATCCCGTTGACGATCCGGTCGGCGGCGTCCCGCCCGGGTCGGTCGGTGAGGTTCGCCAGCAGTTTCAGTACGACGCGCATGAGCGCGGGACGCTTGAGGCCGTGCTCGGTGCACAGCTTCATGACCGCGGGGCGGCCGATGAGGTGCACGAAGATGCCGCCCATCCGGTAGTACGAGCCCCAGAGCTCGTCCATGCGGGTGGCGTAGGTCTTCAGGATCGCTTCGCGCCGTGGGACGTTGGGCGCGCGGAGGGCCGCGGCGACGACGTCGGCGGCGGTCTCGCCCGCTTCGATCGCGTAGGCGATGCCCTCGCCGTTGAACGGGTTGACCATGCCGCCGGAGTCGCCCACGAGCATCAGGCCCCGGCTGTAGTGCGGGGTCCGGTTGAAGCCCATGGGGAGCGCGGCCCCGCGCACGGGCCCGTCGGCGCCTGCCTCGTCGGTCAGGCCCCATTCCTCGGGGGTGTTGGCGAGCCAGTCGCGAAGCAGCGCGCGGTAGTCGGTCTTGCCGTAGCCGGCCGAGGAGTTGAGCACCCCGAGGCCGACGTTGACGCGGCCGTCGCCCAGGCCGAAGATCCAGCCGTAACCCGGTTGCAGCACATCGGGTTCGGCGGCGGTGCGCAGCGCCAGCCAGGATTCGAGGTAGTCGTCGTCGTGCTTGGCCTCGGACTTGTAGTACTGGCGGACCGCGACGCCCATGGGGCGCTTCTCGTCTCGCTTGAGGCCCAGGGAGAGCGCGAGCCGCCCGGAGACGCCGTCGGCGGCGATCACCAAGGGGGCGTTGAACTGGACGTGCTCGCCGTCGACTTTCGCGGTGACGCCGCAGACGCGTCCGGCCAGGTCGAAGACCGGGGCGGTGACCTTGACGCCGCAGCGGAGCTCGGCTCCGGCGGCCACGGCGCGGTCGGCGAGGATCTGGTCGAAGTCGAAGCGGGTCCGGGTCAGGCCGTAGGCGGGGAAGTCTTCCAGGTCGGGCCAGTCCAGCTCGATGGCGAGGTCGTCGGCCACGACTCTCAGGCCGCGGTTGCGGATCCAACCGGCGGCTTCGGTGGTGTCGACGCCCATCTTGAGCAGTTGCGCCACGGCGCGGGGCGTCAGGCCGTCGCCGCAGACCTTCTCGCGCGGGAAGACGGTCTTCTCCAGCAGAAGCACGTCCAGGCCGCGGGCGGCGAGATGGTAGGCCGCGGCGGAACCACCGGGTCCCGCGCCGACGACGATGACGTCGGCATCCGGGGTTGCGTGAGTGGTCACGGGCGTCCTCTCAGGCGAATGGGGTGGTGATCCTAATAACGATCAACCCACTTGTGAAGCTATTCACAAGCGTTTGCCGCAAGTCTAGAACTCCGTTATCGACGCCCTGTCACTTAGGTCCGCCTAAGTAGTCATTATTCGAGGTCACGAACCGAACAGGCGTGCCTGAACCAGAGTTGCGGAAGCGAAGGAAGAGTCAATGGTGACGGCCGCCATCACCGTGATGAAGCCGACAATCGAGGTCACAGATGGCCTTGAATATCTCGAAACACTCTCGTAACAACCGGAGGAGTGACGCGTCTCAGGAGGCGGCCGGTTGCGCCTGCGCCGAGGTCAGGTGGCGAGTGCCACATCGTTCAAATTTGAACTTATGCCGCCGGGCCGCTAGGGTCGACTGAGTAATTCAAATCTGAACTACCCATCCTGAATTCCTGGAAGAGGACGAAATGACCGTCGCACCCGTGAAGCTCTCGGTGATCTTCTACTCCGCCACCGGCAACGTGACCGCGCTGGCCCGCCAGATCGCCGACTCCGCCGAGAAGGCCGGCGCCGAGGTGCGCCTGCGCCGCGTGACCGAGCTGGCCCCGCAGGCAGCGATCGACTCCAACCCCGCGTGGGCCGCCAACGTGCAGGCCAGCGCCGACATCCCCGAGGCCACGCCCGAGGACATGGAGTGGGCCGACGCGGTGATCCTCGGCTCCCCCACCCGCTTCGGCAACGTCGCGTCGCAGCTCAAGCAGTTCCTCGACACCCTCGGCGGCCTGTGGTTCCAGGGCAAGCTCGCGGGCAAGGTCTACTCCGGCTTCGCCTCTGCTTCGGGCAAGCACGGCGGCAACGAGTCCACCATCCTGGCGCTCTACAACACCTTCCACCACTTCGGCGGCATCGTCGTTGCCCCCGGCTACGCCAACGAAGCCCTCTTCGCCAACGCCTCCCCCTACGGCGTCACTCACTGGAACGGCTCCGACATCGACGAAACCACCCTCGCCGGAGCAGCCGCCCAGGCCGAGCGCGTCGTAGAGGTAGCAGCAGCCCTCAACGCAGGCCGAGCAGCGGTCGCCGCCTAAACAACCACATACAAAAAAGCGCCCGGCCAAACGGCCGGGCGTTTCGCTTGTATCGCGACTCGTGTCGGGGTCAGTCCGTATCCGTCGCGGCCAGGACGGTGACTTGTCGTGAATCGGGGGAGACGGCGACCAGCCCGAGGTCCCAGGCGACTCGCTCGAACCAGGGGGTGGCACCGCCGAAGCTGAACCAGTTCCAGGCCCCGACCTGGTGCTCCAACTGCGCGGGGGACGTCTCGGCGGCTGCGCCGACCAGTGCTGCGATGGATTTCCAGGCGTGCAGCCGCCCATAGGCGCCGAAGTCTCCGCTGTACGCCCCGCCCGTGGAGGCCGCTGCGAACAGTAGACGCCAGGCCCCGTTGGCGGTCGTGCGCGTCAAGCGAAAAGCGGATTCGTCGCTTGCGCGCTGAAGGCTTTCCATGCCCAGGGTTTTCAGCAGTTCGGGGACGGCGTCGGGTTCGACGGGCTCGGTGAGGTCGAAGGCGCGAGCCTCTACGCGGCCGTTGGAGTCCGCGATCCAGTTCTGTACCGCTGCAGGAGCATTGACACTGAAGGCCTCAGTAGTCGAATCAGTCACTGAGAGCGAGTATGAAGCGCCGTCGACAGTTTCGGGCGTTTCCCCGGACAGGAAGGGTGTGGAGACGACTGAGCTGCGCGTGGAGTATTGGGGTAGTGCGGGGTTCTTCTCGAACGCGGCCAATCGGTTCGGCAGGCCGCCTAGCGGGTGGGAACGCCAGTGCGGGGACTCTGCCCACTGGCGGATCGCCGGAACCGCGTCGATCACCGCCTGCCGGAGTACTAGCTCGTGAATCAGGCAGGCCCGCAGCTCGTCTGTTGCGACGGATCCGTCGCCGGTGAAGACAGGTGACAGGTCTTCGGGGGTTTGGGATGCGGCCAGCACTGAAGCGAAGAATTGGATGCGCTTCTGATCCGATTGCGGAGGTGCGAACAGCAATCGCAGCACCTGTTCCACATGGTGGGGCCCTGGCGTGGTGGCGAAAAGCCGCAGCAGGAACTTGAAAGAGGCATCGTACCGCCAGGTCTCAGGGGGGTTCGCCTCGACGTTCGCGGCCTTGACCGCGATCGCGAGATCGGCCACGAACTCGGCATCGCCCTCAGCGAAGCGTTGTTCGATCTCTTGGTATATCTCCCGAGGTTTCTTCAAGCGGGGCAACTCAGCAACGATCTGCTGGATTCGCGTACTCACACCTTGAGCTTAGTTCGCACTCCAGTGTGGCCATGGTGCCTGTTCATCAGCTGAACCCCTGCTATCCAACGCGGGACCACCGACCGACCCCCGAACACCGCTTCTCGAACCTGCGCGAGCAGGCCTTCACCAGATTCATGATCGAGTCGGCCGAACTCAGAGCGGCCCACTTCCAACCCGCAAAGCCCTACCTTCGAGAACGAGCACTCCGCCTCCTCCGCTGCCTGCTGGCAATCCTCACCTGCGGCCTCATCCCCATGCCCAGACCACCGAAGATGCCCGACTCCAGGCGACCCAGCACTCAGAAGAAGCCCAACTCCAGGCGACCCAGCCCGCAAAAGCAACCGGCCACCACGATGGCCGCCACCATAAACGGAGCCCGCACCGCCCGCAACCCTCACTGGCGCAACGTGCCTCGCCAGCACCGCCCCCGCCCGACCTACCGACCAAGCTCCTACATCACCCACCCTCATAGGCCACATAATCGCCCTCGACGCCCCAACTCCACGCCTGGTCGTCTCCGAACCCCTCCACACCGAATGGGCCCTCAACCACGAACAACCCCTCACCCACACCGCACAACAACTCTGGAACCAAACCACCCGAACCTGCAACAACTAACCAAAGAGCCGACTTTCGTGGCCGGGCTCGTTTGGGCCGGGGTTAGTGCGGCGGCGACAAAAGGGTGAGCGGCGGCCGGGGGTTTGTTTTCGTGGCGGGGTTGGGTTGGTGGCGCGGCGCGGCTTGTGGGGGCTGTGACCTGGGAATATGAGTAGTCTTTCCCCTTGTGGGTGATGACAGTGCGTTTGGGTGGTTCTATCATTGAACCAGTACAAGGAAGCGAAAACCACGATCTTGTTTGAGGAGGTGTTCCCGATGGCAACCGACACTGTGACCCGCACGGAGAAGTCCACTGCCATCCACACGCTCCTCGATGACGCCGCCACTGCGATCAACGATTTCCATGCCCGAGTACTTGCTGCGGTGATCGAGGCCCAAGCCTGGAAGATCCACCGGGATGTCGACGGCTACTCCGGGCTCCGCGATTGGCTCTGCGCGAAGTTCGACTTCCACACCCGCACCGCCGCCGATATCGCAGCGATCGCTCGCCTGTCGCGGAAGTTCCAGATCCTCTCGGGTGCTGCCACTTCAGGGGCGGCCAGGATTGATCAAGTGGCGTTCGCAGTCCGCCAACTCGACCGCACCCCTGCCATGCGCCTGTTCGCCCGCACCCCCTTCCGTGTCCCGGTGGCCTCCCCCTTCGACCCCTCAGTTTCCTGCGAGACGCCCGAACACCTCATCGCCCAGTACTGCGCGCACGCCCCGTTCAAAGACCTCCAGCGCCATCTCGATGAACTCGCCGCGCACCTGGCCGAGGAGACCGAGCTGCTCGAAACCCTTGGGGAGCAGTCCCTGCAATGGATCGAGCTGGTCGAACAAGGCAACGGCATGTGGTCGCTCTCAGGGGAACTCGCCGATGAGACCGGGCGGCTGCTTGACAAGTACTTGAAGACCGCCTGCCCGCCCCCGCGCCAAGAAGAGCAGGACAGTGAAGATGTGCTGCCTGCGAAGGCGAACCGGGATGCCGAAGCGTTGCACCAACTCCTGTCCGGCTACGGCACCAGCCCCGAGGCCACCACACGCCACGGCCACACCGCGACCCTGGACCTCGCCGTGGACATCGAGACGTTGCAGGGCAAGGACACCGACCGCCTCCCGATGCTGGAGGGCAAGCCGGTCTCGGTCGCTCAGGCCCGCCTGCTGGCGTGCGAGGCAGGAGTCATCCCCTCGGTGTTCAACTACGCCACCGGTGAAGCGATCGAACTCGGCCGAGCCCTGCGTCTCCCCAACACCGCCCTCCGCAGGAAGCTCGAACTCGAACAGCAGGGCGGGTGCGCTTGGTACGGATGCAACCGCCCGATCGCCTGGACCGAAGCCCACCACATCACCCACTGGGCCGACGGCGGCGACACCACCGCCGACAACCTCATCCTCCTCTGCCGCTTCCATCACGGGCGCATCCACACCCAAGGCTGGACGGTCGAGAAAACCGGCCCCGGCCAAGCACTCATCACCCACCACGACCACGACACCACCGGCACCGCCGCCAAGCAAGGCGCGACCGGGCAGACCGATTGTGGCTGCGAGGACTGGCGCACCGACCACGACATCGACGCGGAGAACCAAGACTCCGACTGGGATGTCTTCCCCACCGGCCTCTACCGAACCGAATGGCCCCCGACCATGAAACCGGACCTCGATGCCAGAGCCGAAGCCATCTCACGAGAACGAGCACACGCCGCCCTCAAGAAAGCCAAGGCGCGATGCAGGGAACGCTTCGCAAACCCAGCAGCTGAGAAACAGGGCTAAGACCCCTGGGGCACCAGCATGCCCAAAACCAACCCACCCCCCAAACCCGCGCCCAATCCCCGCCAGACAGCCGCAAACCCAGCCCCGCCCGGCCCCACACCTCGTTGTCGCCGCCGCACTAACCAGAACCCAACCCCACCGCAAAGCCGCAAAACCCGCCCAGCCCAACCCCACACCCCGTCGTCGCCGCCGCCGCACTAACCCTAACCATCCCCAAACCGGAAACCCGCAGAACTCCGCCCAGCCCGGCCCCCACCTCGTCGTCGCCGCCAAAAAGACCCGTGCCCACCAACCCCAGCAAGCCGAACCCCAACCCGACCCGACCTCCCCCTAAAGGCTGTCCCGCTATCGCCGGGCGTGGTTGCCGGGGTCGGTTAAGGGGCGCTCGGTGGTGAGCCTGTCTTGCACCACCTTGCGGATTTCGTCCCAGGCATCGGATGCAAGCATGCGCAGCGTCGCCTCCGCAGCGTTCCGATGGCTCGCGACTCGCAGCCGAACCGATTCGTCTGGGTCAACAGCCAGGCGACGGAGGATCCGATCGGGCGCCTTCCGTTTGCCGGCGACAACCAAGCGGACCGTCACGTCCTCGTCGCCCGCCAGAAGGTCGAGAACCTCCAGTGGCACCGTCTTGTTGTGCGCTACCCACTGCCGAAAAGCTGGATGGTCAGCGATCACCGCCATCCAGACCTCGAGAGGTGCTTCCTCGTGTGCAGCCCGCCGATACTCGGCGGGATCACTGCTCGATCGAAGCCTCACGAACTCTTTGGCCGATCCGATCATCACGCATCTCCTGGAAGAACGGTCCGCCATTACCTGGGACACATGGTCATATGGTGCCACGGTGCGTGTGGTGACAGCGGCTGAGACGTGTTGGATCGAGCCGTTCTCGGGGCTCCAGACCCGCCGTTCAACTCAGCACTTTCCCCTCCACACCGAACAGGCCTCAAGTTAGCTCGTGGAAGAAAGAGGATGGAAGTCGATCAGCAGACGCAACGCTGCGGCTTCCTTGTCCCGAGGAATCTCACGAAGTGCCCGAAAGCGAGCAAGCTCGATATCGAAGGTCGTTACTCGACCAAGCCTCGGCCCCGAGCAAGGCAGATACCAGAGCTGGCAACGCAGGGACTCGATCTCCGAGTCACCGGCCGCATTCCGCATGGCAGGGAGCAAGAACTTCGGCGACGCCGAATCCACCTCCGCCTCCAAAGCACCAGTTGAGCTCCACGCAGCCCCCCAATGTCGCTCCTTCGCAACCTCATGCGCCGCAACAAGCTCTTCCATCGCCAACATCTTGACCACATAGTCGACGTCACCAAGTTCAACGCTTGAGTACTGCATAGATCTCCTCATTCAGTCGCTTCGAAGAGCGCTTCGATCGCTTGGGCTACGCCGTCTTCTTGGTATGAGGCGGTTTGGGACTTGGCTGCGGCTTTGGCCTCCGGTAGGGCTCCGGCCATGGCGCAGGAGCGGCCTGCCCAGAAGGTGGCCGTCGGCAGTGCCTTGCGAGCCCGGCGGTGCAGTTCGCACACCGACTCGACCGCGATGGTGAGCCGCACTTCGATCGCGCCGCCGGCCAGATCATGCCAGATCGCACCGTTGTTGCAGATCGCAAAGTCGATCTCAGCGGCCAACCCGGGTACGACCGCAAGACCCGGCGGGGTCCGGGCGGTCACCGCAACCACGCTGATGCAACGCGCACGAGCCGCACGCAACGCCTCACGATTCCGCTCCGAGAGTTGGTGCTGCTCATCAAGAACGTGCCATCCAGATCGGTCGCGATCACTCTCCAGTTGTCCACAGGTTGAAGTATTCAAGCCCGCATCGCATCAACGCAACCGGTTAGCGCGGTTCGGCTGCCCCGGTTCGGGTTCAGTCCTGGCCGTTGTCGGCATTGCGGACGCAGCCGGTGGTGGCCCATAGGCGGGTCATGCCGGCTCCGACTTCGAACCCGATCCGGATGCCGTCTTCCCGCTCCGCATACAGGTCGTACACGCGGGAGTGGACTCGCTCATCGGAGATCTCCCAGCCGTTCTCGATGAGGCTCGCCTTGACAGCCTCGATTGCTCGCGCACCGGCTCCGGCGTAGGGCGAGATATTGACGACCGCCTTCGGGTCCTCGAACTGAAGGTCCACCTCGAACTCGATCCAGTCAGGGTCCTCGTGCCCACCATCCATACAGGCCTGTTCACCGCCGAAGTCCCGACGCGGGTCGGGCATACCCTCGACCTCGGCGAGGGCCGCGAGGATAGGCGCGAGGGCGCCGTCCAATCGCTCGCTTGCCTCACTGCTGTCGAACTCCCTTGCCGGACGGCGGTTGTCGAGATCGTTGGTTTGGTCGTTGAGGACGATCAAGGCGATCAGCAGGATCGTCGACGCCACAGCGATCACGATGTCGGCGACGACTCGACCGCGAGAACGCGGGCGCGCAGCGATCCTCGCCTTGTCCTCTCGGGCCCGTCCGTTGACCGCCGCGACGATCGCCAGAACAACGATCACAACGGCGACGCACCAACCGAGCGGCCCCCAGAGGATCGCCACCAACACTTGGACTGCTGATGCGGCGACCGCCAGCGCCAGGTAGACCGAACCTCGCGCAGTGATCCCAATGTTGCAGGCCGCCAAGAGCTGCAATGCGCTCGGGATGACGGTCAGGATGATGAATCCCAAGGTCATCGAATGATACTGAGCAGTGGCGTACCCGGACATCGCCCCAAGCCCAGTGGCGACCGGCAGTCCGACGAACCCGATCCCCGCATTGACCATGATCTGCACCACGAGCGCGAATCGTGCGCCCCCGTAGTAGCGCGGCTCCACGGGCACGTCAACCCCGGACGGCCTGTCCCCGTTCACGGTCAGTCGACGGGGTTGGAGCGGGGGCTTCGGTCGTTGAAGGAGTCGTTTTCCGGGGTGACGCCGCCAAGGGGGTCGGGGATGGTGAAATCGCCGTCGGCGATGAGGACACAGCCGGAGGTGAATTCTATGGTCGGGATATTTCGGAAGAAGAGTTTGGCGGCGACCTCTTCGCCTCGCGCTCTGACGGTCCAGAAGGAGCCGTCGCCGGCGAATTCCCGTTGGACTTCGTGTCCCATTTCAAGCCAACGGGTCTCGATCTGCGTCACCAGTTCATCCACGGCGGCGGGGTCCTCGGCGAGAGCCTCGGGGAAGCGATAGATCAGGTCGACTCGGGCGCCGTTCTCGGCGATCTGGTCGTCGTGCATGCCGTAGTAGCAGTTGTCGAGTTCGATCTCCCGCTCCTCGAAGCCCGGGAAATCCTCCAGGTCCGCGATGGTCTCGGCAACGAAGGCCTCCTGCTCGGCGAGGGTCTCGACATCGGTCCTGTCCTCATCGATCCTCGGACTGGAACAACTCGGCAAAACCAGAAATCCAGCAGCCGCGAGCAGGCCGATGCCTGTGCGTTTCAAGGTCATTCGCTCTCCCGGGGTCCGGAGTCGGAGAAGATGTCCTGTTCCGGCGGCACGCCGCCGACCGGTTCAGGAATCGTGAACTCGCCATCGGCAACCGCCACGCATTCGGAACCACCGCCCAGTGACGCCTCGATGAGGACCTTGCCGAGCACCGTGTAGTACAAGGCGATCCCGTCGTCCCTGGTCGCGCTCACATGCGTGATCGCCCCGGAGTCGTCGCGGTCGACCTCCACCTCGTGTCCTTCGACCTCCCAGATACTCGCCAACTCCTCCGGATACGTCTCGCGAACCAGCGGGTCTTCCCAGCTCGGCTCGGGGAACTCGTATCGCAGATGAACGGTGTCATGCCCTTCGAGCGTCTTCTCCACATCGACCCCGTAGTAGCACCCCCGCAACTCCACACTCCGCGCCGCGAAGCCCGGAAAGTCCGACAGCTGCGCAACCGAATCGGCTACGAACCCCTCCATCGCGGCAAGCGCGGAGACGTCGTCGAAGTCCTCGTTCACTCGCGGCCCCGAGCAACCACCCGCGCCGAAGGCGAGCATCGCGAGGGCGGCGAACTTGACGAGATGCTCAGCGGTGCGCCGAGTGCCTTGGCGCCGAAATCGAGTCCGAGTCATTGCTGCTCTTCGGCAGCGGGGATGCCTTCGGGGAAGAATTCGGCGACTAGGTCGTGTTTGCTGCCGGGTTCGACGCCGCCGAGCGGGGGAACGTACTCAAGCTCGCCGGGATCGCTCACGGGCACGCACCCTGAGGTGATCATGATCGGCACCTTGTGGGCCACACGGTAAGTGATCTGAAGCTGGTTCTCGTCGCTGGAGACGACCAGGCTCCTGTCGGTGCGTTCGTCGCCTTCGACGGCGTGGTCGAGCTCGACCTCGTAGCCCTGCTCGACCCAGTGGTCTTTCAGCAGGTCCACGTACTCCTCGCGAACGAGCGGCGTCGCCGCGTCGGCCTCGGCGAACGTGTACTCGATCTCGACGCTCACATAGTCGGGATCTTCGACCCCGTCATGGCTGCACGGGTGATCGAGCCACAGCCGCCGTTCGAAGCCGGGGAAGTCCGGCAGGACCGCGACCATGTCAGCGGCGACCGCTTCCATCGCCACGAAGGCCTCGGCCTGCGTGTACATCGACTGGGGCGGTTCATCGCCGCCGCCGATCCCGTCCACCACCGAGCACGCCCCGGTCGCCAGCAGGACCGCGGCTGCCGCCGCCATCACCGAATGCCGCTTCCTCACAGCTGATCCTCGAAGTCATCGGGAGAGGCGAAGGGGTTGACGGCCTCCTGCTCAGGAATACCGTCGGGGAAGTACGAGCTGACCAGGTCTCGCCGACCGCCGGGCAGGATGCCGCCAGTGGGCGGAACGTATTCGATCTCGCTCAAGTCGCTGACCGGGACGCAACCCGAACGGACCCGGACCGACGCGTAGAAGGCGACTGAGTACCAAAGCTTGACGCCGTCCTCGGGCCGGTAGGCGACGAGGTCGTGATCGGTCCGGTCGCGGGATTCGAGGGGACGGTCCGCCACGATGCGCAGGCCGAGCCCGAGCCAATGCTCGCGCAAGGCGTCGATGTACTGCTCGCGTACCTTCGCCGTCTGCGAGTCCTCCTTGGAGAACCGGTACTCGATTTCGACATTGGTGTAGCGCGGATCATCGACACCGCCTCGGCTGCAAGGAGTCTTGGCCCAGACGCGCCGCTCGAAGCCGGGGAATTCGGGGAGCGCCTCGACCAGGTCCGCGACTGCGGCCTCCATCGGCGCGTACGCCGTCGCCTGTGTGTAGGCGGATGCGGGCGGCTGTTCGTTCATGTTCTCTTCCACTGGCGGGTTCATCGCACCATGTCCTCCTGACCGGTGACGATGTGCGCCTGGTTGCTGCGGCTGATCTCGTTGTTCGCTTCGCCCGGTTCACTGCCGTCGTCCCAGTAGGAGCTGTGGTTCTCGGTCGCGCCTTCCCAGAACTTCCACCATTCGGTTTTCTCCCTCGGCGAGTCGCTGGTAAAGGTGTTGCCGCCGAAGCTCTCGTTCACCGGCGCGTTGCCGTGCACCGGGCCGTACTGGATGACGTCCTCGTCATTGGTTGAGGCCCATACATTGCTCTCGTCGACCCCGAGCGCGGATGCGGTGTCGACCCCGACTCCAGGAGAGCCGATGAACACGAGGTTGTCTGCCTCGACGCCCTGCGTCGCTGCGGCGGTGCCGACCATCGTGGTGCCATATGAGTGTCCGGTGAGCGTCAGGTTCGACGGCTCGCCTTCGGCGGTGGCGCGAACGCCCTGCGTGAACCTCTCCAGGGCCTTGGAGCCGTCCTCGGCCCACTTCGACTGCATGGCCTCGGGAACGATCGAGTCCGGCGCGTCGTAGCCGAGCCACAGCACCGTCGCGGTCTCGGCGTCGCTGGCGTTGTCGGCGTCGCGCGCCATCGTCTCGGTGCGGTCCATGAGGCCCCCGCTGGCGCCCGCGAGGTTGCCGCCGGTGCCAGGCACGTAGGCGTTCACGTTGTCGGCCGTGTCGGGGTTGCCGATGGAAACGACCGCCTTGCCGCTGCCTTCGGTGTCGAAGCCGAGCAGGTAGTACTGCTGGTCGGTGATCCCGTAGACCTTGGGGCTGCCATCCTCGTTCGTGATGTGCTCCTGGAGCCTCACCAGATCCGACCGGTCGCCCTTCAAGCCGTCGAGCTCTTCCTTCGCCCGCTCGTATTCGTCCGAGTCGGGGTCCATGCCCGCCAAGGCCTGTTCCTTCGCCGCGATCTGCGAGTCCAGGCTGTCGATGTTGCGGTCCAGCAGCACCCGGTTGGCGGTGTCGCGGTACTCGGTCGGGATGCCGTCGACCGGGCCGACCCATTCGGGGTGTTCCTCAAGGAGCGCTTCGCGTTCGGCGTCGCTCAGGTTCTCCCACCACTGGTTGACCTGCTCGGGCGACATGCCGGACGTGCCCTCGGCGATCGCGCGGGCCTCGTTCGCGACCTCGTCGGAGACGCCCTCCTTGTAGTCGTCAATGAGGTCGTCATAGGTCGCGCCCAGATGCGGCGGGAGCTCGGTCGGGTTGTCGCTCATCTCCGAGAGCGCCGCGGCCGCGTCGTCGTCGGCGTCGTGGGCCCTGGACATGACGGCGCGGAGCCAGTCCTGGTACTGGCCGGCGAGGCCGATCGCGGTGCCGTAGAGGTCGACGCTGTTGAACAGGGCCTTGAGGGTGTCCCAGTCCCAGAACCCGCTGGGCTTGGTGATGCCGACCATGTCGCACAGCCACTGCGGCGGATCCAGCGTCAGGATCGCCTGGTGAAGGCCGCCCGAGAGGTTGACGTCGTATTCCTTGTGGGGGCCTTCGATGTCGAAGTCGCGGCTCTCGATGAGCGGGATGAGCTCCTTGAGCTCGTTCTGCTCGGCCTCGAACGCGTCGGCGGCCTCATGCAGCGTCGTGGCGATCCGCGTGGTGGCGTAGTCGGAGAGGTCGTCCTCGTACCGGTCGGCGGTCAAGGTGATGTGCTCGCGCACCTGCGTGGCGGTGTCGGACTCGAAGTTCTCGACCGAGAGGTGCCCCTCGACGACGTCGGCCCGCAGCCGCTCGGTCTGGTCGAGCATCGTCTCGACATGGGACTTCCACAGGTCCCCGAGCGCGCGCACCGCGCCGCAGTCGAGGTCGCGCAGCTGCTGCCAGGTCATCTCGCTCATGCGCGGCTACCAGTCGGGCCGGGAGGAGGCGGTGGCGTTGGCCCGGTCGGGGTAGATGTCCCCCGCGACGCTGGCGAAGGTGCCCGCGTTGAAGTCGTCGACCTCGACGGCCTCCTGGGCGCACACGGCCAGGTACTCGCCGGTGTTGCCGAGCAGGCCGGTGAAGCCGCCCGCGCGGTGGATCTTCCACCACTCGCCGGCCGCTTCGAGCGCCGGGCCGAGCGCCGTGCTCGCGGCGGTCAAAGGAGCGGCGGCGTCGGCGTTGGAGGCGACCATCGAATCGGTCTGGGACTTGACGTCGGCCTCGATCTCGAACAGGACGGCGACCGATTTGTGGACTTCGTCGGGGTCCAGCGTGAACACGTCAGCGCCGGCCATCGCCGACCTCCAGGAGGTATGGAGTTGACATCGGGGCTCCTCGGGGGTCCAGGGGAGTTGATGAGATTCGCCCCACTATACCGAGAGTCCGCAAGCCGCGACTGCACCGATATCGCGCCCAATCGGACGCGGCCCTCTCAGGCCTGGATGCGGCCCAGGAGGCGCTTCGCGAGCGCTCCCAGTTCGCGCACCTCGACCTCGTCGAGCTCGTCGAAGATCAACTGCCGCACCAGGGTCACGTGCCCGGGCGCGGCGGTGGCGAGGCGCTCGCGGCCGCCGTCGGTGAGGGTCGCCAGGGTCGAGCGGCCGTCGGTGGGGCACGCGAAGCGGGTGATGAGCCCTTCGCCCTCAAGGCGCCTGGCCACATGGGAGAGCCGCGAGAGCGACCCGTTGCACACGAACGCGAGATCGCTCATGCGCATGGTCTGGTCGGGGGCGTGTTCGAGCCCGGCCAGGACCACGTACTCGAAGTAGGAGAGCTCGGCGTCGCGCCGCAACTGCCCGTCCAGCGCCCCGGGCAGACGCATGACGACCCCGATGAGCGCGAGCCAGGTCTCCATCTCCGCATCGTCGAGCCACGGGGCAGCATCACTCATGGCACCAGCTTAACTTCGATACTTGACCGGTCAAGCAACCCGACCCCGCGCCTGATCGGATCGGATCGAGCCACTCGGAGTTCGCTACTTGAAGCCGCGGTGCATCGCGACCGCTCCTCCGGCGAGGTTGCGCCAGGCGACCTTGCGGAAGCCGGCGGCCACGATGCGGTCGGCGAACTCGGATTGGGTGGGCCAGACCAGCGTGGATTCGGCGAGGTAGCGGTAGGCCTCGGGGTCGGAGGCGACTCGGGCGGCCACGCGGGGCATGACGTGCTTGACGAACACGCCGTGGGCCTTGCGGTAGGGCTTCCAGACCGGCTGGGAGACCTCGCACAGGACCAGGCGCCCGCCGGGGGCGAGGACGCGGAGGATCTCGGCGAGGCAGGCGTCGAGGTCGACCACGTTGCGGATGAAGAAGGAGCCGGTGACGGCGTTGAACGCGTTGTCGGCGAACGGGAGGTGCAGCGCGTCGGCGTTGACCAGCGGGACCTGGCGGTCCTGGTGGGCCTGGAGCATCCCCAGGGAGAAGTCGGCGCCGATGACGTCGGCGCCGGACTTGGCCAGCTCGACGGTCGAGACGCCGGTGCCCGCGCCCAGGTCGAGGCAGCGCTCGCCGGGCTGGAGGCTCAAGGCCTCGCGCACGGACTTTCGCCAGCGCTTGTCCTGCCCGGCGAACATGAGGGTGTTCGTGCGGTCGTAGCCCGGTCCGACCCGGTCGAACATCGCGGCGATGCGGCCGGGTTCTTTACGCGGGGTACTCGCTTCGTTCGCTTCGATCACCTCGACAGCCTTGCACAGGGCGCAGAAAAAATCCGCCGGAGCCCTGTCGGTGTGGGCCCCGGCGGATCAAGGGGTTATATCGGGCGCGCGCGGGGTTACACGGCGTGTGCGGCCACGAGGGTGCGGGGATGGGCCGCGCACTCGCCCGGTGAGGAGATTCGGGGTCCGACCTGATCTGACGACAGTGCTTGTGGCGCAAAGGAAACGGTGATGCGGTTCGGGTGTGGACCTGGCACCTGCGCCTCCTCGTCGTCGTCGGTTCGGACCGGCGCAGTGGCGCCGCTCGCCCGGCTGGGACGTCGCTGAGAGTTCCCCCGAGTGCGGCCTGCGCTACAGGATTACCTTGACGCATGCGGGCTGTGATGTCGATCTATGAAGCCGAACCGTTATCGCGCGTAACCCTTCCGATAACTACGGCGTGGGGGTTGTCACAAAGAGCGGCCGCCTCGTCACGAAAGCCCGATAGCGCTGGTTTGCGGCGCTGTTGCGGTGGTTTCGGAGCCCTTGCGAGGCGAAGCCCGTCCGAAGAAGAGAGAGGAACGGCGGGGCGCGCGGTGCGCGCCCCGCCTTCTCCAGGGGATACACGGAGAGGAGACCTCTCCTGTGAATCAGGCTCGGGGGCCCCGTTCGTCACAGGGGCCCCATCGAGCATCGCGGACCGGGCCGGGATCGGCAAGGTCCGATATCGAAGCGTTATGGAGCGTTCCTCAGCGTTCGATGAGTTCGCCCTTGAGCACGGTGGCCTTGCAGTTGCCCGCCGCGCCCTTGACCAGGGCCGCGTACGGGTCGCCTTCGGTGTCGACGGCGAACAGCGCGAGGTCGGCGCGCGCGCCGACCTTGATCTGGCCGATGTCCCTGCGGCCGAGGGCTTTCGCGCCGCCTTCGGTGGCGGCCCGGACGATCCACTCGTCGAGCCCGGCGCCGTCGTCGCCTTGCGCCAGGGCGAGGCGGCGCAGCAGCGGCCATTCGGCGGCCACGTCGAGGTCGGGGGCCGAGGCCCGCGAGTCGGTGCCGACGGCGACGGCGTTGCCTTCGGCGCGCAGCGCGGCCACGGGCGGCTCGCCGGCTTCGAGGCGGGCGTTGGAGCGCGCGCACAGGGCGATCACGGTGTCCTTGGCGCGCAGGATCTCCCGGTCGTCCTCGTCGAGGTGGACGCCGTGGGCCACGTGGGCGTCGGCGCCGAGCCAGCCGACCTTCTCCATCTGCGCGGCCGGGGAGTGCCCCGCGCCGCCGTCGCCGAGTTCGAGGTCGAGCCCGGCGCGGCGGTTCATGAACGCGAACGGGCCCGAGCCGCGGCGCACGAACATGTCCTCGTGCGTGGTCTCGGCCAGGTGCGGGTGGAGGCGGATGTCGAGGGTGCGGGCCAGTTCGGCCAGGCCCTTGCCGACGTTGGTGCCCAGCGTGTAGAGGGTGTGGGGGCTGATCCCGACGGCGATGTCGGAGTTGTTGACCGCGCGGGATTCGGTGACGACCTCCCGCCAGGGGGTGCGGCGCACCTCCCACGCGGCGTCGTCGATGAAGCAGGCCTCCCAGTAGGCGACCCCGGCGAGGCTTGAGGCGAAGAGCGGTTCGAAACCGGCTGCGGGCGTGACGATGTCGGCCACGGCGGTGACGCCGTTGGCGATCGACTCCTCGATGCCGAGCCGCACCGAGGCCTTCCAGGCGTCGTCAGCGGTCTCGGGATTGCGCCGCGCGAACTCCTGGATCCACTCGAAGAACTCCTTCTCGTTGCCGTACATGTCGGCGAACGCGGTGTAGCACAAGTGGGTGTGGGCGTTGACCAGGCCGGGCAGGAGCACGCCGTCGAAGGCGGTGGTCCCTTCGGCTTCGGGGGCGTCGGCGGCGGGGCCGACGTAGGCGATCCGCCCGTCGTCGACCCCGACCGCGCCGTCGCGGATCGGCTCGGTCGCGATGGGGACGACGACGGGAGCGGTGTAAACGTGCATCAGCCGAGCTTACTCAGCGGCAGTGCCGGTCTCCAGTGCCGCGTAGGCGGGGCGGATGACCTCTTCGATCATGCGGCGCCGCTCGGGGTGGTGGACGAACGCGGCCTTCATCGCGTTCTCGGTGCAGCGGCGCACCTCGGCCCAGCCCCAGCCGAACGTCTCCGACAGGAGCTGGAACTCCCGGGAGGTGCTGGTGCGGCTCATGAGCCGGTTGTCGTTGTTGACCGTGACGCGGAAGCCGAGGTCGTAGAGGGCCTTGATCGGGTGCGTCTCGATCGACTCGGCGCCTTCGGTCTGGAGGTTCGAGGACGGCGCGACCTCCAGGGCGATGCGCCGGTCCCTGATGTAGTGCGCGAGGTTGGAGAGCTTGGCCTCGTCGCCGGTCAGGTCGATGTCCTTGATGAGCTGCACGCCGTGGCCGATGCGGTCGGTGCCGCAGACGGCGACCGCGCCCCAGATCGACTCGGGGCCGCAGGACTCGCCCGCGTGGATCGTGAACGGCATCGACTCGCGCTTGAGGTAGGCGAAGGCCTCGGCGTGGCGCTCGGCCGGGTTGCCGATCTCGCCGCCGGCGATGTCGAAGCCGACGACGCCCTTGTCGCGGAAGGACACCGCGAGTTTGGCGATCTCCAGGGTGCGGTCGGCGTGGCGCATCCCGCACAGGAGCGTGCGGACCTTGATGGGGTTCCCGGCCTTCTCGGCGAGGCGCTCGCCCTCCTCGAACCCGGCGAGGGTGGCCTCGACGACGCCTTCGAGGCTGAGCCCGCCGAGGAGCTGCTGCTCGGGGGCGTAGCGGATCTCGGCGTAGACCACGCCGTCGGCGGCGAGGTCCTGCGCGGCCTCGGAGGCGATGCGGAAGCAGTGCTCGGCCTTCTGCGACACCGCGATGGTGTGCGCGAAGGTCTCCAGGTACAGGTCCAGGGTCCCCGAGTCGGCCGCGGTGAAGAACCACTCGGCGAGCGCGTCGGGTTCGGTCGCGGGCAGCTCGTGGCCGATCTCGTCGGCGATCTCGATGAGCGTTTCGGGGCGCAGGCCGCCGTCGAGGTGCTCGTGGAGGACCACCTTGGGGGCGGCGCGGAGGTCGTCGTGGGACAGCGGCGTCGAATTCATCCTATGAATATAGTCCTCGGATGAACCGAGGCCGCCTCACAGCCGGACTTCGTCCCAGTGGACGGGCCGCTCGTCGGCGAAGACCACGGCCCATTCCAGCGCCCAGCGCCGGTGCCACACCAGGTTGTCGTCCACGCCCCTAGGCGGGGCCTGCCCGGCGCGCCGGGCCTGGTCGCACAGCCAGTCGAGGCAGTAGTAGAGGTCGAGCATCTCGGCCACCGCGCCGGGGTCGCGGGTGGGGGTGAGCTGGCGGTCGCGCCAGGACCCGAAGGACTCCGGGCGCCGCAGGTCGGGCAGGAGCTCGGGGAGCTCCTCGGTGCACGGCACGGCCGGGTCGAGGTCGTCGACGAGGCCCAGCAGCCAGGAGACGGTGTAGAGGCTTTCGAGCTGATCGGCGTAGCGCTCCCGCTCGCCGCGGCCGCAGGCGATGAAGCCCCATTCGTCGGGGGCGAGGTGGTCGAGCACATGGGCGTCGAGGAGCCAGCGCATCGCCAGTTCCTCGGGCATGTCGAAGACGCGGGCCTGGACGATGTTGAGGATCGCCGCGCGCGCTTCGAGGTGGCCCCTGGAGCGCAGCCGGGGCAGGCGTCCGGAGGGGAACGGCAGCGGGAACTGCGCGGGAGGCGCGGGGATGCCGAGGGCACTGAGTCCGTCCACTGTTCGCAGGCGGACGCTCCGGGGGTCTGAGATCACCGTCGGCATATGGCTCCCTGCCACTTTGGGGTTCACCTGTGGGGGCGAGTGCGCAGTCACTCGGAAGGGTAATAGTGAAGAACTGTAGCGTCCGACACATGCCACCGTCAACGCGGGCACAGGAAATTCTTACCTGCAAGTAGGCGTGTTACGCAGGGGTTTCATCGGGGCATGAGTGAGGCGCGAATGTCCTGGGGGGCGAAATGCCCCGGGTTGTTGACAGTTTTCCGGCGAAGCAGTGTGGAGGCGCACAACGGCGCGAGCTCGACAAGCGCCGCGAAGGCGATGAAACCGACGCCCCCGGGCAACCCGGCGTACCGCGACGAGCGTCGTAGTGGTGTTGAAATCACAAGATTCCGACACTCCGCTTCCCGAAGGGACGACGCCACGATGTCAACCACGGCGAAACGAAAGATCAACGGCCGCAAGGCATTCATTGCGGCGACAGCCGTAGCCGCCGCAGCGGGCGCGATCACGCTGCCGGTCCAGGGGGCCGCGGCCGCCGAGACCGGGGCGCCGACGTGCGAGATGACGACACTGCCCATTCCGGACGGTCAGCTCTTCACGTTCACCACGGGCATGAGCGACGACGGCTCGGCCGTCGTCTACCGCGGCTACCCGACCGACGGCGGGTACGAGCGCTTCCCGATGATGTACATCTTCGGCGAGGCCCACGCGGTCCCGATCCCCGGCGAGGACCAAGAGGTCAGCGACGTCAACTCCACCGGTTTCGGTTCGGGGTCGACCTACATCGACGGCAGGGTCCTGCCCTACATCGTCCAGGAGGGCAAGGTCGCCCAGCTGTCCTGGGAGGACGGCGGCGAGGCCAACGGCGTCAATGAGCAGGGCGACGTCGTGGGCGCGCGCGGCCAGTATCCGCAGGTGCCGGTGTTCGCGCCCGGGTTCGAGGGCACGGTGATCGACCTGCCGCTGCCCGAGGGCGCCGGTTCGGGTTCGGCCAGCGAGATCAACGACGAGGGCGTCATCGTCGGCTACTACGAGGACGCCGAAGGCGACTTCGTGCCCTACTGGTGGGACGCCGACCTCAACGGCGCACCGCTGCCGATGCCTGAGGGCGTCGACCCGGACGAGGCGCACGCCTACGCCTCGGACATCCAGGGCGACTGGGCTTCGGGCTTCCTGAGCGCGCCGGGCCTGGACGCGGTGGGCGTGGTCTGGAACCTCGCCGAGGGCACCGCGCACGTCACCGACCTCGAAGGTCGGGCCACGGTCAACGCCAAGGGCACCGTCGCGGGCGACCTGTACCCGAGCGCGGCCTTCCAGACCTTCGGCGGCGAGGTCGTGACGCTGCCGGGCGTCGCGGAACCGTCCGACGACCACTTCGGCGACCAGGCCGACCAGATCAGCGCCGACGGCACCACGATCGCCGGCAGCGTCTACGTCGGCCGCGACGAGAACGACCGGCACCTCCTCAACGCGGTCGTCTGGACCTGCGAGTAACACACATCGAACGAGGCCCGCCCGACTCACGAGCGGGCCTCGTCGC
Source organism: Glycomyces sp. NPDC046736 (assembly GCF_040645615.1). Taxonomy (NCBI): domain Bacteria; kingdom Bacillati; phylum Actinomycetota; class Actinomycetes; order Glycomycetales; family Glycomycetaceae; genus Glycomyces; species Glycomyces sp. NPDC046736. Next base: position 344,861 of record NZ_JBEYYO010000002.1, on the reverse strand, counting down.
GTCTATTCCCTTGTGTCACAACGCAATTGCACAGATTCACGGACCGATCGGGGCAACCCGGCGGGGACGAACGCCGGTATTGAGGGGTGCCGGATCCGGACGGATCCGGCGAACCCACCTGGGAAGGACTACCGCATGTCGAACACAGCGGCAATCGCAACCAGAACCCGCCGCGCGCGCCTGTTCGCCGGGACCGCCGCGCTCGCGGCCGTCGCGGCGGCGGCGCTGTCGGCCACCGCGGCCGAGGCCGCCGAGCCCGCGGACGGGGCCGCGTGTGAGATCACCGAGCTCCCCATGCCCCGCGACACGTACTTCAGCATCGTCACCGGCATGAGCGAGGACGGATCGGCGATCGCCTACCGCGCCTACCCGGTCGGGATCTCCGGCGACGAGCGCTACCCGATGGTCTACCTCGACGGGGAGGCCACCGAAGTCGTCATGCCCGGCGTCGAGCAGCTCCTCAACGACGTCAACTCCTCGGGGACCGCCGTCGGACGCAGCCTCGTCGACAACGTCGACAAGCCGTACGTGTGGCAGGACGGCGTCCTCACCGAGCTCGACGGCGCAGGCTCGGCCAACGGGATCAACGAGTCCGGCGACATCGTCGGCAGCGTCGGCGGCGACGAATGGTGGCTGCCGGCGCTCTGGCCCGCCGGGAAGACCGAGCCGGTCGAACTCCCCGTTCCCGAAGGCACCCTTTGGGGTTCGGCCGACGAGATCCGCGACGACGGGACCGTCATCGGGACGCTCGGCATCCAGTTCGACGAGGACGGCATCGACGTGTCCACGCCGTACGTGTGGCACCCCGACGGCACCGGCGAGGCCCTGCCCGCGCCCGAAGGCTTCGGCAAGGAGGACGTGCTCTACACGCTCGACCTCGCAGGCGACTGGGCCACCGGCTACGTCCTCACCCCCGAATACGAAGGGGGCGTGCGCTGGAACCTCGCCGAAGGCACCGTCGAAGTCCTCGACATGGTCTACGCCCCCGGCGTCAACGCCGAAGGCACCGCCGCGGGCGAGGGATACCCCTCGGCGGTCTACCAGCCCGCAGGAGGCGAGGTCGTGGAACTGCCGGGTCTGACCGCGCCCGAGGACAACTGGTTCGGCGACATGGCGACCGAGATCGACCCCACCGGGAAGCTCCTGGCCGGGCAGGTCTACGCCGGTGACGACGAATACGACTGGCACATCCTCAAGGCCGTCACCTGGACCTGCGAGTAACAGCGAGCAGTGCCGGGCCCGAGGGGGCCCGGCACCCGCTTCCCTTGGGGCGCAACCCCCGTCCAGCCGCCAATGCACCACCGACCCCCACTTGCCTTGGGGCGCAGCCCCGGTCCCACCGCCCAGCCGCTATCGCACCGCCAACACCCGCTTGGCTTGGGCCGCAACCCCCGTCCAGCCGCCAACGCACCACCGACCCCTAGTTCCCTTGGGGCGCAACCCCGGTCCCACCGCCCAGCCGCTATCGCACCACCGGCACCCGCTCAGCTTGGGGCGCAGAGGCACTGCGGCACGCTTCGCACCGGCCGGTGCCGCGTCCGGTCACGCGCGGCGAACGGGCATCCTTGAGCGGGTGAGCACACTCCAAGTCGTCGGCGGCCGCTACCAGTTGGTGCGGCCCGTCGGCGCGGGCGGCATGGGGCGCGTGTGGCAGGGCACCGACCTCCACCTCGACCGCGAGATCGCCGTCAAGGTCGTCAAACCCGACCTCCTCGCCGGCCCCTTGAAGGACGAGGCCGTGGCCCGCTTCCGCCGCGAAGCCCGCGTCACCGCCCAGATCGAGCACCCCGGCGTGCCCGCGATCTTCGACGCCGGACTCAACGAGGAATCCGGCGAGCTGTTCCTGGTCATGGCCTACCTGCCCGGGCTCAATCTCCGCGACCTCCTCGACGAGACCGGCGCGCTCCCCGGCGACTGGACCCTCGCCATCGGCGCGCAGCTCGCGTCCGTGCTCGAAGCCGCCCACGCCCGGCAGGTCATCCACCGGGACCTCAAGCCCGCCAACATCATCGTCGGCCCCGCCGGACTCGTCCACGTGGTCGACTTCGGGATCGCCGCCGTCCTCGAGCCCGAGGTCTCGCGCCTGACGGCCACCGGCGACAAGCCCGGCACCCGCGGATACATGGCCCCCGAGCAGATCCGGGCCCAGCCGGCCGGGCCCGCCGCCGACCTCTACGCGCTCGGCGCTTTGCTCTACGAGATGGCCACGGGCGAGCGGCTGTTCGCAGGCCGCGGCTCGGCCTACGAGGTCCAGACCGCGCACCTGCGGGAAGTCCCCGAACCGGTGCGCCGCAGGCGGCCCGACCTCCCGGCCGAACTCGACGGGCTGGTCTCGCGCCTGCTGTCGAAGGAACCGGCCGAGCGCGGCTCCGACGCCGCCGCCGTCCACTTGCGACTCGCTGCGATGCTCGCGGCCGCGCCCGTATCCGCAGCGCCCGCGCGCGACTGCGGCGACCCGACCTGGCCGATGCGGGCCCCGCTGGCTCCGGCCCGCGTCGCCCGCGAAGCGGTGGCCGCCGCCGCGAGGCGCGGCCCGGTCGCCGACCGGGCCTCCGAACGCCTCGCCGCCGCCGACCGCGCTTGGGCCGCAGGCGATTTCAACGGCGCGCTCTCGGCGTTCAGGTCCCTCGCCAAGGACGCCGAGAGCCCCGACCCGGCGCTGGCCCTGCACTGCCAGGTGCGGGCCGCGCAGTGCCTGGCGTCCCTGGGGAACGCCGCCAGCGCGCTGAATGGCCTGCGGGGCGTGATCGAACGGCAGAAGCGCCTCGAAGGCGAACGGGCGCATGCGACCTTGCGGTCGCGGCGGGTGGCCGTGGACATGCTCGCGGCGCTGGGGCGCAGCGCGGAGGCGTTCGGGGAGTTGTCTACATTGGTGCGTGATCTGGCCGCGGTGTTCGGTCCGGCCGCCCCCGATACGATCGACGCCGAACGGCTGCTGCGGACCTGGTCCGCGCCGCCCCAGCCGAGCCTGCCCGCCTACCCCGCCTCGCCTGGGAGTCCTCCGCGATGACCGTCCCCGGTCCCCAAGTCCCCCGATATCATCAGCGCCGCTCAGTCGTAGGCGTCGTCGGCACCTACCTGTGGGCGTTCATGCCGTTGCTGACGTGCGGTTTCGCCGCCCCGATCGGGTTCGCCACCGCTTTGGCCAAGCGGCGGGACAATCTGACGCTCACCGCGTTGATCGTCCACTCGGTACTGATGGTGTCCGGTTGCACCGCGATCGGTGTGCACGATTCGCCGCCGCCGGAGTGGGCGAACGCGCTGTTCTACGCGACCGTGGGGATCACCTCGGTCGGGGCGACCGCGCATCTGTTGATCATCCGTTCGGCGGTGTGGGCGCTGCCGCCGCTTCCGCCGCAGCCGGTCGAGCGGTCCGCGGGCATGGAGGCGGTCGACCAGGCGCGGATGCTGCGCGAGCAGGCCAGGCGTACCGCTTCGGCGGACCCGATGCTGGCCAAGCGGCTTGGCATCGGCCGCCCGGACCTGCCGCGGCAGTACGACGACGGCGGCCTGGTCGACCTCAACCACGCGCCGCTGCATGTGCTGCTCACGCTGCCGGGGGTGGGCGAGTCGAGCGCGCGTCAGATCCAGGACCGGGTGGAGCGGGTGGGGCCTTTCGCGAACCTGGGCGAGGTGATGCTCGTGGTCGAGATCAGTCCCGCGTACGAGTACCACCTGCACGAGTACTGCGTGTTCATCCCGTAGACGCGAAGGGGCCCCGAGGCGAACCTCGGGGCCCTGTTCACTTGCGGCGCTTAGTTGGTGCAGTAGACGGCGGCGGTGCGACCGAACTGGTCGACGGCGCCGATGTAGTAGGTCCAGTCGTCACCGGTGCACTGCTCCATGGCGACGGTCTCGGCGTCGACGGTCTCCCACTCGGCCTGGTCGATCTCGACGACCTGGACGACGGTGGAGTCGACGGCGGGCGAGTCGCACGGGAAGGTCCCGAAGTTCCACTCGGCGCTGGAGAAGCACTCCCCGGCGGCGGAGGGCACGACCGGGACGACGCCTTCGGCGTTGGGCTGGTCGATGGCCTCGACGCAGAACAGGTAGTCGACCGAGCCGGTGGTCTGGTCGTAGATCATGTTCCAGTCCGTCCAGGGCTTGCCGGGCAGCTGGGCGCCGACCTCGGTGCCGCACACGTCGTAGATGGCCTGGGTGTCGGCGATGTCGCCGCCGGAGGCGGTGACGCCGGGGTCGGCCTCGATCGCGGTGATGGTCCAGAACGCTTCGGCGCCCGAACAGTCGACGGCGAAGGTCTTGCCGTCGGAGGCGAGGACCTCTTCGGGGAGGCAGTCGCCGGGGGAGGCGTCGCCGGCGGCGTCGAGTTGCGCGTTGCTGACTTCGCCTTCATCGGTGTCGGTACCGGCGTCGTCGAGGAAACCGCAGCCGGAGAGGGCCGCTGCGGCGGCGACGGCGAGGCCGCCCATGGCGAGGACGCGGCGGATGGGACCGAAGGTCTCGGAATTGAGGTTCATGTGCTGCTTTCTGTGGGGCGCCGGGATCGTCACGGCGCTGGGAATCGAGACCACGCTACCGGGGAGTGGTGACGCGGGAATACAGCGGCGACCATATGTGCAGCACTCAACTACCGTGGCGGCGCATACCGCTACAGGACGCATGCAATGGGCATCGACCAGCGGTTTCAGGGAATTCCGGAAATCAACGACCACAACGCATGGCGAAGATCACCCTTGCGAGTGTGCTGCCAGGACGGCGACCGCGGCGCGGGACGGATCGTCGCCCGAGGCGGAGGGGAACGCGTCCACGAGCCGCCACCCGGCCCGGCGCAGGGCCCGGTGCCGGGCCAGGTGCGCCTGGGGCCCTTCGGGATGTGGGAGGCACACCACGCCGAGCGCGTCGTCACCTTCGCCGACGACGAGGTCGACGGTCCAGTGGCCCACTGGGTAGTCGACGCGCACGGTCGCGTCGGCGCCCGCGAGCGCCCCGGCGAGCTTCCCGGTCCAATCGGCGGGTTCGACGCCGCCTTCGGGGGAGCGCGGCGGGCGGTCGGCGTAGTCGAGGAACTCCCCCACCAGCCCGGTGGGCTCGGTGAGCGCGGTGACGACGTGGAGGTGGGCGCGGGCGCGGGTGACCATGACGTTGAACAGGTTCGCCCCGGCCAGGAACCGCTTGCGTCCGGCGTTGTCGCCGTCGGCGACGCCGAGCGCGGCGATCACGGTCTCGGCCTCGGAGCCTTGGAAGGCGTGGACGGTGCCCGAGCGGATGCGGCGCTCGCGGATGGTGGTGAGGTCGAAGCGCTTCATGAGGGCCGCCTCGATGGCCTCGGCCTGGGCGCGGAACGGGGAGAGCACGGCCAGGCCCCGCTCGCCTCGGTCGACGAGTTCGGCCAGGAGTGCCACGGCGCGTTCGACTTCGGGTCCGACCACGCCGCTGGCGTCGGCTTTCTCGGCGCTGACGCGGTGGACGCTGATCGCGTCGGCTTCGTGGTTGCGCGGGTGGGTGGTCACGGGCGCGACGCGTCCGTTGTAAAAGCGGTCGGCGGAGAAGCCGATGAGGTGCGGGACGCTGCGGTGGTGCTCGGTGAGCTCGGCGACGGGCCCGGCGCCGCGGGCGAGGTCGTAGGCCGAGACCCGGCCGGTGTCGAGGAGGTATTCGCTCTCGCGCAGGCCGTGCCGGTCGAGCACGTCGTGGAGCCTGCGTTCGGCGGTGAAGGACACGAACCGCAGCTGCTTGGGGTCGCCTGCGACGACGGCGCGGCGGGCGCGGGCGAGCACGGGCGCGGCCCGCAGCTGGTTGATGTGGCTGGCCTCGTCGAGGATCACGAGGTCGAACAGGCCCGGGACGGGCGGCAGCACCGCTTCGGTGTCGGCCACGGTCCCGATCCACAGTGGTGCGGCTTTGAGCAGCGCGGCGGTGTCCACTTCGGCCAGCATGCGGCGGCGGTCGCCCCGGTTGCCTTTGCGCAGTGCGGTGTCGAGCGCGGTGAGGGCGCGGCGCGCGGCGGTCCCCGCACTGGGGCGGGTCTTCAGGGCGGTCCCGGCCGCGTCGGCGCAGTCGGCGTCGGCGGTTTCCAAAGCGCGCCACAGGGTCCCCAGGTCGAGCCCGCCGCGGCTGGAGAGGACGGCGGCGGCCTGCACGTCGCGCGCGACCTCGACGGCGCGGCGCAGCGAGTCGGCGGTGCCGATCGTGCCGATGGCCGAGGTGAGGCGCGCCCGGGCCCGGCGGCACTTCCAGCGCCGCCACAGGCTCCCGTTCGTGCTGTGCGCCAATGCGGCGAGGGTCTCGACCTCGTCGAGTTCGGCTTCCCTCAGGCCGGGGAAGTCGTCGAGGAGGAACACGGGCGCGTCGGGGGCGCGGAGGCGGCGGCGTTCGAGTTCGAGGCCGGTGGCGATCTCGGTCTCGATGCGCTCGGTGTAGGCGCGGGCGTCGGCGGCGGCCTGCTCGGCGGCCTTGGCCTGGGAGCGCCGGTCGGCGTCGAGGGTGAGGCCTGAGTCCCTTTCGGAGTCGCCGAACTGGATCGGGCGGGGCCCGGGGTGCCTCTCGAGGATCCCGCCGAGCACGTCGGCGGCGTGCACGGACTGGGTCGCGATGAGGACGGACTGCCCGGAGGCGATGGCGTCCAACGCGATCGCCGCGAGGGTGTGGCTCTTGCCGCAACCGGGTGCGCCGGTGACGACGGTGACCGGGTGGCGGCGGGCGAGCGCCACGGCGGCGGCCTGCTCGCGGCTGAGCGGCAGCGGACCGCGCGGGGCATCGTCCTCTGTGGATTCCGTAACACTGTCGTTGGTGCGGTACACCGCGTCGAGCGCGGTGGCGTCGATGCCGGGCCGGGCCGCCCATTCTCTGAGGCTCTTGGCGATCGGGGTGTCCTCGGAGTAGTCGGCGATGAAGACCACGGGTTGGGCGAGGACGACGGCCGGGCCGTCCTTGCGGGCCTTGCGGGGTTCGACGGCGGTGACGGGGTATCCGGCGGCGCGTGCGGCTTCGGCGAGCCATTCGGGTTCGGCGAGGAGCTCGGCGGGCCGGTCGGGGTCGAACACGGCGATGAGCTGCTCGGCGAAGGGGGTGCCTTCGAGCGAGGGGTGCACGGCGATGTCGCCGGCGGGGAGGATCTTGAAGTCGAACGGGCGGGCCTGGGCGGGCTCCAGGCGGACCGGCCGGGCGGCGAGGGGGATCGCGACCTGGCGGTTCTTGCCGTCGACCTTCATGCGGCCCATGACGATCCCGAAGCCCTGGCGCAGGCTCCGCTCGTCGCGGTGGAGTTCGTCGTAGGCGGCGAGCTCGTCGGCCCCGGCCACGGTGCCCATCCCGCCGCCCCAGGCGACTCGGGAGCCGATCGCGCCCCAGGGGGCGGCCTTGGCGGTGGGGGCGAGCTCGGCGAGGGCTTCGAGGATGCGGGCGGCGGTCATGGCCTGGAGTTTACGTCCGGGCCGACACGCCGAGGAGGACGCGGGTTCCGCCCATGGTCGCCGCGTCCTCCGGTCTCGGGTGCTGTGGCGCGCGGGGCGCTCAGCCGAGCTCGATGAAGTACTGGGTGCCGTCGAGGGAGAACAGGTCCTCGACGTAGAGCACCCCTTCGGTGGTGCCCGCGGGGATCTCGGCGCAGGTCGCGCCGGAGGCCTGGCCGCCGCCGGAGACGTCGGGGGTGTCGATGAGGTCGCCGGGGACGACGTTGGTGCACCCGTCGTAGAAGGTGCCGTCGACCCAGACGCCGACCACGACGTCGAGCCACAGGGTGCCGGTCTCGGTGCCGTTGTAGGTGCCGTCGATGGTGAACATGGCCTGCTGGAAGCCCTCGGCGGGGGCCTCGTTGAACTCGTTCTCGGCCAGGATCGCGTCGGTCGCGTCCAAGGTCACGTCGCTGACGCCGATGGTCCAGTCGCCGACCTCGACGGTCGAACCGGCCGGAAGCGGCGATTCGGGGCTGGTGCCGTCGCCGCCTCCGGCGGCCTCGTCGGCTCCGCCTTCCTCTTCGACCGCGGTGTCGTCGCCCTTGCTCGTGTCGATGCCGTTGTCGGCCTCGGGGGTGCACGCGGCGAGCGCGGCGATGCCGATGAGGGCGGCCCCGCCGACGGCGAGTAGGCGCTTCGAGAGTTCGGGGAGTTCGATGTTCATGGAAAACCTTCCGTGGGGTGTCGATCGCTCTTTGAAGCTTGTGAACTTACTTCACGAGACTAGTAGACTGTGTCAAACCTCAGCGACGCGGGGTGGGCTAGAATCCCAGGAATCCGACAGGAGTGCCGCATGACCACCCGAAACGCCTCTGGCGCGACCATCACGCTCACCGATCTCGCCCGCCTCGCGGGCGTGGGCCGCAACGCGGTGAGCAACTGGCGCCGCCGCGAACCCGACTTCCCGGCCCCCGTGGACGACTCGACCCGCAGGCCCCGCTTCTCGCTTGCGGCACTGGAAGACTGGGCGGCCGCGCACGGACGGGAGCTGCGCGTCACCGGCGCCGACCGGGCCTGGTTCGCGATCAGCGGGGAGCACCCCACGGCGGAGGCGGCACTGGGGGCGGTCGCGGCGGCCTTCGACGATCCGGATGAGTTGGGGGCCTTGGAAAGCGAGATGTCGGCGGCTGAGCTGTTCGAGTTCTTCATCGAACGCGCCCGCGAAGCGGCCGGGACCGGCACAGGGCCCGGGATAGGCCCGCTGGCCGACCTCGCGGCCGAGGTGGCCCGGGGCTCGCAGGCACCGGCCGACCCCGCCCAAGGCGCCGAGACGCCGACGAACAGCGCCGCAGCCACCCGAGTCCTGACCGTCCACGACCCGGCCTGCGAGGAAGGCGACCTCCTCGCAGCGGTGGCCGCCAGGGTCGGGCCCTGCCGCGAACTGTCCGGGACCGACCTTTCCGCGCCGCGCACCGCGATCGCCGCACGGCGCCTGGGGCTCCTCGACGAGGACGCCGATGTCGAAGTCCGCGTAGGGGACTCACTGCTCGACCCGCTGCCGCCCGAGCGCTACTCGCTCGTGGTGTGCGACCCGCCGTTCAACGTCAAGGACTGGGGCTACGACCGCCTCCCGGCCGGGGACGACCCGCGCCTGGCCTTCGGCACCCCGCCGCGCACCGAGCCCGAACTGGCGTGGGCACTCCACTGCGTCGCCCTCCTCGCCCCCGGCGGGCACGCCGTGGTGCGCATGCCCGCCCAGGTCGCCCACCGCCGCACCGGCCGCCGCATCCGCTCCGAACTGCTCCGCTGGGGCGCGCTGCGCGCCGTGGTCGACCACCCGGACGCCAAGGCCCACTTGTGGATCCTGACCCCGCGCGGCGAGACGAGCCACCTGCTGGTCTCCAACGGCCGCGGCTTCGCCGCCGCCTGGCGGACCTTCACCGCCGCACCCGAAACCCCGATGGCGACCCCCGACGCGGCCACCGTGCCGCTCATGCGGCTATGGGACGAGGACGTGGACATCTCCCCCGCCGTCTACCTCGCCAGCACCGCAGCGGGCGGAGCGAACCTCGCCGAATCCGTCGCGGGCCTCGGGGAGGCGCTGGCGGCGATCGGCGAGACGGCGTTGCCGCGCTTCGGGTCCGGGGCGGAGGAGTCGGCTCCGGAGACCAGCCTGGCCGACCTGGAGCGGGACGGCCACTTGACCGTGTCCCCTGGAGGCGCGGAAGGCAAGGGCCGCTGCGCGATCGTGGACCCGCTCGGCACTCCGCAGGTGCGTCTGGGCGACCTCGCCGATGCCACAGAGACACAGTGGACTGTCGAGTGCGGTGAGTCGATCGATCTCGGCTGGATCGCCGCGAACCTCGCCGCCCGCCTCCCGGGAGCGGCGAAGCGCACCGCGACCGGCGCGAAGCGCCGGATCCTCGCGGTGAAGATCCCGCGGCTTCCCTTGGCGCAGCAGCGAAAGCGCGGCGAGGCGTTCGCGGCGCTCGAAGACCTTCGGTCCGCGCTCGCACTGGCTTCTGACTCGGCGGGCGCGCTCGCGGTGGAGGCGGCGACGGGCCTGGTCGCGGGCACGGTGAGCGTCGAGGACTGAGGTTCGCGGACCCCGCGCCTGGATCGGGTGCCATACGCTCGAAACGGCCCCTACCCCCTATCGAAGGCCGCCTCATGGATCCGATCCCCCAGCCTCTTGGACCCTCCACAAAGGAACGACAGCACGCGCCGTGGAGGATGGTCGGCCTCATCGCCGTGCTGTGGCTCAACGTGATCGCCATGGTCTAGTACACCGCCTTCGGTGGGCTCTACGCGCTCTTCGACTCAACGATCTCCTACCGCGACGGCGGCACCGTCGTCAGCGAACCCCAGTGGTGGGCGCTGGCGGCGCAGGTGCCGAACGTGGCATTGATCGCCGTGACCGTGCTGCTGGCGGTGAAGCTGTGGAATGGCCGCGACTGGGCCCGCCAGGCCGTGGTGGTCGTCGGCTCGGCCGGGTTCTTGCTGGGCCTGTACATGTGGAGCTACTTCGATCTTGGGCCGTTCCTCCTGCCCGGCGCGATCCTGCTGATGAACCTCGCCCTCACCAACGAGGCCCGCGCCTGGTGCGATCCGGCCTCGGCCCTGCACAGCCCCCGCATCGGCACGGGCCCTCGCGTCCCCTTCGTGGTCACGGCCGCGCTGGTGATGCTGTGGCTCGCCGTGGGCTATGCGGTGTACTTCGGGGTGGGGCTGGTGGTCTTCACGCTGGAAATGGACCACAGATTCACTGCGGAGATGGGGGTCTGGCTCGTCTATTCGGGCGCGGTGATCGGCCTCGCACTCTTCCACGCGGCGCTCAACATCGGCCTGACCCGCCGCCGCAACGGCGCGCGCATCACGATCGTGGTGCTGATGTGCCTCTACGCGGGGTTCTTCGGCCTGATCGCGATGGCGATGCTTCCGCGGGAGAACGAGGAGACCTGGCCGTGGCTGCTCGCCTCGGCGGTGCCGGTGGCCTTCGCTTGGGCGATGCTCACCGGCCCGACTCGCGCATGGTGCGACTCGCTGTCGGGGCCAGGTTGACCTGGGTTGGGGTTCGGGCGGCAGCGACTGCGGGGTGAGGGATTGGTGCGGGCCGTTTTCGGGGCCGGGCCGGTTTGTGCCCGGGTTCGAGCGGCAGCGACAAAAGGGTGAGAGGGCGCTGCGGGCTGTTTGTCGGGGCTAGGTCCGATCGGGGCGGGGTTCGGGCTGGCGGCGATGAAGGGGTGAGTGGGTGGCCTGGCTCGTGGTCGGGGCCGGGTTGACCTGGGTTGGGGGTCGGGCGGCAGCGACGATGAGGTGGGCGGCTGGCCTGGTTCGTGGTCGGGGAAAGGCCGAAGTGGGGCTGGGTTCAGGCGTCGGCGACAAAGAGGTGAGGGAATGGTGCGGGCTGTTCTCGGGGCCGGGCTGGTTTGAGTCGGTGTTCAGGCGGCAGCGACAACGAGGTGGGGGATTGGTGCGGGTCGCTTTTGAGGTCGGGCCTGATTGGTTTGGGGTTCGGGCTGGCGGCGACGGAGGCCAGTGGGGGATGGCCCGGGGTGGGGTGCCGTGGCCCGGCCGGTGCGGGCGAGGGTTCGCCCGGCGGCGGCGGTCAGGGTGGCGGTGGCGGCGGGGGTGATGACCGTGTCGGTCGCCGTTGCGGTCGTGGTGGCGGTGGGCATGGTGGAGGTGCCGGTCGCGGTTTCCTGGGGGGAGGTCGCGGCGGACATGCTGATGGTCGTGGTGTGCTGCATCGGTGTTCACCTCCTTCGGTGTCCTGCCGGTGGGCGCCTCGGCTAGTGGCGGTTTCGCTGGTGGCCTTGGCTTTTCGTGCCCATGCTGCCTCGGCCCTCCGCCATTTCGGCGTCGCGCCCACACTTCCTCAGGCCCGGTGCCTTCCGGCCCTGGCCCATACGGCCTCGGCGCTCCGCCTCCTTGGCGTTGCGCCCATGCCGCTTCGGCTCTTCACCTTCGCGGTGTCAAGCCATGCCGAGTCGGGCCCTCGGCCTTGCGGCGTCGCGCCCTTGCCTTCGGTGGCCCTCGCCTTGCGGTGTGGGCCGGTACACGGCGTGCGTGGGGTGGTGCGGTGTCCTTGTCTCCGTGGCAAGGCCGTAGCAAGCAACCCCTGTCGCTTCGCTGTGGTCGTCTCGAGTGAACTAGCCCGGGGGTGGTACCCGGTGAGGGAGTGTCGTGCTCCCCTGCCAGTCCTGACCGCCTCGATACGGTGTGCCTCGTTCCAACGACACTGCCTCCTGGCCAGGGTGATCCCAACCAAGTGATCTCTGAGCCCTCCCTGATCCCATGTCCCACTCTGAGACAAGCTGCCGGAAGCGACCCAAACCCGATCATACGAAGGATTGAGGAACGACCCACCCCCGAAAACAAACCAGGAGCGCGAAACGGTCGGCTCGGAATCCGCCGAGATAACGAGCGGGCCAGAGGCTTGGCTTAGTCTGCTTGCACCCAACACGCCACCCGTACGAAAACCATGTCCCTGTACGTACACCAATCATCCCACCCACCACGCCCACTGTCATCACCCACAAGGCTAGACACCACTCACGTTCGACCCCGAACCCCAAGCACCCCAACCACATCCACACCCGGCCACCGACTACCGACCCCGCCCGGCCACCCGCCTCGTCGTCGCTGCCGCCTTTGACCTTCCCCACCACACACCCAGCAGCCACCAACCAACCCCAACCGACCACCCACCCCACCGTCGCCGCCGCCTTTGACCTTCACCCACCACACACCCAGCACACGAAAAGAGGGACCCACCCCGATGCAACCGGCATCGGAATGAACCCCTCTAAGAGACTGGAGCCGCTGACAGGACTCGAACCCGCAACCTACGCATTACAAGTGCGTTGCTCTACCAATTAAAGCTACAGCGGCTGGTCAGCGCCCCTTGGAGCGCGACGCCACGATTCTAGCGGACGACTTCGGCAGGCGCTGACCCCTGGCCGCGGCCCGTCCCGGTTGGGGGCGGGCCGCGGGATGGTTAGCGCAGGCCGTAGGCCCGGATCACCGTGTTCGTGTTCTCCGTGCCCGCGTCGTCCACGACCGTGGTGCGGATCGACACGAACTCGGCGCCCCGTGGGTGGCGCAGTTCGGCCGTGGCGGTGTCGCCGTCGCGGTCGATGTCGACGCTCTTCCAGGTCGCGCCGTCGTCGTAGGAGACCTCGAAGGCCATGTCGACTGCGTGCGTCACCGGGCCCCACTCGTAGTTGCGCATCTCCAGGGTGATCTCCTGGCAGCCGCGTCGCGGCGCGTAGCCCCCGGCGATGTCGTCGGCTTCGAGCGCGACGGTCGGGAAGGCGATCGGAGTCCACTCGCCTTCGGCGACCGAGGTCGAGTCGAACTCCCACGTGTTGCTCCCTGCGGTGCCGAAGACCGTGGTCGCCGCCGAAGCCGTGTAGTCGAAGGCGAGCGTGTAGCGGCCCGAGTCGCCTTCCGGCAGTTCGGCGATCACGTACTCCATGTAAGGATCGAAGCCCTCCGCGGAGGCCAGCACTTCACCGTCCCGGCTGAGCTCGAAGTCGGCGCTGCCGCCGACGAGCCTTACGGTCTCGCCGTTGCCGCCGCCGATGCTGAGGTACGCCTCGAAGTACTCGGTTCCCTCGAACGTGGACCGGTACGCGTCGGCGGTCGGAGAGGAGAGTCCCCCGTTGGGAATCGCGAGCGCGGCCGGACCGGCTCCGTAGACCGCGTCGCGCGAGGCCGTGAACCCGTCCGAGATGAACAGGTCCTCGTCGAGGACCCCCGAGACGAGCAAGTGGCCCCACTCGATCTGCGGCCCCGGGGTGTAGTACATGGTCCGCTGCGCGGGGACCGGCGTCTCCACCATGCGGCAGAAGCCCATCCCGATCTGCGCGGCGGTGTCGCCGTAGTCGCAGGTGTAGCCGTCGTTCGGGACGCCCAGGTCGCGGTATTCGGCCGCGACGACCGCGAGCTCGGCGTCGGTGACGCTGTAGGCCGCGTCCGACGGGAACCCGCCGGTGTGCGCGAAGGCGAGGTTGTACACGTACTCGCCTTCAGGGTCGGCGAGGACCGGCTGATAGATGAAGTCGAGTTCGAACTCTTCGAGATCGGGCTCGGGCAGCAGGAACGCGTCGTCCAGCGGGTCGAGGAAGGTGCCGAACCCGAGATTGTTGTCACCGGCGCGGGCGCTGAGCATCATCGTCGCGTTCAGGAACTCGGCGTCGGGCTGCTCGACCTCGACGCTCACCGGCGACGAGGTCGAACCGTCCATGACCAGGTGCGTGAGGTCGCCCTCGACGGTCACCGGCACCATGCCCATGATGGTCTCGCCGCGCTCGGTGTCGGTGGGCGCGTTCCAGAACCCGCCGACGATCACGTAGTCGCCCTCGGGGACGGCGACGCTGCCGCCGCCGGACTCGTCGATCTCGACGAAGTCGAAGTCCTCACCGTCGCGATCGGACCAGAGCACCCAGCTCCCCTCGGGCACACCGCCGTCGCGCATGCGGAGGTCGACGCGGAGTTTGACGGTTTCCTCGTCCTCGGACGCGGTCTGCGGGCTCGTGTCCGGGATGAGCCCCGCGTACTCGCGATCGTCCAGTTCGGAAGCAGACACGTCGGTGGCGTCGGTGTGCCCGCCTCGCAGGAGCTCCGAGACGTTGTAGCGGCGAGGGTCCTCCTCGCCGGAGAGCACCGCAGCGACCTTGTCGGTCGGCACCACGATCACGTCGCCGCTCGGCGAGGGCGGGGTGATGAACGAGGCGTCCTCGCGGCCGAGAGCCGGTGCGATCCCGGCGCTGCCGTTCGGCAGCAACGTGACCCGGTCGCCCGTGGGAAGTACCACCGTGGTGGGCGCCTCGGTCGAGGCCGCCTCCGCCTGCGGTGCGGTGGTCGGGGCCGCCGCCGCGCCCGAGCCGACGGCGAGCATCGAGCCCGCCGTCAGCGCGGCCGCCGCGACGGCGCCCGTGAACCTGTTGTGTCGCATGGGAAATCCCTTACGGTCGGTTCGCTGCGAGTCGGTCGACCCGCACGAACCTGAGGCGCGGCAACAGATCTGAAAAGTTGCATACCCGGTACTGTAGTTTTGCGAGCACACAGTGTGGACAATCGACACCGAACCGCCCGATCCCCACCAGACCTTGAAGATGGCACGAACTGGGTGATGACTCAGTGGCACGACGTAGCGACACTGTTGAGATGAACTCCGCTCCCCGCAAGGTCCGGTTCGAACACATCGGCGTCCCGCTGATGGGACTGCTCTTCGCAGGCGCCCTGATCTACATGGTCGCCGGCCCCCGGCCCGAGTACGCGCAGATCCCGCTCGCCCTCACCGCCGCGCTCGCATTCGCGGTGGCGCTCACCGCACCCGGCCTCGTGGTCCGCGCGACCGCCTGGGCCGCAGGCATATTCGCCACCTCCATGACCCTCCTGTCATGGGCGCTGCTGACGGTCGACAACGACGGCGAAGCCTGGAACGACGTGATCGTGTGGTTCGCGGTCGCGGTCGCACCAGTCGGATTCCTATGGGTCTCATGGCGACTGCCGAGAGCCCGCGCCGACACGGTCGTGGCCGAGGCCGGCCTCCTGCTCATCGGCGCGATCCAACTGTGGGCCTTCACGTTCGGCTACTCCACCAACCAGTCGGGCTCGACGGAGTTCCCCGTGACGGGCGCGGCGGTCTACGGGGCCGTCGCGCTCACCTTCTGCGCAGCGGCGCTCATCGTCCCCACCCGCCGGATCGCCTACGGCTCGGCCGCGCTGGCGGCGGCCGTGATCGCGGCGCTGGCGAAGCCGTTCTTCACCAACGAGGAGACGCACTTCGCCGGGATCGGCTTCGCCACGGTCGACCAGCTGTACGCGCTGTGCGTACTCGGCCTGCCCGCCTTGGGGTTCGTGCTCCAGATCGCCTGGACGCTGCGGGTCAGGCTGCGCGGCCACCGGCTCCCGGCCGCCTGAATCCAGGCGCGGGACCTACTCGTCGCGGAACGAGTAGATCTGCATGCCGTCCACGGTGAAGCAGGCCAGGCGCGTATCGGAGGCAGCGCACGAGTAGACCTCCAGGTCGGTGCGCAGCGAGGTGCGCGAGCCGTCGCGACCGAGGCCGATCACGTTGTCCACCGAGGTGCTGAACCCGTTGTTGCCGGGCCAGGCCAGCGCGCTGCCGCCGTCCACCGGCCAGAACGTGTCCTCCAGGCTGTTGCCGACCTTGTCGAAACCCTTGTCGTAGATCTGGGTGCGCAGGTCGGTGCCCTCGTAGTACTCGACCAGGAGTCGGTCGCCGAGCGGCTCCACGTACCGGTGCGCCTCCTTGTCGAAGACGTGCGCGAAGTCCTTGTCGTCGGCGTCGTAGACCCGCCAGTGGTAGGCGTCGGAGAGGTCGGGCACCGCTTCGCTCACGCAGACGCGCGACTCGCCGCAGCGCGTCATCCATTCGGGACCGACCTCGCCGGAGTCCACCCGTTCACTGTCGATTTCGGACAGTTCATCGTCGATGTCGTAGACGTTCAGCTCGTATCCGGTCTCCTGGTCCACGGCCACGTACATCAAACCGTCCCAGGCGAAGTAGAGGTCGTCCACAGTCTCGAGCTCCCGCTCGGCGACCTCCTTGCCGGACTCGGCCTCGATCACGTGGACCACGCCGTCGCTGGTCAGCGCCCACACCCGGCCGTCGCCGTTCGCAGGGGTCGCGGGCCTGCCGAGGTCCTTCGGGTCGCCCACCAGGTTCCAGTCGACGATCGTGACACCGTCCTCTTCGGACCCGAGCTGCCATTCGGCGACCGTCTCGCCCTCGGCGTCGTAGACCTTGAAGTCGGTGCCGCCCACCGGTGCCACCACGAGCAGGTCCCCCGAGCGGCCCGCGTTGCGGCCCTCACTCGTGACGGTCCCCCGAGTCTCACCGGAGTCCCAGTCGAGGAAGTAGTGCCGGTACTGGGTGCTTCCGTCAGCGGCGTCGACCTCTTGGGAGAAGGCGATGAGCTCTCCGGAGACGAAGAAGTTCTCGTCCCACCCGTCGCCGGCGAACACCTTGTCGTTGTCCCACAGCGGTTTCCCGCTCTGGGTGTCGACGGCCCGGACCCGCAGTTCCTCACCGGAGGGGTCGTCGGACTCGGCGGTGTAGACGAACAGGGCCTTGTCCTCCGAGACCCGGACGCGGTAGATGCTGTCGTTGGCCTCGGCGGAGAGCGCGGTCGCGTCCCCCACAGCCTTCAACTCGTCGGCGAAGGGCCGCTGCTTGTACGGGTTCGTCAGCCACCACCAGCCGAGCGGGATCACCACCGCGAGCACCACGATCGCGGCCGCGATGGCGATCCACTTCGGAGGGACCTTCCGCTTCGCCGGAATGGAACCCTTGGGACGCAACAGGACCGTCTCATCCGAGCGCGGCGTCATCGGCGGCAGACTGCCCGACTGGCCCGGCTGCGGGCCGGTGAACATCGGCGGCGGCGAAGGTGGGGAGGCCTGCGGGGTCACCGGGGCCGGAGTGCGGAAGGCCAGCGCCGCGCCCTCGCTGACCGGCAGCTCGGGCTGCTCCAGGACCGTCGGCGCGATGCCGAGTCCCTCGTGGAGCATCTTGGACACCATGGGCATCCGGCTGGATCCGCCCACCAGGAACAGCCCGGCCAGCAGCGAGGGGTCGCGGCCGGTGAGGCCGAGGACCCGCTGGGTCTCCCCCACCGCGCGCGAGAGCAGCGGGCGCGAGAGCTGGTCGAGCTCGCCCCTCGTCAGGTGCAGCGACTGCTCCATGTCCGGCACGGTCACCGGGGCCACCGAGGAGCGCGACAGCATCTCCTTGGCCGCGCGGACCTCTTCCCACAGTTCCCTGCGGTTGCGCATTTCGCTCGCGCCGCTGGGGCGTTCCAGGCGCTCCCAGATCTCGGGGGCCTTCCGCTTGACCGTCTCGCCCACGTGCGCGACCAGGGCGGCGTCGAAGTCGAGGCCGCCGAGGTCGGGCAGGCCGCCGTCGGCGAGCACCCCGAACGAGCCGTCCTGGCGCTTCTCGAGCACCGCGATATCGAGGGTCCCGCCGCCGAAGTCGAACACGGCCAGGGACTGCCCCGGCGCGAGCGGGTGCGACAGGCGCGAGGTGTAGTAGTGCGCGGCCGCAACGGGTTCGGTGAGGATCTTGACCGGCCGGTAGCCCGCTTGCGCGGCCGCGTCGTGCAGGGCCCCGCGCCGCTGCTCGCTCCACGCCGCCGGGCAGGTGAGCACCGCGTTCGGCAGGTGCCCCACCGATTCGACGGCGGCGCGAGCGACCCGGGCCAGGATCGCGGCGAACGCGGCGGTCACGGGCAGTTCGCGGTCGCCCAGCAGGAGTGTGCCGTCGCTGATGCGCTGCTTGGGGTTGGGCTCGAACCGCTCGGGCGCGGTGAGCGCGAGGCGCTCGGCGTCCTTGCCGGTGTGGATGGTGCCCGCCGGGTCGAGGAAGACCGCCGAGGGCATCACCGGGGAGCCGTCGAACAGCAGCGGGCGGGTGCGGCCGTCGGGCCATACCACCACGGCCACCGTGTGCGAGGTGCCGAGGTCGACGGCGAGCAGGTAATCAGCCGACATGGTGGCGCAGCTCCGGGGGATAGGGCGTGCAGGATCGTTACAGGTTAATCGGCAGGCGCGAGCGGCAGGGGACCGCCGCCGGGCTCGCACTGGGCCACACCACCGCGAATCCTATAGGATATATCCTATAGGGGATCGGCGGTGCTGGACTTCGGCGAGCGCGACCGAGGCGCGGCTCAGCGGCGCTGGCGCTGGACCTCGGCGAGGGCGATCGAGGCCGCGATCGAGGCGTTGAGCGATTCGACCTCGCTGGCGATCGGGATGCCCACGCGGTGGTCGCAGGTCTCCGAGACCAGACGCGAGACGCCCTTGCCCTCGTCGCCGACCACGATGAGCAGCGGGTCGGTGGCCACGGGCAGGTCGAACAC
This sequence comes from Glycomyces sp. NPDC046736, assembly GCF_040645615.1. NCBI lineage: Bacteria > Bacillati > Actinomycetota > Actinomycetes > Glycomycetales > Glycomycetaceae > Glycomyces > Glycomyces sp. NPDC046736. The sequence goes on along the minus strand of NZ_JBEYYO010000002.1, from coordinate 326,110 downwards.
GTCCACGTCGCCGCCGCCGTCGAGCGCCACGGTCATGAACCCGGCCTGCTGGCAGGCCTGGATGGTGCGGGTGAGGTTGACGATCTTCGACACCGGCAGGCGCGCGGCGGCCCCGGCGGAGGTCCGCCAGGCCACGGCGGTCACCGAGGCGGCGCGCTTGGACGGGATGATCAGGCCGTGGCCGCCGAACGCGGCGGTCGAGCGGATGATCGCGCCGAGGTTGCGCGGGTCGGTGACGCCGTCGAGGGCCACCAGCAGCGGCGCGGTGCCCGAAGTGCGGCTGATCTCCAGCAGGTCGTCGAACTCGGTGTACTCGAACGGCTCGATCTGGAGGCCGATGCCCTGGTGGAGGGCGTTGCCGGTGCGGCGGTCGAGGTCGCGGCGGGCGAGTTCCTTGATGGGGAGGTCGCGGTTCCCGGCCAGGCGCACCGACTCGGCCACCCGGTCGTCGAGCTCGGTCCCGAACGCCACGTACAGCGCGGTGGCGGGCACCTTGGCGCGCAGGGCCTCCAGGACGGGGTTGCGGCCGAGGATCAGCTCGGGCTCGTCGTCACGGCGGCTCTCGCGCCGGGGCTTGGTCTTGCCGATGTTGGTCGAGCGGCCCTCGGAGGCGGCCTTGGCGCGCTCCTTGGACTGCTTCCACTGGGTCTTGCGCGGCTTGTCGTCGCCTTGGTACTCCTTGTGCCAGGGGCGCTCGGTGGCCTTGAGGGTGCGGCCCTTCCCGGCGAGGCCCTTCTTGCCCCCGCCGGAGCCGATCTTCGGGCCGGCCTTGCTGGTCTTGCGACGGTTCGGGTGCCCGCCCTTGGTGCTCATCGGTAAAAGATCCCCTGGCTCGTGTTCGTGAAGGCGCACATGCCTAGTCGACGGTCCATACGGGACCGCGAGGGGTGTCCTTGACGGTGACGCCGGCGTGCGCGAGCTCGTCGCGGACGCGGTCGGCAGCCGCGTAGTCCTTGCGGGCCCTGGCTTCGGCGCGCTGATCGAGCGCGAGCTTCACCAGCGCGTCGACGGCGCCGGTCAGCTTCGCGTCCCCCGGGTCGTCCCAGTGCGGGTCGAGCGGGTCGAGGCCGAGCTGGTCGAGCATAGCTCGGACACCGGCGGCGGCGCTGGACGCGGCGGCGTCGTCCCCCGCGTCGAGTGCGGTGTTGCCCGTGCGGGCGGCGTCGTGGATCGCCGCGACGGCCGCGGGTGTGTTCAAGTCGTCATCCATCGCGGCGCAGAAAGCGGGGCTGAGGGCCCCGCCGATGGTCGCCTCGGCGCCGAGGGCCTCGGCGGCGCGGTGGACGAAGTTCGCCAGTCGCTCCCACGCGGCCTGGGCCTCGCCGAGGGCGTCCTCGGAGAAGTCGACGGCCGAGCGGTACTGGACGCTGGTGAGGTAGTAGCGGATCGCGGCGGGGCCGAAGCCCTTCTCCCCCAAGGCGGCCACGCTGAGGGTGTTGCCCAGGGACTTGCTCATCTTGGTGCCGGCGAGGTTGAGCATCCCGTTGTGGACCCAGTACTCGGCGAACCCGAGCCCGGCCGCGCGCGACTGGGCGAGCTCGTTCTCGTGGTGGGGGAACATGATGTCGGTGCCGCCGCCGTGGATGTCGAACGCGTCGCCGAGGTAGCGGCGGGCCATCGCCGAGCACTCGATGTGCCAGCCGGGGCGCCCGGGGCCCCACGGGGAGGTCCAGGCCGCGTCGGCGGGCTCGCCGCTCTTGTGGGCCTTCCACAGGCCGAAGTCGCGCGAGTCGCGCTTGTCGCCGGCCTCGGGGGTCGAGAGCATGTCCTCGGGGCGGCGGTGGGAGAGCTCGCCGTAGGCGGGCCAGGAGGAGACGGAGAACCAGACGTCGCCCGAGGGGGTCGCGTAGGCGTGGCCGCGCTCGATGAGGGTGGCGATGAGGTCGGTCATCTGGGTGATGTGCCCGGTCGCGCGCGGCTCGTAGGTGGGCGCGAGGACCCCGAGGGCGGCGTAGTCGCGGGCCAGGACGCGCTCGTTCTCGTAGGCGATGGCCCACCACGGGCGACCCTGCTCCTCGCCGCGGACGAGGATCTTGTCGTCGATGTCGGTGACGTTGCGCACGTAGGTGACGTCGTAGCCGGTGCGCCGCAGCCAGCGCACGAGCACGTCGTAGGACACGCCTGACCGCAGGTGCCCGATGTGCGGGGGCCCCTGGACGGTGAGACCGCACAGGTACACGCCCACGCGGCCGGGATTCCGGGGCTGGAATTCGCGAACGGATCGGGTGCCGGTGTCGTACAGTCGCAGGCTCACCCGTCAAGTCTAGACAACCGGGGCTTTAGCACCGCGAGCCCGACCCCGCGTGTCAGCGGCGCGAGCCCCGCTCGCGTAGGCGCACGCTTTCGGGTGACATTTCGGCCCTCGGGACGGCCCGGGGGCGGTTTCTGTCGGACCCGGCGGCGATGCTCGCACCTATGTTTCCCCTCCGGGTGGGCGGGGGCTAGGGATGGCCGCCCAGGCAAGGCCCGCGAAAAATCCCGGCCCCGCCCAAGGCGGGACCGGGATCGGTCGACGCGGACTAGGCGGCGCGTCGGCGCATCGCGATCAGGAGGCCGCCGCCGACCGCCAGGAGCGCGGCCAGGCCCGCCAGGAGCGCGGTCGCGCCCGTGCCGGTCTCGGGGAGCTTTTCGCCGCCCGAGGCGTCGTCGCTCGGCTGCTCGGTGCCGCCGCCGTCGGTCGGGCCGCCTTCGATGCCGTAGATCGTGGTCGTGCCCGAGACCTCGTTGCCGACCACGATCATCGCCTCGCCCGTGGGCGAGTCGGCCGCGGCCACGAACTCGATGCTCTCCGGGCCCAGGTCGCCCGCGTCGCCCTCTCCGGGCTCGACGCCGAAGTCGCGCCGGTTCGCGTAGTCGACGAACGTCGCGTTCGCCGGGTCGGTCACGTCGTAGACCATCACGCCGCCCTGGCGCTCCAGGCCGATGAACGCGTACGTGCGGTCCCCGATCGTGCCGACCTCGATCGCCTCGGGCTCGGGGCCCTTGTCGTCGGAGCGGTCGTCGAAGTCGTTGCCCTCGTTGTCGGCGTTGAAGTGCTCGGCCCAGTCGCGGGCCAGCAGCGCCTCGAAGTCCGAGCCGGAGTCGAAGACCAGGTCGCCGCCTGCGGTCCAGATCGTGAACGAGCGGGCCCCGAACGAGTACAACTCGTCGTAGCAGCCCGCCTCGGTCTGCCCGAGCGTGCTGGTGACCTTCAAGCGCCCCAGGTTCGCGTCGGACTGGAGCTCGGCCAGGTCGTACCCGGCGAACGCGTCCTCGCACAGCTCCAGGTCCTTGACCCGCGCCTCCTCGGTGTACTCGCCCCACTCGCGCACGTCGCCCTCGTTCGCGGTGACGAGGTACGTCTGCCCGCCCGAGGTGTACGAGGCGATCGAGTCGGGCAGGTACAGGCCCTTGACCGGCCAGGACGCGAGGTTGATCGCGCCGTCCCTGTCGGAGGCGTCGAGCTCGTTGCCCGGCGCGAGGTGGTCCTTGGTGCCGAGCGCGTGGATGTCGGCGATCTCGGCCGCGGCCAGGTCGACCACGGCGATCGCGTTGTTCTCCTGGAGCGTGACGTAGGCGGTGGTCGCGTCGGGCACGGTCACGTACTCCGGCTCGATCCCCGCGGCGATGTCGTCATCGGGGCCGAAGACGCGGAAGCCCTCGGGCAGGTCGCGCTCGCCCGAGGCATAAGCGGCGAAGTCGGCGGTGCGCACTTCGAGGGCGGCGACGTCGATGATCGAGACCGTGCCGTCGGGGTCGGACGAGTAGTCGTCGGCGGGCTCGGCCTCGTTGGCGACGACCACGTACTTCCCGTCCGGGGAGAACGCGAGCGAGTCGGGCAGGGACCCGACCTGGAGGCTGGCGATGAGGTCGCCGTCGGTGGAGAACAGCACCACCCAGCCGGGGCTGACCTTGTCGGGGGCCTCGGCGGCCACCGCGATCACACCACTGTGGACGGCCACGGAGTTGGCGACCGCGCCGCTGACGCCGATCGCCTCGGCCGCGTCGAGGGTGAACAGCTTCTCGGGGGAGGTCGGGTCGGCGACGTCGAGGACGTCCACCACGGCCGCTTCGGCATTGACGGTGTACACCCGCTGCGTCTGGGGGTCGTACGAGACGATCTCGGCGGCTCCGGCGGCGAAGACGCCGGACTCGTAGGTGCCGAGGACGTTCAGCGAGATCGCGTCGTCCTGCGCGGCGGCGGGGACGGCCGGGACCGCGAGGAACGCGAGAGCGAGGGCCACAGGGGGAACGAGCAGGCGCTTGTGCACGGCGCGGTTCCTGTCTTCAGTTGGGGACGGGAGGGAACCGCCCCAGTTCAGCGGCCCAAGGCGACCCGAACCGGAGCGCGTGGTGAACCGCGCGTGAACACCCGGGCGCGAAAACGCCTCGGGTAGTACCCCGGTACCGCCCCGGCCTCGGCCTCCTCCCTGAGGAGGAGAGTGAAATCGGTCTGCGCGCTCATGTGCGCAGGGGTTTCGCTTCCATAGACTGGCCCGGACATACAGACCCAGCAACCTTGGAGCGCCCTTGATCACCGCGAAGGGTCTACACAAGCGCTACCGCAAGACGGTGGCCGTAGACCAACTCAGCTTCGACGTCAAGCCCGGCGTCGTCACCGGCTTCCTCGGCCCCAACGGGTCCGGGAAGTCCACCACCATGCGGCTCATGCTCGGACTCGACCACGGCGGCGGCGAAACCCTCTTCGACGGCGTCCGCTTCACCGACCTGCGCCGCCCCATGAACAAAGTGGGCACCCTCCTCGAGGCCAAGCCCTTCCACCCCACCCGCTCGGCCCGCAACCACCTCAGGATGCTCGCCAGCGCCAACGGCGTCGCCGACAAGCGCGTCGACGAAGTGATGGAACTGGTCGGCCTCGGCTCGGTCAAGCGCAAGAAGCCGAAGGGCTACTCACTCGGCATGGCGCAGCGGCTCGGCCTGGCACAGGCGCTGCTCGGCGACCCGGGCATCCTGCTGCTCGACGAGCCCACCAACGGGCTCGACCCGCACGGCATCCACTGGATGCGCGACCTGCTCAAGCAGCTGGCCTCCGAGGGCCGCACGATCTTCGTCTCCAGCCACCTGCTGTCGGAGATGCAGTTGATGGCCGACGAGCTGGTGGTCATCGGCCGCGGCACGATGATCTTCAACGGCGACGTCGAGCAGTTCGTGCGCGACTTCACGCAGTCGTCGGTGATCGTGCGCTCCCCGGTGGCCGACGACTTCGTGCCGACGCTCGAAGGCGCGGGCGCGGAGGTCGCCAAGGGTGCGACCGGCGAGCTCGTGATCTCCGGGATGGAGATCGGCGCGGTCGGGCACCTGGCCTTCACCGAAGGGGTGGAGCTGGCCGAGCTGTCCACCCGTTCCGCCTCGCTCGAAGAGGCGTTCATGTCCGCGACCGGCTCTTCGGAGCAGTTCGTCGCGGCCGAGCCGCTCCCCAGCCCTGCGACCGAGACCGGCGGTGCCCAGAATGCTTGATGCCCTTCGATACGAGTGGACGCGCCTGACCACGCTGCGCTCCACGTACTGGCTGATCGGGATCGGCCTCTTGGCCGCGGCCGCGATCCCGGTGATCTTCGGTTTCGCGGCCGGGGACGAGGAGCTGTTCCCCGAGATCATCGCCGTGGCGATCAACGGCGGCGCGACGTTCGGGATCCCGTTCCTGGCCGTGTTCTTGGCCGTGATCGGCATCTTCGCGACCGGCCACGAGTACCGGCACGGCACGATCCAGCCGACGCTGACGGCGCTGCCGCAGCGCTCGCGCCTGATCCTGGCGAAGGTCCTGGTGATGTCGGCGGTGACGGTCGTGGCGACCGTGGTGTCGATGGCGCTCAACGCGGGGATCGTGATGATCTTCTTCGGCGAGATCCCGGGCCTGTTCGACGACCCGGTGCGCTCGGCGCTGCTGGGCTACATGGTGTACACGCTGGTGTACATGCTCGTGGGCCTGGGCCTGGGTCTGCTGTTCCGCGGCGTGCCTTCGGCGCTGGTCGTGATCTTCCTGATGCCGCTGATCCTGGAGAACCTGATCCTGGGCCTGTCCACGATCCCGGCGCTCGACTGGCTGGTCCCGGCCGTGAAGTTCCTTCCGTTCACGGCCGGCTCGCTCCTGATGACGGTCGGCGACGCCGACCTGGGCATGGGCACCGACTACGGCTTCTTCGACCGCTGGGGCTCCGGAGCGGTGTTCGCCGCCTTCGCCGCGATCATCATCGCCGCGGCCTGGACCCTGTTCAAGAAACGCGACGCCTAACGCTTCGCACTGCGCGATGTCGCACCCGCCGGGCACCCTTGAAATCGGGGGCCCGGCGGTCGGCGTCTGTGGACACTCGCGCTGCCCGAATTCCGCCCCGCTCCTTACGCTTCGCACTGCGGGTTGTCGTACCCCTCTGTCAGGGTTTTGCCGAGGGGCCTTCGATTCGCGAAACGGCCGATGTTCGTGATGCCCGCAAAACAAGCGGCGGCCCGGGGCAAAGCCCCGGGCCGCCGCTTCGTTCGTTTCTATGCCGCTTCGAGTTCGCGCCGGACCAGGTCGGCGGTCTCGATGGAGTTCAGGGCCGCGCCCTTCATGAGGTTGTCGGCGACTACGAAGAACTCCAGGGAGTTGGGGAAGTCGATCGACTGGCGCAGGCGCCCGACCTGGGTGCCGCCCTTGCCGACCGAGTCGATCGGCATCGGGAAGACCATGTTCTCGGGGTCGTCGACGAGGTCGACGCCGTCGGCCGCTTCGAGCACGCGCCGCGCGGCCTCGACCGTGACCTCGTTGGCGAAGGTCGCGTGCACGACCTGCGAGTGGCCCACCGCGACCGGCACCCGCACGCAGGTCGAGGCGACCTTCAGTTCGGGGAGACCGAGGATCTTGCGGGACTCGTTGCGCACCTTCAGCTCTTCGGAGGTCCAGCCGCCGTCCTTCCAGCCGCCGACCTTGGGCACCACGTTGAGCGCCAGCGGCGCCCCGAACGGCGCGTTGAACTCCTCGCCGAGCACCAGGCGCAGGTCGTTGCCCGCGGTGCCGATGCCCTCGGCGCCGGCGATCTTCTGGAGCTGCGCGTACAGCGCCTCCAGGCCTTCCTTGCCCGAACCCGACGCGGCCTGGTACGACGCCACCGACATCGACTCCAGCCCGAACTGGGCGTTCAGGGCCGCGAGGGTCGGGATGAGCGCCAGGGTGGTGCAGTTCGCGTTCGCGATGATCCCCTTGGGACGGTTGGCGGCGTCGCCGGGATTCGCCTCCCGGCACACCAGCGGCACCTCGGGGTCCATGCGGAAGTGCCCGGACTTGTCGATCACGACCACGCCCTTGGCGGCCGCGACCGGCACCCATTCGGCGCTGACCTCGTCGGGCAGGTCGAAGTGCGCGATGTCGATCCCGTCGAACGCTTCGGCGCCGATGGCCTGCACGGTGAGGACCTCGTCGCCCACCTCGAGCTGCTTCCCGGCGGAGCGGGCCGACGCGATGAGTCGCACCTCGCCCCAGTTGCCGCGCTCGGCGGCGATGAGCCGCCGCATGATCGAGCCGACGACGCCGGTGGCGCCGACGATCGCGACGTTCAGCTTGCGCGCCATGACTATCGCCCCGTCCCCGCGTAGACCACGGCCGCTTCGTCGCCGCCGAGTTCGAACTTGTCGTGCACGGCCCGCACGGCCGCGTCCAGGTCGGTGTCGCGGCAGACCACCGAGATGCGGATCTCCGAGGTGGAGATGATCTCGATGTTCACGCCCGCGTCCGCGAGGGCCTGGCAGAAGTTCGCCGTCACCCCGGGGTGCGAGCGCATCCCGGCGCCGACCAGGGAGATCTTGCCGATGTGCTCGTCGTAGATGAGTTTCTCGAACCCGATCGCCTCCTGGTGGCGCTTGAGTTCGCCGGTGGCCTTGGGCCCGGACTCCTTGGGGAGGGTGAAGGAGATGTCGGTGTGGCCGTTCCCGGCGGTCGACACGTTCTGCACGATCATGTCGATGTCGACTTCGGCGTCGGCGATGACCTGGAAGATCGACGCGGCCGCGCCGGGCTTGTCGGGCACGCGGGTGACGGTGATCTTCGCTTCGGAGCGGTCGTGCGCGACGCCGCTGATGAGTGCTTGCTCCACTGGCAGCTCCTCCATGTAACCCGACACGATGGTGCCGGTCTTGTTCGAGTACGACGAGCGGACGTGCAGCGGGATGCCGTAGCGGCGGGCGTACTCCACGCTGCGCAGATACAGGATCTTCGCGCCCGAGGCGGCCATCTCGAGCATCTCCTCGAAGGTGATCGCGTCCAGCTTCCTCGCGTTGGGCACGATCCTGGGGTCGGCGCTGAAGACGCCGTCCACGTCCGAGTAGATCTCGCATACGTCGGCTTCGAGCGCGGCCGCGAGCGCCACGGCGGTCATGTCCGACCCGCCGCGCCCCAGCGTGGTGATGTCCTTGGTGTCGGGGCTGACGCCTTGGAACCCGGCCACGATCGTGATGTAGCCCTCGTCGAGCGCGGCGCGGATGCGACCGGGCGTGACGTCGATGATGCGGGCCCCGCCGTGCACGGCCGTGGTCAGCATCCCGGCCTGCGAGCCGGTGAACGAGCGGGCCTGGAACCCGAGGTCGTTGATGGCCATGGCCAGCAGCGACATCGAGATGCGCTCCCCGGCGGTCAGCAGCATGTCGAGCTCGCGCGGCTCGGGCACCGGCGAGACCTGCGCGGCCAGGTCGAGCAGCTCGTCGGTGGTGTCGCCCATGGCCGAGACCACCACGACCACGTCGTCCCCCCGCTTTCGCGTGGCGACGATACGTTCGGCCACGCGCTTGACGCGTTCGGCGTTCTCCACCGATGATCCGCCGTACTTCTGCACGACTAGCGCCACGGTTTCACCTCACTCGTTCGGGTCTCGACGTGCCGCCCGGGCTCGGACGGCCATGTCACCTTAACCGCGCGCCCCGGTGTGTCGCCAGGTCGTTCTGGGTGATGGGACAGAGAATCGGCCTGTGGCATTCACTTTGCGCAAGGCAGTGGCGGCGCTCACGCTCCTCGCGACCGCGTGGGGCGCCGCCGGGTGCGGCACGGCGACCGTGGTGGACGAACCGGACGAACCTCCGCGGCGCGCCAGCGCCCAAGCGACCCTCATCGGCCGCGTGACCAAGGCGCTGGACACCTCCTTCACCGCCGAGTACACGTGGTCGGAGGGCGGCACGGTCACGGTGTGGGCCGCCGAGGACGGCACGTGGCGCGTGGATGTGCCGGACTGGGCGCTGGGCGGGACCGTGGACGTCACGGTCGCGTGGACCACCGGCGGGTTCTTCCAGTGCGCGGCGAACCGCTGCGTCAAGCTCGCCGGGATCACCGGGGAGATCCCGGGGACCTACGACCCGCACGTGCAGCGCCCGTTCGTGGAGTGGCTGCCGCGGCTGCTCGACCGGCACCTGCCGTTCGCGATCGCCCAGGACGGCGACTGCTTCACGTTGACGGCGAACACGGTCGTGGTCGAGACGCCGTTCCCGGCCGGGACGTGGTGCCTGGACGAGGCGGGCACGATCCTCTCGGTCACCAGTGACGCGTTCGGCACCCTCGAACTCGCCGCCCCGCCCGAGCCGGCCGTCGCGACCGTGGAGCTGCCGGGCGAACCGTCCGAGGCGAAGCCGTTGGGCCCCAAGGCACCCGAGGAGCCGACGCCGACTCCGGACCCGTCGGCGACCCCCACCGAGACGCCGTCGGAGTCGCCCGAGGCCGAGACTGATCCGTCACCCACAAGCGGGACCTGAGAGTAAGGAAGGCGACACAGGCGGTCGCCTGCGGGGCCGGTCGTGGCACCATGAACGGTGGCGACGACGCCGACCGGCCCGGCCGGGCGGACCCACGAGCGGGCCCCGAACGCGGGCCGGCGCCGCGGACACCTCCGCGGCCACCGCTGACCGAAGGACGCCGCATGACCGCCCACGCCGACCGCCACGCCAAGACCGCGGTCCCCATCCACCCGCTCCTGGCCTCCCGCCACTCCACCAGAGCGTTCGCACCCGACGTCGACCTCGACGACGCCCAGGTCACCGCCCTGTTCGAGGCGGCCCGCTGGGCCCCGAGCGCGGGGAACACGCAGCCGTGGCGGTTCCTGCTCGCCAAGAGGGACACCGGCGAGTTCAAGCGCGTCCTCGAATGCCTCAACCCCGGCAACCGCGACTGGGCCTCCCACGCCTCGGCGCTGCTGGTCGCGATCCGCACCGACGCCAACGCGCGCGGCCCACTCTCCCACGCCGCCTACGACCTGGGCCAGGCCATGGCGCACCTGACGTTCCAGGCCGCCGCCGAGGGGCTGACCGTGCGCCAGATGGGCGGCTTCGACGCCGCCGCCCTGGCCGCCGAGTTCGACTTGGCCGCGCCGCTGGTGCCGACCACGGTCGCCGCGATCGGGGTCGCGGGCGACCCGGCGAGCCTGCACGAATCCGTGGCCGGTCCCGACCGCACCGAGCGGGCGCGCACGGCCATCGCCGACCTGCTCATCCAGCCGTAGGCCGATTCGGGACACGCGTCCCAGAATCCGGGCATCGGGTTCGAATCCGCGGCGCCGCGGGGTAGGCTTCGGGCGTCATGCGGTACTCGATGCTCCTTATCTGCCGCGGCGGGGCCAACTAGGTCGGCTCCTCGCCGCGGGTTTCCGCATGCCGGCTGGCTCAGTCAACTTCGGTTCCAGACACCAGTCATTCTCAGGAGCATCCGTGACTTCCACGCCTTTCGCCGCGCGCGCGAAGCGTTACCAGGCCTATCAATCCCAGTTCGACGTCCCCATGTCCGATCGCACCTGGCCCGACCAGGTCATCGACAAGGCCCCCGTGTGGTGCGCGGTCGACCTGAGGGACGGCAACCAGGCGCTCATCGACCCGATGACCCCCGACCGCAAGAAGAAGATGTTCCAGCTCCTGGTATCCATGGGCTACAAGGAGATCGAGGTCGGGTTCCCTTCGGCCTCGCAGACCGACTTCGACTTCGTGCGGATGCTCATCGAGCAGGACCTGATCCCCGAGGACGTCACGATCCAGGTCCTCACCCAGTGCCGCGAGCACCTGATCGAGCGCACCTTCGAGAGCCTGCGGGGCGCCAAGCAGGCCATCGTCCACTTCTACAACTCCACGTCGGTCCTCCAGCGGCGCGTCGTGTTCGGCCTCGACCGCGACGGCATCACCGACATCGCCACGCAGGGCGCGCGGCTGTGCCTGAAGTACAAGGACATCCACACCCCCGACACGGCGATCCGCTACGAGTACTCCCCTGAGTCCTACACCGGCACCGAACTCGAATACGCCGTCGAGGTGTGCGCGAAGGTCGCCGAGGTCATCCAGCCGACCCCCGACTGGCCGCTGATCGTCAACCTGCCCGCGACCGTGGAGATGGCCACCCCGAACGTGTACGCCGACTCGATCGAGTGGATGCACCGCAACCTCCCGAACCGCGAGTCGCTGATCCTGTCGGTGCACCCGCACAACGACAGGGGCACCGGCGTGGCCGCCGCCGAGCTGGCCGTCCAGGCCGGGGCCGACCGGGTCGAGGGCTGCCTGTTCGGCAACGGCGAGCGCACCGGCAACGTGTGCCTGGTGACGCTGGGCCTCAACCTGTTCAGCCAAGGCGTCGACCCCGAGATCGACTTCTCCAACATCGACGAGATCAAACGCGCCGTCGAGTACTGCAACCAGCTGCCGGTGCACGAGCGGCACCCGTACGCCGGGGACCTGGTGTACACCGCGTTCTCCGGTTCGCACCAGGACGCGATCAAGAAGGGCTTCACCCACCTGGAGGCCGACGCGGCCGCCGCGGGCACCGAAGTGGACGATTTCACTTGGGGCGTACCGTATCTGCCGATCGACCCCAAGGACGTGGGCCGCAACTACGAGGCGGTCATCCGCGTCAACTCGCAGTCGGGCAAGGGCGGCGTCGCTTACGTGATGCAGTCCGAGTTCGGCTTCGACCTGCCCCGGCGCATGCAGATCGAGTTCAGCCAGGCGATCCAGCGGCACACCGACGCCTCCGGCAAGGAGGTCTCGACCGCCGAGATCCACGACGTGTTCCGCCGCGAGTACCACCCCGACTACCAGCCGACGCAGCGCCTGGTCGTGGAGGACCACACCACCGCGTACGCGGATGAGAAGGTCACGCTCGACGCGAAGATCACGCTGGGCGGCGTCGACCAGAAGGTCTCGGGCACCGGCAACGGCCCGCTCTCGGCGTTCACCGACGCCCTGAGCACCGTCGGGGTCCACGTCGAGGTCCTCGACTATGCCGAGCACGCGCTGTCGGCCGGGCAGCACGCCCAGGCCGCGTCCTATGTGGAATGTGTGATCGACGGCCGCACCGTGTGGGGCGCGGGCGTCCACCCCAACATCGTCCTCGCCACGATGCGGGCCGTGGCCAGCGCCTACAACCGGGCCTGAGACACCTGCGACGCCGCCGGGGCTCACCCCGGCGGCGTCTGCGTTATCCACAGGCGAAACCCCAGCTAGGAACCGGTTTCACCGAAGTTATCCACAGGCCTTACCCGGTGATGCTGATGCCCAGCATCCGGGCCCCGGTCTCGGTGCGCGGCTGGTGCGAGCTGCCGGGCGCGAACACCACGTAGCTGCCCGGTCCGAGCCGCTGGCCGCGGTCGATGAACTCACCGGAGACGACGTAGTAGCGCTCCTCGGCCTCGTGCACGTCCACCTCGGGCCACTCGGTGCCGGGCGCGAAATCGTAGACCCAGCCGCGGGCGTGCTCGGTGATCGCGAGCCGCCGCCGGATGATCCCGGGGACGACCTCGACGGCTTCCACGTCGTCGACCTGGACGACCTGCATATCGTGCGCTTCAGTCATGGGTCGATCCTCGCGCCGCGCCACGCGCCGCGTCAGTGTCAGGATCGACTTCTTGAGGTACTTTTCTGCCATGAGCCCGCATCGCGTCACCGCCCTCGTGACCGCCCCGCAGTCGACGTTCGAACTCGCCTGCGCCGCCGAGGTCTTCGGCACCGACCGGCCCGCACTGCCATCCCGGTACGCGTTCGGCGTCTGCACCGAGACGCCGGGCCTGGTCCCGACCCTCGCCGGATACGCGATGGCCGTCAGCGAAGGCCTCGAAGCGCTGTCGCGGGCCGACACGATCGTGGTGCCCGGGCTCCAGGACCGCGACCGGATGCCCGGCCCGGCGGTCCTGGAAGGGCTGCGGGCCGCGCATCGGCGCGGAGCCCGGATCGCGGCGATCTGCTCGGGGGCGTTCGTGCTCGCCGAGGCCGGATTGCTCGACGGGAGGCGGGCCACCACGCACTGGCGGATGGCCGAAGAACTGCGGGCCCGCTACCCGAGCGTCGAAGTCGAGGCCGACCCGATCTTCATCGACCACGGCGACGTGGCCACCAGCGCGGGCACCTCCGCCGGGGTCGACCTGTGCCTGCACCTGGTGCGGCGCGACCTGGGCGCGGCGTACGCGGCACAGGTCGCGCGGCACATGGTGATGCCGCCGCATCGCGAAGGGGGCCAACGCCAATACGCGGCCGCCGAGACCGCCGCAGCGGCTGACTCGCTCGGGCCGCTGCTCGAATGGGCGGTCGAGCATCTCGGCGAGGATCTGAGCGTGGAGGCGCTCGCCGAACGCGGCCGGGTCTCGACCCGCACGCTCGCGCGCCGGTTCGCCGACCAGCTCGGCATGAGCCCCGGGCGCTGGCTGCTCGCGCAGCGGGTCGCGGCGGCGCGGGTGCTGTTGGAGGAGACCGACCTTTCGGTCGAGGCGGTGGCGGCGCGGGCGGGCCTGTCCTCGGCGGTGAACCTGCGCAGGCGGTTCCGGGCCCTGGTGGGCACCACCCCGGCGGCGTACCGGCGTTCCTTCGGTGCGCGTTGATCCGCGATAGGTTGGGCGGCATGGGTGATGACGCGTTTTCGAAGCAGTTCCTTGAGACGATCGCGGTCTCGTACACGGTCGCGTCCGCGCTGATCACCGACCCGGACGACCGGGTGCTGCTGGTCAAGCCGCACTACCGGGACGACTGGCTGTTCGTGGGCGGCATGGTCGACAAGGGAGAGTCGCCGCACGAGGGCTGCGCGCGCGAGATCAAGGAGGAGATCGGCCTCGCCCTGCCGGTGGGCGACCTGCTCCTGGTCGACTTCATCCCGCAGGTCCCGCAGATCGTGGACGAGCCGCTCACGATGTACCTCTTCGACGGCGGGGTGCTCGACGACCCGTCGCGGATTCGGTTGCAGGAGGAGGAACTGGCCGACTTCGGGTTCTTCGACCTGGACGAGGCCGCCGAGCGCGCGGCCTATTTCAACCGGCCGCGCATCGCTTTGGGCTTGGAAGCGCGCCGCACCGGTCGGGCGGTCTACGAGCCGTTCACGCGCTGATTCACAGGGCCGCTTCGAGTTCGGCCTGGTGGGACTCGACCCACACGTGACATTCCCGGATCCAGGCGGGAGTCCCCATGTCGCGCAACCGGATCTTCACCGGGTCCCCTGCCGCTGCTTCGGCTTCGATGCCGCGCCAGCAGCGTTCCTGCCACCACAGGACCGCCTCGACGAGCCTGCTCCGGCGGTCCTCGTCGAGTCCGTACGCGTCGCAGACGAGCCCGAGGCGCCGTGCGGTCTCGGGGACGTCGGTGGCCTTGGGCCCGAGCCTGAGATGCTGCCAGCACAGATGCGCCACGTCATGCACGCGCTCCCCTGGAGCGGCCCCGTCCCAGTCGATGATCGCCACCGGCAGGCCGTCCACATAGATCGTGTTCTTCGGGGACAGGTCGTTGTGGCACACCGTCTCGGCCTCTCCCGACAGGGCCGGATCGGCCGCGAGGTCGTGGAACTGCCTGACCAACGCGCCGAGCCGGGCCAGGCTCGCGTCGGTTTCGGCGTAGGCCGACCGGTCGAACTCGATCGCGGCCTCGCCTTCGATGTAGCCCAGCATCTCCCGTCCCTCGGGGTCGACCCCGAGCAGCCGCGGCGCGTGATCCCACCCCGCGTTCTCGAAGTGGCGCAGCAGCCGATGCGCAAACCCCGCGTTGGTCCCCACGCTCCGCCGCACGCTCCCGTCCTTGAGCACCGCACTGCTCATCCAACCGCCTTCAAGCGGCACCTCATCACCCATCCTCCCAGTGTGCAGGCAGTGCGCGGCTCCCGCAACGAGCTTCGGCCGGTGCCCCGAGCGCGGGCTCGGGGCACCGGTCCGGTCAGCGGTAGGCCGAGGACTGGAGGGTGTAGAGCTCGGAGTAGGCGCCGCCTCGGGCCATGAGGTCGTCGTGGGTGCCGATCTCGGCGACGCGGCCGGATTCCATGACGACGATGAGGTCGGCCATGGAGACGGTGGAGAAGCGGTGGGAGACCAGGACGGTGACGGTGCCTCTTTGGCGGCCCGCGTGGACTTCGGCGGCGAAGCGTTCGAAGAGGGCGTGCTCGGTCTGGGGGTCGAGGGCGGCGGTCGGTTCGTCGAAGACGACCAGGAGCGGGTCGGGCCGCATGCGGCCGCGGCCGATGGCGATCTTCTGCCATTGGCCGCCGGAGAGGTCGGTGCCCTCGTCCCAGCGGGCGCCCAGGCGGGTGTCGAGGCCTTCGGGCAGGTCGTCGATGACGTCTTCGGCTCCGGCGCGGGTCATCGCGGCCCGGACGGTGTCGTCGTCGTATCCGGATCGGTTGTCGCCGATGCCGATCGACTCGCGGGCGGTGAACTCGAAGCGGGTGAAGTCCTGGAAGGTCGCGCCGATGCGCTCGCGCCACTCGCTCGCGGCGAAACCGGAGAGGTCGTGGCCGTCGACGCCGATGCGGCCTTCGGTGGGCTGGTAGAAACCGGACAGGAGCTTGACGAGCGTGGTCTTGCCCGCGCCGTTCTCGCCCACCAGGGCCACGACCTTCCCGGCCGGGAGCGTCAAGGTCACCTCGTCCAGCGAGGGCCGCTCGGCCTCGGGGTAGGCGAAGCTGACCCCTTCGAGGGTGATGCCGGCTTCGAGCCGGTCGGGGACCGGCGCGGGTTCGACCGGGCCGCTGGTCTGCTCGGCGTAGCCGCGCAGCCAGGCGAGGCGGGTGCCGAGTTTGCCCAAGCGCAGCAGGAACATCGTCTGCGCCGCGAGGTTCCCCGCGTTGCCGGCGATCATCCCGATCAGGCCCACGAGGAGGATCACGTCGCCCGCGGTGGCGCGGCCGTTGATCGCCAGGTTGAGCACGAGGGCGACCCCTGCGGCCATGCCGATCGCGGCGAGCACGCCTTCGAGGTTGGAGGTGCGGGCCGAGCGCCATTGGCCCCGGTTGCGGATGTCGGCGACGGTGCGGGCCGCTTCGTGGTGGCGGCGCGCGATCTCGGCGGTGGAGCCGAAGATGCGCAGTTCCTTCCCGGATTCGGCCAGGGTCGCGACCTCGAAGAGGTGCCTGCGGCGCCGCTCGGGCGCGCTGGTGGTCTCCATGACGTCGATCTCGATGTCGTTGGCGCGCTTGGCGACGAACAGGCCGAACAGGGAAAGCGCCGGGAACAGCAGGAGCAGCGGGTGGACCTGGGCGAGCATCACCCCGCCGACGACGATGGTGATCACCGCCCGCGTCCACTGCACCATCCAGTTGGTGCCGCCCGCGAGGAGCCAGCGGTCCTCGCGGATGCGCTGCACCTCGTCGAGGTAGTCGGAGCGCTCGTGGTGGTCCAGGCCCGGCGGATTCCCCATGAGCGCCATGACCTCCCGGTCGGCGGCGCGGTGGGTGTGGTCGAGGACCTCGAACACGATCTTGACGTAGGCGAAGATGCTGGCCCAGACCGCGGCCACGACGAGCGCGAGTCCGCCCGCCGCGTAATAAGCCTCAGTGGACTGACCATTTTGGATCTGATCGACCATGAGCTTGGTGAGGTACACCGCGAACGGCGAGAGGACGGCGGCGAAAGCGCCGAGGACGAGTTGCGCGGTGATCGCTTTCGGGTTGGCGCGGTAGCCGACGGCGATCGCGCCGGTCAGGCCGCGCCACCAGGCGGTGATGCGTGAGAACACGGATGCTCCTGGGGGGTCAGCGCGCGAGGCGCGAGGCTTGGAGGGTGAACGCGTCGGCGTAACGGCCGCCGAGGTCCATGAGCTGGTCGTGGCTGCCGTCCTCGACCACGCGGCCGCCGTCGAGGACCACGATGCGGTCGGCGCGGCGCACCGTGGAGAACCGGTGGGAGATGACGATCGTGGTGAGACCGGCGGTGATGTCGAGGAACTGCTCGTACAGCTCGGCTTCGGCGCGCACGTCGAGCGCGGCGGCGGGCTCGTCGAGGACCAAGACCTTCGCGCCCGCCTGGACGGCGAACAGCGCGCGGGCCAGGGCGATCCGCTGCCACTGGCCGCCGGAGAGGTCGGTGCCGCCGTCGTACTCGCTGGAGAGCACCGTCTCCAGTCCACTGGGGAGCGATTCGATGAGGTCGCGGATGCCCATCGGCTCGCAGGCCTTCCAGATCCGGTCGGTGTCGCCCGCGAGGTGCGGCGCGCCCAGGGTGATGTTGTCGCGCACGCTGAGCTGGTAGCGGGTGAAGTCCTGGAACAGCGCCGAGAGGCGGGTGCGCCACACGGCCGGGTCGACCTCGGCGAGGTCGGTGCCGTCCACGGTGATGCGCCCCGCGGTCGGGGCGTAGAAGCCGGAGAGGAGCTTGACGAGGCTGGTCTTCCCGGCCCCGTTGTGGCCCACCACGGCCAGGGAGGTCCCCGCGGTGATCTCCAGGTCGAGGCCTTCGATGACCGGCCTGCTCGCGCCGGGGTAGGTGAAGCCGACGTCTTCGAAGCGGATGCGCTGTTGCGGTGCGGCGCTGGGCAGTTCGGCAGTGGCGCTGATCCGCTCGGCTTCGAGTTCGGCGTCCAGGTCGAGGATCTTGGGGACCGGGAGCGAGCCGAAGGCCACGAACGCGGCCACGTCGTCGAACGCCGAGAACTGGAACATCCCGGTGAGCGCGATGATGTAGACGCCCAGGGCGCCCAGACCGACCGCGCCGCTGAGCCCGGCGTCGACCAGGCCCAACGTGGTGATCGCGGTGAGCACCAGAAGCGTGGCGATCACACAGACGGCGGTGCGCAGGCGGATGCGCTGGTGGCGTTTGGAGTGGTCCATGCGCGCGGCCCACTGGCGGTCGTAGCGGTCCATGAGCCAGCCCATGAGGCCCCAGACGCGGATCTCCTTGGCGGGGGCGGCGGTGATGGCGAGGTCGCGCACATACTCGGTCTCGCGCATCTCGGTGGAGCGCAGGTAGGCGGTCTTGCCGACGCGGTTGTACTCGGCCTGCATGGCGAGGAAGATCGCGGGCCAGGCGACGAGCCAGGCCAGGCCGACCCAGATGTTGAAGAACGCGAGCACGATCGCGGCGCCCGCCGCTTCGAGGAACTGCGGCGCGATGGTGCCCAGGCCCTGGACGGCGCGTTCGGGGCGCATGAAGTCGGCGCCGAGCTGGCGGGCCACGCGCAGCAGCGCGAGGACCTCGTCGTCTTCGAGGTGGGCGATGCCGACGGGCCGGGCCACGGCGGCGATGAGGCGGTCTTGGAGGAGCAGTTCGAGCTCGCGGCCGAGCACCAGAGCGTTGGCGCGGTGGAAGTTGCCGACCACGCGGGCGGCGAGGAGCGCTCCCGCGCCCGCGGCGAGCAGGAGGTAGGCGCCGCGGGCCTCCGAAGAATCGGCCCCGGCCGCCGCGGCGGCCGGAACGGCGCCGATGAGCAGACCGGTGCAGATGGTCATGACCAGCGGAAGCGCGGCGGTGAGGACGGTGGTGAGGGCGAACAGCGCGGTGCGGGGTCGGCTGATGCGAGGCAGGAGCCGGGCGACGGTGAGCACCGCACGCCCGGTGGCGAATCTAGGGGATGCCATAAGAGTCCGTTCGTGACGTCACAATGACTTTTCCGTGACACCATAGCAGAGTCAGCAACCGTTCGCATCAACCGATTTCCCGGGCCTTGCCTGGTCGGCCATCCCTAGCCCCCACCCACCCGGAGGGGAAATATAGGTGCGAGCATCCCCGCCGGGTACGACAAGAACCGCCCCCACCAGCGCCCATGTCACCCGAAGGGAGGTCAAAGCGCGAGCCGGGCACGCGTAGCGGCGCCGGAATCAGCCTCGCGTGTGCCCGGAGTGCTCGCGCGCACGGGGCGGCGCAGGGACGGACCCACGCCGCTCGCCCTCAACCCCCGGCGTGCTCGCGCACGGAGGCGGCTGCGGTTCGTCTTCGGGGCGCTCTGCGTCGCTCTCGGCGTGCTCGCGCGCACGGGGGCGGCTGGGGCCCGGGTAGGCTTGTGCCTCGTGTCAGCGCCCAATCTCGTCAATCTCGAAACCGTCTCGAAGGCCTACCCCGACCAGGTCATCCTCGACGCGGTGTCCCTCGGCATCGCCGCGTCGCAGCGCGTGGGCGTGGTCGGCCGCAACGGCGACGGGAAGTCCACGCTCCTGCGGCTCATCGCGCGGGCCGACGAGCCGGATTCGGGGCGCGTGGTCCACACCGGCGGCACCCGCGTCGTGGTGCTCGGCCAGACCGACGACCTCGACGACGCCGCCACCGTGCGCGAGGCCCTCTTCGGCGACGCCGACGCCCACGAATGGGCCTCCGACGCCCGCGTCCGCGAGATCCTCACCGGGCTGTTCGGCGGCCTCGACGCCCCCAAGCTCCCCGAGGGCCTCGACTCGCGTATCGGCGTCCTCTCCGGCGGCGAGCGGCGCCGCGTCGACCTCGCCCGGGTCCTGACCGCCGACGCCGACCTGCTCCTGCTCGACGAGCCCACCAACCACCTCGACATCGAGGGGATCGCCTGGCTCGCTTCGCATCTGGGCGGCACCCGCGCCGCGATCATCGTCGTCACGCACGACCGCTGGTTCCTCGACGAGATCTGCGACCGCATCTGGGACGTCCAGCGCGGCAACGTCTACGAGTACGACGGCGGCTACTCGGCCTACGTCCTCGCCCGCGCCGAGCGCGAGCGCCAGGCCAACGTGGCCGAGGAGAAGCGCCAGAACCTCATGCGCAAGGAGCTGGCGTGGCTGCGCCGCGGCCCCAAGGCGCGCACCTCGAAGTCGAAGTTCCGCATCGACGCGGCCAACGAGCTCATCGCGAACGAGCCGCCGCCGCGCGACACCGCCGAGCTGATCAGCTTCGCGACCGGCCGCCTGGGCAAGACCGTGTTCGAGGCGAAGGACGTGACCGTCCAGGCCGGCGACAAGACCCTTTTGGAGCATCTGGACTGGATCCTCGGTCCGGGCAAGCGGATCGGGCTGCTCGGGGTCAACGGCGCGGGCAAGACCTCGCTGCTGCGCGCCCTCGCCGCCGCGCTCGAGGACGTGCAGCCGGCCAAGGGCCGCATCAAGGTCGGGCGCACCGTCAAGCTCGCGTGGCTGACCCAGCACATGGAGGACCTGGACGGTTCGTGGCGCGTGCTCGAAGCGGTCGAGGCCGTCGCCAAGCGGGTCCAGTTGGGCAAGAAGGAGATGTCGGCCGGGCAGCTCGCCGAGCGGCTCGGGTTCGTGGGCGGGCGCCAGCGCACGTTCGTGCGCGACCTCTCCGGCGGGCAGCGGCGGCGCTTGCAGTTGGCGCGCCTGCTGATGGCCGAGCCGAACGTGCTGTTCCTGGACGAGCCCACGAACGATCTCGACATCGAGACGTTGACGCAGCTCGAAGACCTGCTCGACGACTGGGCCGGGACGATGGTGGTCGTCAGCCACGACCGGTACTTCACCGAGCGGGTGGCCGACGAGACGTGGGCGCTGCTGGGCGACCGGCGGCTGCGGATGCTGCCTCGGGGCATCGAGGAGTATCTGGAGCGCCGGGCCGAAGTGGACAAGACCGCTGCGCCCGCGCCGCAGGCGAAGGCGGCGCCGGTGACTTCGGCGGCCCAGGACCGGGCGGTGCAGAAGGAGCTGGGGAAGCTGGAGCGGCGCCTGGCGAAGGTCGAGGAGAAGATCACGGGCGTGCACGCCCAGATGGCCGAGTTCGCGACCGATCCGGGCAAGCTCACCGAGCTCCAGTCGGGACTGTCCGCTCTGGAGACCGAGAAGGACGAGATCGAGGAGCGGTGGATGGAGCTCGCCGAGTAGGCGGCGCTTCCCGGTGCGGTGCAACGCTTTCAATGCATCACCGCTGCGCATGGGCTTGCGTGCGGCAGGTCGCGGTTTCATAACGGAGCCGAATATTCTATCGGTTTCTTACGGGCGTATACCGGTTGGTAACGGACTCTTCATTCAGTGATTTATGGGCATCTTCCAGGGTCTTCACAATTCGTTGTGATTTCCCTAACCTCGGTTTGAAAGCCCGAAAGGGCCCGGTTCCACCGAACCGCGCCCTGTGCCACGGTGCGCCCTGGTGCGTACTGGGCCTTCCGAACCGAGAGGGAGTACCCCCCTATGACCGTCTCGTACCCGACTGTTCGCCGAACGGCGGCCGCCGTCATCGGCGGCACCGCCATCGTCGGCTCGATCGCCTTCGGCGGCCTTGCGGCCCAAGCCGATCCGCTCACCGCCGAAGTCCTCGCCGCCGACTCCGACACCGCCGTGGCGGGGTCCTATCTGGTCGTGATGGACCGGGAGCTGTCCGCCGCCACCTCCGCCACCGTCGACGAATACGGCGCGACCATCGAGGACACCTTCGACTCGGTCAACGGCTACCTCGCCGAGATGACCGCGACCGAGGCCTCGCGCCTGGCCGCCGACGACTCGGTGGCCTACGTCGAGCAGAACCAGACGGTCTCCGTGGCCGACGTCCAGACCGGCGCCACGTGGGGCCTCGACCGGGTCGACCAGCTCGACCTGCCCCTGGACGGGAACTACGAGTATCTCGGCACCGGTGAGGGCGTCACCGCCTACGTCATCGACACCGGCATCCTCGCCACCCACCAGGAGTTCACCGGGCGCGTGGGCGCCGGGTACGACTTCGTCGACGGCGACACGAACCCGAACGACTGCAACGGCCACGGCACCCACGTGGCGGGCACGGTCGGCGGGACCACGTACGGCCTGGCCAAGGAGGTCACGCTCGTGGGCGTGCGCGTCCTCGACTGCGCCGGCTCGGGCACCTACGCCGACGTCATCGCCGGCATCGACTGGGTGGCCGCCAACGCTTCGGGTCCGTCCGTGGCGAACATGAGCCTCGGCGGCGGGTTCTCCCAGGCCGTCAACGACGCGGTGAACGCCGCCGTGGCCTCGGGCGTGACCTTCGCGGTCGCGGCCGGCAACGAGGACACCGACGCGTGCACCAAGTCCCCGGCCTCGGCCGCCGACGCGATCACCGTGGGCGCCACCGACAACACCGACACCCGCGCGTACTTCTCCAACTACGGGTCCTGTGTGGACGTCTTCGCGCCCGGCGTGGGCATCACCTCCGCCTGGCACACCAGCGCGACGGCCACGAACACCATCTCGGGCACCTCGATGGCCTCGCCGCACGTGGCGGGCGCCGTGGCGGTCTACCTGGGCCTCAACCCGGGCGCGACCACCGACGACGTGGCCGAGTGGGTCACCGGCAACGCCTCCGAGGGCCGCATCTCCGACGTCCAGGGCAGCCCGAACCTGCTGCTGTACACCGGAACCGAGGACGGCGGCGGCGACCCCGGCGA
This sequence comes from Glycomyces sp. NPDC046736, assembly GCF_040645615.1. Lineage (NCBI taxonomy): Bacteria > Bacillati > Actinomycetota > Actinomycetes > Glycomycetales > Glycomycetaceae > Glycomyces > Glycomyces sp. NPDC046736. The sequence continues at coordinate 303,640 of NZ_JBEYYO010000002.1, read as the reverse complement.
GCCGAGCGACTGCGCCGCGACCAACACCACCGCCGTGCCGATCCCCGACCGCGCCACCGTCAACTCCACCATCGCCCTCGACTGCGAGGGCAGCGCGAGCGCGACCTCCAAGGTCTCGGTCAACATCACCCACACCTACCGCGGCGACCTCGCGATCTACCTGATCGCGCCGGACGGCACCAGTTACCAGGTGAAGGCCTCCGGGTTCGACTCGGCGGACAACGTGATCGCGACCTACACCGTGAACCTCTCCAGCGAGACCGCAAGCGGCACTTGGACGCTGCGCATCGTCGACGCGTTCGCCGGTGACACCGGGACGCTCAACCACTGGGGCCTCGAACTCTGATCCGCCCCCGCACAAGTGAATAGCGGGTGACCGCGGGCGGGCCCTCCCGTCGAGCCTTCGCGACCTGGAGCCGTCGCGAGGCGACAGGGCCCCCGCGGCCCCCGCACGCAAGTGTCGGCGACCCGCCGATCCGGTCCCCGCCCTCGGTCCCCGCCACCCTCAATCCCGTTCGGGCCAAACCCCGGCCCGGACCACCCGAAGGGATCGCAAGTCCATGTCGCACAAGAAGAGAACCACCGCGGCCGCGTCGCTCGGCGCAGCCGTATTCACCGCACTGGCGTTCACGGCCACCGCCGCCGAAGCCCAGACCACCCTCGGCACGATCGTGGGCCAGGACGCCCCCGGCGCGATCGCGGGCGAGTACATCGTCGTCTTGGAGGACAACGCCTCCCTCAAGGCCGAAGTGGCCGATGTGGACGGCGGCGAGGTCGTCGAAGTCTACGAAGAGGTCGACGCGTTCCTGTTGGAGGCCACCGAACTGGAGGCGAAGGAACTCGCCGCCGAGGACGGCGTGGCCTTCGTGGAGCAGAACGCGGTCGTGACCCTGGACGCGACCCAGACCAACGCCACGTGGGGCCTGGACCGCATCGACCAGCGCAACCGGCCGCTGTCGACGACCTACACCTACAACTACACCGGTGCGGGCGTCCACGCCTACATCATCGACACCGGCATCCGCGCCACCCACTCGCAGTTCTCCGGGCGCGTGGGCAACGGCTACGACTTCGTCGACGGCGACTCCAACCCGCAGGACGGCAACGGGCACGGCACCCACGTGGCCGGGACCGTCGGCGGCACGATCCACGGTGTGGCCAAAGGCGTCACGCTCCACGGTGTGCGCGTGCTGAACAACTCGGGCTCGGGCACCACCGCCGGGGTCATCAACGGCATCAACTGGGTCGCGGCCAACGCGATCAAGCCCGCCGTGGCGAACATGAGCCTCGGCGGCGGCTACTCGGCCTCGCTCAACAACGCGGTGTCCTCGGCGATCTCCTCGGGCGTGACCTTCGCGGTCGCGGCCGGCAACGAGAACACCAACGCCTGCAACAGGTCTCCGGCCTCCACCGGCCCGGCCATCACCGTCGGGGCGACCACCTCGACCGACGCGCGGGCGAGCTACTCCAACTACGGCACCTGCGTGGACGTCTTCGCGCCCGGTTCGAACATCACATCCGCGTGGCACACCAGCGACACGGCGACGAACACGATCTCGGGCACCTCGATGGCCTCCCCGCACGTCGCGGGCGCGGTCGCGCTCTACTTGCAGGCCAACCCGAACGCCTCGACGACGACGGTGAAGAACTGGATCGTCTCGAACGCGACCACCGGCGTGGTCACCGGCGCGGGCTCGGGCAGCCCGAACCGGTTGCTCTACACCCTCTGAGCGGCACCGAAAGGCACCGCTGACCTCTGAGACCGAAGGCCCTCGCGCTCGCTGAGCGCGAGGGCCTTCGGCCATTCGTCCGCTTTGGACCAAAGGCTCGATATCGGCATTCACTGATCTATTCAACCGATACAAACCCTTTACACGATTTATTCTCAGGTTTAGGCTCACGTTCAGGGTCTGACGGTCCGTCGCACGGCCGCAAGGCCCGGACGGGTGCCGCGGGCCGGGCCTCCCCGCCCGGCCCGCTCCCGCCCGGGCGGACCGCAGGGCCCCTGACCACCCTTCCCGGTGGGCGCGAGTCAAGCAGCGCGGCCATCGGGCACAACCGAAGGAGTTCCCTCTTGAGCAGGGCAGGAACACATCGGCGGCTGCGCACCGCGGCCGCGATCGCGGTCGCAGCGGCGGCCGCGGGCGGCTCGGTCATCGCCGCCACCGCGTACGCCTCCGCCGACGACAGCGCAGACCCGGCGGCGTTCATCATCAACGCCGACTCCCCCGACGCGATCGAGGGCTCGTACATCGTCGTCCTCGAAGAGCAGGCCAAGGGCCTGGGCGCGTTGGCGAGTGACCTCGGCGTGGACGTCGACATCGAGCACACCCTCGACCTCGTCGACGGCTACGTGGCCGAGATGTCCGAGGCCGAGGCGCTGGAACTGGCCGCGGACGACGCGGTGGCGTACGTGGAGCAGGACCAGTACGCCTACGCCAGCGACGTCCAGACCGACCCGCCCTCGTGGGGCCTGGACCGGGTCGACCAGGAGGCGCTTCCGTTGGACGCGTCCTATGAGTACCACCAGGGCGGGACCGGCGTGGACGCGTTCGTGCTCGACACGGGCCTGAACGCGACCCACCAGGAGTTCACCGGCCGCGTCGGCGAGGGCTACGACTTCATCGACGACGACGCCGACCCCGACGACTGCCACGGTCACGGCACCCACGTCGCCGGGACCATCGGCGGCTCGACGTACGGCCTGGCCAAGGACGTGACGATCCGCGCGGTGCGTGTGCTCGACTGCGCCGGTTCGGGTTCGTACTCGGCGATCATCGGCGGCATCGACTGGGTCGCGGCCAACGCCGACGGTCCGGCCGTGGCCAACATGAGCCTCGGCGGCGGGTTCTCGCAGGCGCTGAACGACGCGATCGCCGCGGCGGTCGACTCGGGCGTGACCTTCGCGATCGCCGCGGGCAACGAGGGCCAGGACGCGTGCAACGTGTCCCCGGCCTCGGAGGAGTCGGCGATCACCGTGGGCGCCACCGACTCCAATGACGCGCAGACCTCGTGGTCGAACTGGGGCGACTGCGTCGACATCCTCGCGCCGGGCGCGGCGATCACCTCCGCGTGGATCGACGGCGACGACGCCGAGAACACCATCTCGGGCACCTCGATGGCGACCCCGCACGTCGCGGGCGTCGTGGCGCTCTACCTCGAGGCCAACCCGGAGGCGACCCCCGACGACGTCGTCACCGCTCTGACCGAGAACGCCGTCCAGGACGCGATCTCGGGCACCAACGGCAGCCCGAACCTGCTGCTGAACACCTCGTTCCTGGCCGGCTGACCCCGATCGAGATGAGGCGGGGCCGGAGCGGAAGCTCCGGCCCCGTTTTTTCTGTCGGGCAATTGACAGCGCCCGTTCTGGAACACGTTGTGTCGCACGGTGCTGACATCATCGACAGATGCCCGAGCCTGCACCCCCTCAGCACCCCGGCCGCGCGAAGCCCCGCCGCGGTCGCCCCGATCTGCTCGTCGTCGGATCCGGCGCCGACGAGCGCGCGCTCAGCAGCCTGAGCGCCGACTTCACCCACCGCCTCGACCTCAGCGGCCCGGCCGAGCTCGACGGCGCCCGGTTCTGGGAGCGCTTCGCGGCGTCGGTGGACGGCGACCTGCGCAGGCTTCTGCCGCATCTGTCCATGATCGACCATGCGGCCCGGTACGGGTTCGCGGGAGGCGACGAGACGCAGCAGTCGTATCAGGCGCTGTCGCTGTTCCTGACCACCGCGCGCGGCGACTCCCCGAACACCGGTGCGCTGCACGGGTTCAACACCAACGCGCAGAGCGGCGCCTCGTTCGACCTGCTCGGCATCTCGATCCCGTTCGGGCCGGTCAACTCGCTCTTGCGGTGGATCGCCTACGGCAGCAGGCGGGCCCTGCTGGAGCGGTCGATGTCCGGGGCCTCGCGCCTGCACATCGTCAAGGCCCGCGAGCTGGCCCAGAAGATCGCCCAGTTCGGCCCCGACGAGCAGGACCACCCCGGGCTGCTGAGCAGGCGCGACGACCTGGCCGCGATCTACGCCAACGCGTTCTTGCTCGACGTGCTCGCCTCGGGCCTGGAGATCGTGGTCGTCGGCGCCGAGGGCGACCTCGCATCGCAGTTCGCGCAGCAGCTGCGTGATCTGGGGCGGCACACCACGAACGGGCGCTTCGAGGAGTACCGGCACGAGAGGGAAGGCAACGGGAACGTCCCCGCCAGTTCAGGGGGCAAGCTCACCGCGCTGCTCCACGACGAGGCGAAGTACGAGCAGTGGCAGTACTACAGCGCCGACCGCACCGCGGGCGCCAAGCGAGACTCCACATTCGACAAGGCCGGAAGACGCAAGGCCCTCAAGGCCGTCGCGATCGTCGGTGTCGTCGCGGTCGTCCTCGCGGTCGCGTTCGTGGTCTTCCGCCCGTTCGGCTGGGGCTGCGGCGATTCGGTGTTCGGGCCCACCGGGTTCCCGCGCACCTGCCAGCCGATCAGCGACGGCACCAACTGCACCGAGGAGCGGCTCGAACTCGCCTGCGAGGTGCTCAGGGAGCAGAACGCGGACGCCGAGGAGGTCGAGCACTTCACCGTGGTGCTCGCGCTCCCGTTGACGTTCAAGGGATCGGACCCGAACCAGCTGTCCGACATGGTCGACCAGATCCAGGGCGCGATCGCCGCGCAGGCCATCGTCAACGACGGGCAGAACCACAAGATGCGGCTGCTCCTGGCCGACCTCGGGTCGGGCAACGAGGACTGGGAGGAGGCCGCCGACGCGATCGTCGACCGCCGCGACAAGGACGGCATCATCGCCGTCGCCGGGGGCGGCTCCAGCTTCCGCACCACCGAGCGGTTCGTGGAGCGCATCGCCGAGGCGGGCCTGGTCTTCATGGGCGCCACCATGACCGGCGACTCGATGCTGCCGCGCGTCAACGACCCCGACCGCACCACGTTCCGCGTCTCCCCCACCAACACGCAGGAGGCCGCCGCGATCGTGGACTTCATCGCGGGCCGCACCGACCCGTGCCAGACCGTGATCATCCGCGACGACGACAAGGACTACGACTACGCGGCCACCCTCTACCAGGGCTTCACGACCGCGCTCACCGAGCACGGCTGCGCGGAGCTGCCGCGACCCTACAACTACGACGGCTCGGACAAGGCCGGCATCAACGCGTCCTCGTTCAACGGGATCGTCGAGGAGCTGTGCCAGGAGATCACCGGGGACCGGTACGTGTTCTTCGCCGGGCTCGGCAAGGGCGCGCTGCCGTCGCTGATTCGCAGCCTCCAGTCCAGGGGGAACGTGGCCGGGTGCGACGAGCACCGGCTGACGATCGTCTCCGGCGACGACGCTTCGACCACGCCCAGTTCGACGTCGTACTCGTACTTCCGCGACTCGGCCGGGGTCGACCTGTACGTCATGGGCCTGTCGCACCCGCAGCAGTGGGCCGAGGCCGGGCCCGGTGACGAGGACTCGCGCCTGGCGATGGCGCACGCCGTCGAGGACCTGGCCGAGACGTTCGGGATGACCGCGCTCGACCTCGGCGACGGCCAGGCGCTCATGTCGTTCGAGGCGGTGCGCGTGGTCGGCGCCGCGGCGCAGCAGGAGGGCTTCGAGGTGGCCCCCGACGACCTCGCCGAGATCCTCCGCGACTACGCCGCGCCGGGCGTCACCGGGACGCTCACGTTCGGGCCCGACGGGAACCCGGTCGACAAGACGATGGTGGTCCTGCGCGCCACCGGCGACGAGGCCGACCCGGTCGAAGTGGTCGAACTGGTCAACGCCAGCTGAGGTCGCCGCAGCGGATGCGTCGCATCCGCTGCAGCGCGAGGCTCAAGGCTTGCGGGCGATCGCGGCCATCTGGGTGCGCTCGTAGGGTTCGAGCCGGTCGACGGCGGGCACGTCGCGGTCGGGCTCTGCGGGGAACCAGCGCGGGATGTACTCCAGTCCTGGTTGGACGAACGGCATGCCGAGGAAGTGGCTCTCCAGCACCGGGATCGGACGCATCCAGCCGTTGCCGAGCGTCTCGATGCAGGCCGCCGAGAGCGCGGCCTGCGCCGGTTCGCCCGTGTCGGGCCAGGAGGTGATGAACAGGTGGCTGCCGGAGGGCAGGGCGCCCATGAGGGTCGCCACGATCTCATTCGGCCCCTGCTCGTCGCTGATCTGCATGATCATGCCGACGATGAGCAGTGCGACCGGACGCGAGAAGTCAAGGTGCGCGCGCAGTTCGGGCCGGGCCAGGATGTCGGCTGGGTCGGTGAGGTCGGCCCCGATGACGATGGCGCGCTCGTTCTCGGCCAGCAGCGCGGTCGCGTGGGAGACGACCATCGGGTCGTGGTCCACATAGACCACTCGCGCGTCCGGGTTGATCTCCTGCGCCACTTGGTGGGTGTTCTGCTCGGTGGGCAGCCCGCACCCGATGTCGATGATCTGGTCGATCCCCGCGTCGCGCACGAGGTACTCCACGCCGCGGATGAGCGCGTTCCGGTTGAGCCGCGCGCACTCTCGTGCCTGCGGAATGTGCTGGGCGAAGATCTCCGCGGCCACACGGTCGACCTCGGTGTTGGTGGTCCCACCGAGCAACGCGTCATAGACGCGAGAGGTGGCCGGAATATTCGGGTCGATACCAGGCGGCAACTCGACGTCGGACATGCTCGACTCTCCTTCCGAACAAGGCGAAACCGAAGACGCTCGACCCGATCCCGCGCACTGCGTTCCAGGCTACGGGTTTTCGAGCCGAACGGGTGGACGCTGCTGCGCCGATCGCCTCAGGCCGCTGCGGCCCAACGCGGATCGCGGCCGAGGTAGCGCAGGAGCGTGGCGATCTCGTCGTCGCCTTCGCGGGCTTCGAGTGCGGGGGCGTAGGCGCCCCAGGCGCGGAGGGGTTCGACGATCTGCTTGGCGGCAACGAGGATTTCGCTTGCGGCCCAGGGCGAGAGGGGCTGTGGGCGGCCGGTCGCGACCGCGATGTCCCAGGCGTGGACCGCCGAGTCGAGGGCGCAGGCGCCGACGGCGGTGTGCGCGTCGAGCACGTTGGGCGGCACGGGGACCGCGACTTCGGCGGCGTCCTTCGCGATGCCCGCCCAGGACTCGGCCGAGAGTGCCAGCGCCGAGGCGGTGAGTGCGACCGGGTCTTCGGCGAGTTCGCCGTCGGGGGCGAAGGGGTTGAAGGTCGGGCCTTGGCCGCCGGTGATGGCGGCGTAGAAGCCGAGCTGGTCGCCGACCGCGTGCTGGAGGACTTGGGCGACGTTCCAGTCGGCGCAGGGGGTGGGCTTCGCCCAGTCGTTCGCGCCGAGGCCGGTAACGGTGTCGAGCAGGGCGGTGTGGGCCTCGGTGAGGAGCTTCCAGTCGGTCATGATGCGTCCCTTCGGTTCCGGCCTCGATCCGGTGGTCCGGTCGGGCTGATACCGCCACTATATCAGAAGGGAATGTTCCATTCCACTAATGGGGATCATCGGTTCCACGTCTGCGGCGGCAGTTGCGTCCACGCGTGGCAGGCGGCCACGAGTTCGGCTACATCACCCGGGCGGGTGAGGTTCTTGCCGGTCTCCAGTTCGATGCGGCGCAAGCGATGCCGGATGGTGTTGGGGTGGCAGGTGAGCGCCTCGCCGGTGGCCTGCGCGGAGCCTCCCGCTTCGATCCACGCCACGAACGTCTCCAGCAGCAGGTCCCGGCGGTGGGCCGGGAGATCCAGGAGCGCGCCGAAGACCGTCCGGGAGGTCTCCTGGGCCGCGTCCGGGGCCGAGGCCACCAGGACGTTCATCGGGTCGTCCCGGAACTGCTCCACAGTGGTGCTTCCCGGGTGGCGACTGAGCACCAACTGCGCCAACCCGAGCGCCCAGGAAGATCGCCGCAGCTGCGTGAACACCGGACTGACCCCGACCGGCCCGGTCGCGCCCCGCCCCAGCACCTCCAAGGCCGCGGCCGCCTTGGACGCCTTCTCCAACGACAGCACCCCGACCAGCGCGTCCTGCGTCAGATGCCACACCGAACCCACGTCGATCGCCGACAGGCTCGAATCGATCCGCGGAATCGGATCCTCGCCCAGGCCCGTCGCCGCCGCGACCACCACGAACTCCCCCTCGACCGGCAGCCCCAGCTTGTCGGCGACCTCCACGACCGTGGCCAGCCCGATGTCGGTCGACAGCAGCACGTTCACCAGCGCGGCCCGCTCCCGCTCGCGCGTCAGCAGCAAATGCTGCGCCTCTTCGCGATACGCGTGGATCAGGGTGTCGCCGACCAGGTTGTGCAGGTGGAACCAGTTGCGCGACAGGTTGACGACCTCGGCGGCGGGAATGGCCGGCGCCAGACGGGAGGCCCGGATCATCGCCTCCCACGTCTCGTCGTACCCCATCCGGAACGAGGACAGCAGATCCGCCAGCGGCATCCCCACCTGCGCCCGCGTCCGACCGGTCATGACCGCACTGGCCAGGTCGAACTTGCGCCCGGCGAGGCGGTCGAACGCGTCCTGCACGTTCACCTTGACCGATTGCAGCACCACCTCACGCGGCGCCACCGCGCCCGCGGCGTAGACCGGGATCTCCTTGAAGATGCGGTCGGTGATCCGCTCGGCCAGCTCGGGAACGCCGTCGCCGATGCGCCGAATGATCTCTCTCGCAGTGCTGCTCGTCGATTCGATGATCGCCACCGTCACCTCCGCGGCCTTCGCCATCTGGATCGCAACCGCCCCTCGCGCGGGCTGTGTGCGGGAACAACGCGCCGGTCGAAACGCTGTCACGCCTGCCAACGACCGAAACCGCGCTCAAGCGTCAATCTATAGGTACCGATGCAACGTCGCCGGACCGCTGTGCGTCCACTGCCGACAGGAACCCGCCATGCTCTCAGTCCTCATCTGCTCCAAGGTCTTCTCCAGGCCGCAAACGATCACCGCGCTCGCCGCCCGCCACGGCATCGACCATGCGGTCCGCAGCGCGGACTCGGGCGAGGAGGCCCTGACCATGCTCGTCACCCGTCCGGCGGAGGTGGTGGTGCTCGACGCGGCCGTGGCCTTGTCCTGCGGCGCGGCGTTCCTCGCGCGGATGCGGGCCACCTGGCCCCGGACCGCGATCATCGTGATGGGAGTGGACGGTCCGCACCTGACGGCGCAGGCGGTGGACGCCGGAGCCCGCGGCGTGTTCGGCACCGGCGACCACGCCGACGAGCTCGTGTCCGCCCTGGTGTGCAGCATGCTCGCGAACTGGCCCCGCCCGAGCGTCCCCGCCCAGCGCCCCGCCGCGTCCGAGTACGGGACCATGCCGACCGAACGCGAGCTGGGCGTCCTGAGGGCCATGAGCGACGGCCTCAGCAACGCCGAGATCGCCCGGCTCCTGTTCCTCAGCGAGGACACCGTCAAATCCCATGCCCGGCGTCTGTATCGCAAACTCGGCGTGAGGGATCGGGCCCACGCGGTCGCCGCCGGTTTCCGCACCGGGATGCTCCTCTAACGCGGTCTGCGCGGAAGGCGGCGCGGTCATACCATGGAGAGCCCGGCCCGAAAGGCGTCCACCATGGTCGAAGTCAGGATCGAAGCCGAGACGAGCAAATACGCCCCCGACAGCCCGCAATGGCGGAACGAACTGGCAGAACTGCATCGGATGCTCGGCAGCGAGGCCGGGTCGGTCTCGTTGCGCCCCAACGAAGGTGCCGAGGGCACCAGGGGCGTGTTGGAGACGGTGGTCCTGGCGCTGCTTTCCCCGGCCGCGATCGCCGGAGGCGTGGCGTGCTTCAAGGCGTGGATCGGACGCGACAAGACGCGCTCGCTCAAGGTCAGCTGGTCCGAGGGCGACACCGATCGGCACATCACCCTCACGGGTGAAAACATCGACCAGCGCTCCATGCAGTCCCTCGCCGAGTCGATCGGCCGCACCCTCGAAGGCCGCTGATGCCCAAACCCCGCTACCGAGCCCTGCTCATCGGCAACTCCATCTACTACCGCGACCCCGGCGGGCTCCCTGAACTCCACGGCCCGAAGGAGGATGTCAAAGCCCTCCAGGCCGCCCTTGCCCATCCCGACTTCGGGATGTTCGAAGACCCCGACATCGAGCCGCTGTTCGACCGGCGAGTCCAGGACTTGAGGGTCGAGCTCGAACAGTTCTACATCCACGACGCGACCCGCGACGACGTGCTGCTCCTCTACTACAGCGGCCACGGCAAGCTCGACATCTCAAACCGACTCCACCTGTGCGCCAGCGACACGCAAACGAGCAGCCTCCGGTCCACAGCCTTGCGCTACAAGGAGGACGTCGAAGAGTTCATCAACGAATCCCCTGCGGCGGCGACGATCACGGTTCTGGACTGCTGCCACAGCGGCGGCTTCCGGGGCGGCAAGCTCATGGTGGAGGCGACGGGGAGCGGCAGATGCGTCCTGACCAGCTCGGCGGCGAACCAACTGGCGATAGACGAGACCCGCCCCGGCGGCCCCAGCCCCTTCACCGAAGTGCTGGTCCGAGGACTCCAACTCGCCGAAGCGCAACTCCACCTGACCACCCAAGAGCTCTACGAATACGTCAAACTCGAACTCAACCGCCCAGGCCAAGCAAAACCCCAGTACTACTTCAACGGCGCAGGCTCGATCATCCTGGCCCGCAGAGCGCCGACGATCCCCACGCAAGCACCGCCTGTAGAGCCAGCGGCTCCGGAGACGGTACTGGAAGTCCCGCCAGCGCTCAGCGCATCGGAGACGACGCGATCGGCCGACACCGACATTCGACCCGTGCCCGCGGAGCCCGCCGCGTCGCCGGTCCCCGAATGGAACCTGCCCACCGCGCGAGACCGCCTCGAACACATGCTGGGCCAAGCCGTCGACGCCGCGCTGTGGACGCACCTCGAAGATCCCGAAAGGGAGGAGGTCGTCATCGACGCCGTCGCGGAAGCCGCCGACGCCAAGCCCGAGTGGGCGGTCGGCATCCTCGAAGGACTCCCGCTCGACCACACGAGACAGCTCGTGGTCACAGGGCTGGTCTCAGGCCTGTTCGATCGGCATCGCGACTTCCTGACCGAATTCATCGACGGTCTCGGATACTCCTCACCGGACGAGGCCACCGCGAAGATCGCCTACGCCAACCTCCTCCCCGAGAACGAGACCGAGCTGATCCTCTCCATACTGGAGCATGTGTGCCTCAGCGCCAGATTCATGGAAGACGGCGTCTACCACAGTGTTCCCGTACTGACTGGACTGTGCTCGCTGTTCCTCACCGCGCTAACCCCGGAAGCGCACAACGATCAGTTCAGCGACAGCCTCATCAACGCCGCCCGGTCCCACTTGAGCGCAGAACCGAGCATGCTCGACACGCTCCTCGACTCCCTCAACGACGGGCTCATCGAAACGCTCGAAACCCCGCTGAAGCAGTCCTACTTGATCGAGGCCGCTCGGCGCATCGCCCACGTCGACCCCACGGTCGCCGCGGCCCTGCTGGCACAGGACGAGGTCGACCTCTCGCCAGAAGCGCTCGCCGACGAGGAGATCGACAGCCTCGCCGACCTCGCGACCTCCCTCCTGCGGATCGACCACTCACTGGCGTTTGGGCTCTTCAACACCCTCAACGACCGATGCGCGTCAAGGGAGCAGCGCGGAGAACTCCTCAACTGCCTGCTCAACGAACTCACGACCACCGATCACGCCGAGTCGACCTTCCTCGACCGGCTCCTCGACGAGATCGAACGCGTCACGGGGCTCCAGGATGAGGCAGAACTGGGGCAGCTCTCGCACTTCGCCGAACAGTTGGCGAGCCCCGCACCCCGGTTCGCAGAGCGCCTTCTCGAACTCGACCCCGACGACGACCGCCGATTCGCCGGCTACCTCAAGGCGATCGGACCGGCGAGCGAATCCGGGCATGTGGCCGCCCAGGGCATGGCGGCGGCGGCCGAGCGCATCGCCCGCGCCGCACGCGACGACGAGCGGCGACGCCGAGCCCTGCTCGAACTGGCGCAGGGATACGCCTGGGTCGATCCCGGACACGCCGTTCAACTGGTCAAGTCCAGCTACTCGCCGCATCTCGATCGCGGCCCCGCCATCGAGTCGATCGCCGCGACAGTCGCGACGGTGGCACCCTCGCGCCTCACCGATCTCGCCCGCGCCGTCAAGACCGCTCCCGATGCCGACAAGATGTTGGTGGGCCTCGTCAAAGGCATCGCTCCTGTGATGCCGGAAGCGGCGCTGTCCATCGCCGACACCATCGAGAACCAGCACGCGAAGTCACTCGCCTTCACGCAGTTCGTGATCGGCGCGGCCATCGATTCCACCGCGCTCGCCAAATCCGCTCTCGGCCGGATCAATCCACCGAAGGCACGGGCCGAGGCGGCGGCACTGCTCGCGCGACGACTCGTTGAAACCCTTCCGGCCTTCACGATCGAAGCCGCCGACTCCATCGAACCCGGCGTGGCGACCGGCCACGCGAAGTCGCTCGCGCTCATCGGCGCCAGTCGCGCCATGACTCCCGAGGATTCGATCAGATCCGAGCGCTATCTGCACGAAGCCGTCCACTACGCGCTCCAGCTCGACGAGGACGACCCCACCAGACCCGAGCTGCTGCGAGAGCTGGCATCCGAGCTCGCGGCGTTCGATCGCAACCGGGCCGTGGAGCTGCTCGAAGCCGCCGAACGCGGCGCGAGAGCCTTCCCCGACAGCGCGGCCGCCACTCGAAACTCGACACTGGCCGGCATCATGATCGCCTGGGCCCCATTGGTGCCCGCGAACTCCGAGCGGATAGCCGGGGAGCTCTCGATCGAGACGGCCGCCTGGGACGAGTGCCTCCGCGAAGCCGCATTGGCCCTCGCCGCCCCAGATCCGCGTCGGGCCGAGAAGGTCGCCCGCATGATCGGCGACCCAGCCGAGCGGAACAGCGCCCTGCTGGACCTGATCGAAAAGCTGAGCACCGCCTCGACGGCCCGCGCCGAGCGCATCGCCGCTTCACTCCCTCAAGGCGAGTACCGCGCCCGCGCCTCCCTGCTCGTGGCAAAGGCGATGGCACGCAGACAAAGCGACTGACCATGGGCAGCGAACCGGGCGGCGACCTCTTCGAGGTCGCCGCCCGGTTCGCTGCCTGTCAGCTCGTGACTCGGTCGAGGATGATCGGGGTTCGTTTGGTCGGTTCTGTGCCGATGCGCCATTGGTCGGCGAGGATTTCTTTTGCGGCCGGGAGGCGGTCGGGGGTGTCGGTGTGGAGGCGGAAGATCGGGTCTCCTGCCTTGACCGGTTCGCCGATGGTCTTGAGGATTTCGATGCCCGCTCCGGCTTGGACGGGTTGGCCGGGGCGTTCGCGGCCTGCGCCGAGGCGCCAGGCGGCGACGCCGACCGCGTAGGCGTCCATCTCGGTGACGAAGCCGTCGGCGCCTGCGGTGATCTCCTCGGTCTCGCGCGCGATCGGAAGCGGCGCATCGACTTGGCCGCCTTGGGCGGTGATCATCTTGCGCCAGGCGTCCATCGCGCGGCCGTCAGCCAGAGCGGCGGCCGGGTCGGCGTCCGGTTGGCCTGCTGCGGCGAGCATTTCCTTCGCCAAGGCCACCGTCAGCTCGACTACATCGGCGGGGCCGCCGCCCGCGAGGACCTCTACCGATTCGCGCACCTCGAGGGCGTTGCCCGCGGTGCGGCCCAAGGGGATCGACATGTCGGTCAGGAGCGCGCGGGTGTCGACGCCGTGGTCGGCGCCGAGGCGGACCATCGTCTCGGCGAGCTCGCGGGCCTGGGCGAAGTCCTTCATGAAAGCGCCGGAGCCGACCTTGACGTCGAGCACGATCGCGTCGGCGCCTTCGGCGATCTTCTTGCACATGATCGAGGACGCGATGAGCGGGATCGACTCCACAGTGGAGGTGATGTCGCGGAGCGCGTAGAGCTTCTTGTCGGCCGGGGCGAGGTCGCCGGTGGCCGCGCAGATGACCGCGCCGATGTCCTTGAGCTGCTCCAGGACCTGGGCCTCGGTCATGTCGACCTGGAACCCGGGGATCGACTCCAGCTTGTCGAGCGTGCCGCCGGTGTGCCCCAGGCCCCGGCCCGAGAGCTGCGGCACGGCCACGTCGAACACGGCCACGAGCGGGGCCAGCGGCAGCGTGATCTTGTCGCCCACGCCGCCGGTCGAGTGCTTGTCCACGCATGGTTTGCCCACAGAGGACAGATCGAGCTTGATGCCCGAGCGGATCATCGCCGCGGTCCAGTCGGCGATCTCGCGCGGCTTCGCGCCGTTGAGGAAGATCGCCATGTTGAGCGCCGACATCTGCTCGTCGGCGACCGTGCCGTTGGTGTAGTTCTCGATGACCCAGTCGATCTGGGCGGTCGACAGTTCGCCGCCGTCCCGTTTGGTGCGGATGACGTCGACAGCGGTGATCATTGGCATTCCCTCACTAGACGGTGTGCGGCGCCCCGGCTGGAGGCGCCATTCATGCCAAGTGGCCCGGCCCGAACGCCCCGGGGAGCAAGGCCCCCACGGTGGTCGGCTCGGGCCGGTCGTCCACAAGGCACTCGGGCCCGCCGTGCTCGAACAGGAGCTGACGGCAACGCCCGCAAGGGGTGAGGGGTTCGCCCGCGCCGTCGACGCAGGCGATGGCGAGCAGGCGGCCGCCGCCGGTGGCGGCCAGTTGGGAGACCATGCCGCACTCGGCGCACAGGGTCAGCCCGTAGGAGGCGTTCTCGACGTTGCACCCCGAGACGATCCGGCCGTCGTCCACGAGTCCGGCCACGCCGACCGGGTACTTCGAGTACGGGACGTACGCGTGGCCCATGGCCTCGCGAGCGGTGGCCCGCAACGTGTCCCAGTCGATGTCGTGCGTCGCCATGCGCTACTTGTCCCCCGGGTTGTACGGCACGCCATCGGCCGCGGGGGCCCTGGACTTGCCGATGAGCCCGGCCACGACCACGAGGGTGACCGCGTACGGGAGCATCTTGAGGAAGTCCCCGGGGATGAGCGCGCCGCCCGCCGCGTCGAGGTCGCGGGCGATCTGGGTGGTGAAGCCGAAGATGAGCGCCCCGGCGAGCACACCGAGCGGGTTCCAGCGGCCCACGATCATGACCGCGAGGGCCACGAACCCGAGCCCGGCGGTCATGTTCTTGTTGAACGCCAACGAGTTCGCGATGGTGAACCACGCGCCGCCGAAACCGGAGATGAGACCGGCGAGGGTCACGTTCCAGAACCGGAGCCGATTGACGTTGACGCCCATCGAATCCGCGGCGGTCGGGTGCTCGCCGACCGCGCGGGTGCGCAGGCCCCACTTGGTGCGGTACAGCAGGAACCAGACGACGAACACGAGCACCAGGCCCACGTACACGAACAGCTTCTGCTGGAACAAGACCGGGCCGAGGATCGGGATGTCCGCGAGCGGGCCCCACGAGATCGTGGGGATCGTGAACGCCGAGTTGAAGCCCTCGGCCTTCTTCAGCTGGTCGTACATGAAGCTGGTGAAGCCCAGCGCCAGCAGGTTGAGGATGACGCCGACCACGACCTGGTTGACCTGGTACTTGGTGGCCAGCAGCGCCAGGAGCATGGTCGAGAGCAGCCCGGCGAGCATCGCGCCGACCATCCCGGCGTAGACGTTGCCGGTGATGTTGGCGACCAGGACGCCGGTGAAGGCGCCCATGAGGAACTGGCCCTCGATGCCGATGTTGATCACGCCGGAGCGCTCGCACACCACGCCCGAGAGCGCGCCGAACACGTAAGGCAGCGAAAGGAACAGGGCCCCGGCGAGGATCGACTCGGCGCGGAAGACCGTGCCGGTCTGGGAGTAGTTCCAGATCAAGAGGATCAGCACGATCGCGGTGACCGAAACGGCCACCGCGACCTTGAACCAGCGCTTGGGCAGGCCCTTGAACATCCAGCCCGCAAGGCCCGCCACGACGAAGGCGAGCACGTAGACGACCACAGTGGAGGGCATGGCCCACCGCAGGTCGGTGAGGGTCCGGTCGAAGGCCACGGTCGCGGTCTCGCCCATGCCCACGAGCTGGATGCCCACCACGATGAGGACGGTCAGCCCGAGCAGGATCGACGCGGCCTTGACGTGGCGGACCGGTTTGCTCTCGTCCACGAACGACGGGGCGGCGGTCATGGTGTCCACTGCCATGGGGCTCACCAGCCTTTCGCTTCGAGGGTGACCAGGCCGCCGCGCGGCGTGCGCAGGTGCAGGATGGCCCTGACCAGCGCGGGCGCGGCGATGAACAGCACGATGATGGCCTGGAGCAGGATCGAGATGTCGACCGGCACGTCCGGCTGGGCCGAGAGCGACCCGGCCTTGAGCGCGCCGAACAGGACCGCCGCGGCCACGATGCCGCCGGGGTTGGCCCGGCCCAGCAGCGCCACGGTGATGCCGTCGAAGCCGTATTCGAGCGCGGTGTTGTTGGTGACGCCCGAGGCGCCCACGCCGAGCGCGAGGGCCGCGCCCGCCAGGCCCGCGATGGCGCCGGAGACGGCCATCGTGGTCGTGTACGTGCGGCCGATGTGCATGCCCGCGGTCGCCGAGGCGTGCTCGTTGAACCCGACGGCGCGGATGCGGAACCCGAACGTGGAGCGGTTGAGCAGCCACCACACCACGATCGCCACGACCACGCCGATGACGAGCGCGAGGTTGACGCGCAGCGTCTCGTTGAGCGAGGAGAGCAGCGTGGGCAGCCGCGCCGAGGTGTCGACAGGCTTGGTGACCAGCTGGGAGCTGGTCTCGGAGTGGAGGAACTGGGTGCTGATCGCCCACACCAGGAACAGCGCGGCGATGTTGTTCAGCATGATCGAGGAGATGACCTCGTGGGCTCCGGTGGAGGCCTTGAGGACGCCGGGGATCGCGCCGAACAGGCCGCCGGCGACCGCGCCCGCGATGACCGCGAGCGGCAGGTGCAGCCAGATCGGCAGGTCAAGGCTGAAACCGATGATGAGCGCGCCGAGCATGCCGAAGATGAGTTGGCCCTGGGCGCCGATGTTGAACAGGCCCGCGCGGAAGGCGAGGCCCACGGCCAGGCCGGTGAAGATCAGCGGGGTGGCGTAGGTGAGCGTCTCGGACAGGGGCCGGAGCAGGTCGCCGAAGTCGGCGGTCCCGGCGATGAACTTGTCGAGCGTGTTCAGGTTGAGGATCGAGCCCTCGAACAGCGCGAGGTAGGAGTCCCTGACCAGGTACCAGGAGTTCAGCAGCGCGTCCTGGGGCCGGGCGAAGAAGTACGTCCAGGTCGAGCGGGTGTACTCGTCGGAGACGATGAGCAGCACCGCGCCGATGAAGAACGCCAGCAGCAGCGAGTAGACGGTGACCATGACCGAGTTGGCCTCGGACAGGTAGCGGCCGAACAGGCGCATGAAGTTCGGCCGGGGCTCGGGCTGCTCGGGCTCGGGCAGGGCTTCGATCCGCTCCGGCGCTTCGGGCTGCTCGTCGGGGGTCTGGGATTCCGTGCTCAACGGTCACCTCCATTGGGCTCATCGGTGGTGGCGTCGGCTTCGGTCTCGGCGTTGATCTGGCCGCCGACCATGAGGCGGCCGATGACCTCGCGGGGCGTGTCGGGGGCGACCTCGCCGACGATGCGGCCGTTGTAGATCACGGCGATGCGGTCGGCGAGCGCGTAGATCTCGTCCAGTTCGGAGGAGATGAGGAGGACTCCGGTGCCGGTGTCGCGCTCGGCGATGAGGCGGGAGTGGATGAACTCGGTCGCGCCCACGTCGACGCCGCGGGTGGGCTGCGCCGCGACGAGGAACCGGCGGGGCCGGGAGAACTCGCGGGCGATGATGACCTTCTGCTGGTTGCCGCCGGACAGGGACGAGGCCGACTCGTCCGGGGACTGGGTGCGGATGTCGAACTCGGCGATGGAGTCGACGGCCTGCTGGTGGACCTTGGCGGCGTTGACCATGCCGAGGCTCGCGAACGGCCGGTCCCGGTACTGGTTGAGCACCAGGTTCTCGGCCACGGAGAATTCGGCCACGAGGCCGTCGCGGCCGCGGTCCTCGGGGATGTAGCCCAGGCCGTCGGCGATGCGGCGGGCGGGGCTGCGGCCCTGGACGTCCTCGCCGTCGACGGCGATCGAGCCCGCGTCGGGCTTGATGAGGCCGAGGATCGAGCGGGCCAGCTCGGTCTGGCCGTTGCCTTCGACGCCGGCGAGGCCGACGATTTCGCCGGAGTGGACGGTCAGGTCGAGTTCGTCGAGGACCTTGACGCCTGCGCCGGAGACCACGGTGAGGCCCTTGACTTCGAGACGGGCCTCGGCGGGCTGGGCGGGGGTCTTGTCGACCTGGAGGGACACGGCGCGGCCGACCATGGCCGAGGCCATCTCGGATTCGGAGGCGGTCGGCTCGAGTTCGGCCACGACCTTGCCGCGCCGGATCACCGTGATGGTGTCGGCGACGGCCTGGACCTCTTTGAGCTTGTGGGAGATGAACAGGATCGACGTGCCCGCCGCGGCGAGGTTGCGCATGATCTGGAGCAGCTCGGTGATCTCGGCGGGCGTGAGCACCGCCGTGGGCTCGTCGAGGATGAGCAGCTCGGTCTTGGGCCCGGAGAGGGCCTTGACGATCTCGACGCGCTGCTGGACGCCCACGGGGAGGTCCTCGCAGATCGCGTCGGGGTCGAGCCGGAGTCCGTACTGCTCCGAGACGTCGAGGACGGCTTTGCGCGCGGCCGAGGCCGAGAGCACGCCCGCGGTGCGGGTGTGCTCTCGGCCCAGCTGCACGTTGTCGGCGACGCTGAAGGGCCCCACGAGCTTGAAGTGCTGGTGGACCATCCCGATCCCGGCGGCGATCGCGTCGCCCGGGCCGGAGAAGGCCACCTGCTCCTCGTCGATGAGGATCTCTCCGCTGGTGGGCTGGAGGATCCCGTAGAGCATGTTCATGAGCGTCGACTTGCCCGCGCCGTTCTCGCCGAGGACGGCGTGGATCTGGCCGGGCTCGACCACGAGGTCGATGTCGTCGTCTGCGGTGAACGAGCCGAACTTCTTCGTCAGGCCCTTCAGTTCAAGTCGCACTAAACGTCCCTTTGCGAATCAGAGCTCGAAGCGGTCGCTACTCGGTCACCGGGCTGGCCGGGGACTGGACGACGATCTCGCCCGAGATGATCTGCGCGGTGAGCGCCTCGACCTCGGCCTTGGTCTCGTCGGAGACCACGGCGTCGAAGTCGTGGAACGGGGCGAGGGAGACGCCTTCGTTCTCGAGGGTGCCGACGTAGGTGCCCGAGCCGGTGTCGCCGTTGTAGGCGGCCAGGACCGCGTCGTGCACGGCGTTGGCCAGGCCCTTCTCGGCGGAGGTGATGAGCTCGGCGCCGTACTCGGTGGACTCGTAGCCGTCGGTGTCGACCCAGATGGCCGAGACCGCGTCGTTCTCGGCGGCGGCCGTCAGAGCGCCGATGCCGGCGGGGCCGGCGACCGGGAAGATGATGTCGGCGCCCTGGGTGATGAAGGTGTCCGAGGTGCTCTTGCCGGCGGCGGTGTCCTCGAAGCTGCCGAGGAAGGTGCCGGACTGCGCGGCCTCGTCCCAGCCGAGGAGCTGCACGTCGGTGCCCTTGTCCTCGTTGTGCTTGGCGATGCCTTCGGCGAAGCCGTCCATGAAGATGGTCACCGGCGGGATCTGGATGCCGCCCCAGGTGGCGACGATGCCGGTCTCGGTCTGCGACGCGGCGACGTAGCCGGCGAGGTAGGCCGACTGGGCGGTGTCGAACTGGATCGAGTAGACGTTGTCGGCCTCGACCGGGTTGCCGTCGGCGTCCGAGGGGCCGCCGTCGACGATCGCGAAGGGGATGTCCTCGTTGGCCAGGGCCGCGGTGGTGACGTTGGCGGACATGAGGCCGCCGACGCCGACGATGAAGTCGCAGTCGTCGTCGACCGACGCCTGGAGGTTCGGGTCGTAGTCGGCCTCGGAGGAGGACTCCTTGTAGGCGACCTTGATGTCGTCGTTCTCGTCCTCGGCTTTCTGCATGCCGGCCCAGGAGGACTCGTTGAACGACTTGTCGTCCACGCCGCCGGAGTCGGTGACCATGCAGGCCAGGAACGACGCGTCGGCGTTGCCGTCGCTGCCGTTGTCGGTGGGCGCTTCGCCGCAGGCGGTGAGCGCGGCGAGGCCGACGGCGGAGAAGCCCGCCAGGGCCAGCTTGAACGGCTTGACAGCCATTTCGGTCTCCTTTGACGATTCAAGGGGGTAAGTCGATACCCGCCTAATCATGGCCGTACTCGATGGCCTTTGACACTGTCCTTGATGATTTCGTTACCGAAACATCCTATGACTGAGACCAGTGATGAACTGGTGTTTCGCCTGCACTACGGCGACATTGCAGCTCCGCGTGCCCACGCCGTGTGACGAACCGGTGAATTCGAGGGGTCGCCGCGTCACTGCCAGAAGACGGCGACTCCGGCGGTGACGGCGATGAGCGCGCCGGTCGCGAAGAAGTGGCCCGCGGCGATGGTCTCGCGCTTCTTCCACACCGGAATCGCGATCATGACGCCCAGCAGCAGCGCCAGCAGAAACTTCACCCCGAGCTTGGCGTGATTGGCGTCGTCCCCGGCGGCCGCGAGCCCGAACAGGACGATCCCGGTCGCCAGCTGCGTCGCGATCCCGTACAGCATCGCGGTGTTGAAGTTCCGCTTCCCGCCGAGCCATGAAACGAGCCACCCGCCGAGCACCGCAGCGAATCCGACGAGGTGAAGGTACCGAAGCACCAGCTGAAGGAGATCCATGCCCGGAGTATGGCAGAGCGATCACGCCCCCTCCACGAGAGCGCCCGCACGCGAACCTCAGTCACATCACGAGCCCCGCTTGACGTGTCACACCCCTCCGCCATCATTGAAACCGGGGGCGCTTGCATCGCGACACGCCCGACCGCGGGGTACGGACGCGGCTGCGGTTCGGCCCCATTGGGGCCGAGCCGCAGCCGCGTCGCCTTCGTTCTGACTCGGACTCAGAGGACTCGGTGCGCGCCCGCCGCCGCTCTCGCCGTGAAGATTCTCGGCTCCGGGAGGTCGGCCTTCGCCGCCGCTTCGAGCACCGCCGTCTCGACCTTCGGGGCGTCCTCGACGCGGACCAGCGCGATCGCGCTGCCGCCGAAGCCGCCGCCGGTCATGCGGGCGCCCAGGGCGCCAGCGCCAAGGGCCGCGTCGACGGCCGAGTCGAGTTCGACCGAGGAGACCTCGTAATCGTCGCGCAGCGACACATGCGAGGCCGTCAACAGATCGCCGATCCCGGACACGTTGCCGCCCTTGAGGATCGACACCGTGGCCTGGACCCGCTCGTTCTCGCTCAGCACATGGCGCATCCGCCGGTTGAGCCGGTCGTCGGCGAGCGTCGCGTCCGCCGGAGCGTCCCGCAGGTGGCTCACCCCGAGCAGTCGCGCGGCCTCCTCGCAATCGGCTCTACGCGCACCGTACTCGCCGTCGGCGTGCCGGTGTGGCGCCCGCGTGTCGACGACCAGCATCGTCAGCCCCTCGGGCCCCAGGTCGAACGGCACCTGCTCGCGCGAGAGGTCGCGGCAGTCCATGAACATCACGTTCCCCTCGCTGCACAGCAGCGAGGCCGACTGGTCCAGCACCCCGGTCGGCGCGCCCACGTACTCGTTCTCGGCCAACTGAGCGATCCTCGCGGCCTCAGCCCTGTCGATCTCGTGCCCGTACAGGTCCGCGAGCGCGATGAGCGCCGCGCATTCGAGCGCGGCCGACGAGGACAGCCCCGCGCCGTGCGGCACGTCCGAGTACAGCGCGATCCGCACCGGCCCCACCGGATAGCCCGACTCGCCCAGCGCCCACGCGACCCCGGCGAGGTAGGCGGCCCACCCGTCGACCCGCTGGACAGCAGGCCCGTCGAGGCGCCCGGAGCGCACCGTCGATCCGCCGTCGTACGTGGAGTGGAACTCCCAGGTCTCGGATTTGGAGGCGGCCGCCGCGGCGTAGAACGGCAGCGCGAACGGCATCACGAAGCCGTCGTTGTAGTCGGTGTGCTCGCCGATGAGGTTGACGCGCCCAGGGGCGGCCCACACCCCCTCCGGCTCTTCACCGTACACCGTACGGAATGCCTCCGCGGCGGTCCGGGCCAGCGCCTCGGCGTGCGGGTCCGGGGTGTTATGCGCGGGCATGCTGGTAGTACTCCCAGGCGTCGGTGACCATGCGGTCGAGGCTGTCGCGGCTGGGCTTCCAGCCGAGGTCGGTCTTGGCCCGCTCGGAGGAGGCCACGAGCTCGGCCGGGTCGCCGGCGCGCCTCGGCCCGAACTCGACGGGGAAGTCGACGCCGGTGACGCGCTTGACGGTGGCCACGACCTGCTTGTTGGAGAAGCCGGTGCCGTTGCCGAGGTTGTAGATCCGGTGCTCCCCGGTCTGGGCCGAATCGAGGGCCAGGAGGTGGGCCTCGGCGAGGTCGGCGACGTGGATGTAGTCCCGCACGCAGGTCCCGTCAGGGGTCGGGTAGTCCTCGCCGAAGATCGCGAACTTCTCGCGCCGCCCCGAGGCCGCGTCGAACGCGATCGGGATGATGTGGGTCTCGGGTTCGTGGTTCTCGCCGTGCCAGATGCCGGTGCGGTCCTGGTAGGCGCCGACGACGTTGAAGTACCGCAGCGAGACCGCGGCGAGACCGTACGCGGTGACCTCGGAGGCGATCGCCATGTCGCTGGAGAGCTTGGTGGCGCCGTAGGTCGAGGTCGGGGCCTTGACGGCCTCTTCGCGGATGGGCACCTCGGTCGGGTTGCCGTAGACGGCGGCGGTGGAGGAGAACACGAGGGTCTTGACGTCGGCCTCGCGCATCGCCGCGAGCAGCGCGAACGTCCCGGCCGTGTTGGCCTCCCAGTAGATGTCGGGCTTCTCCATGGACTCGCCCGCGGCGATGAGGCCCGCGAAGTGCAGGACGCCGTCGAAGCTGGAGTCGAGCACGGCCGCGGCGTTCTGGACGGTGTCGCGCACCAGGGTCGCCCCGGCCGGGACGCGCTCGGCCGCGCCGGTGGAGCAGTCGTCGAGGACGACCACGTCGTGTCCCGCTTCGAGGAGCATCGTGGCGACGATCGAACCGATGTAGCCGGCACCGCCGGTGACGAGGTATTTCACAAGGCATCCTTCAGTATCTGCGCGGCCTTCTCGGGGCCGAGGTCGTTGACGAAGCCGCCCATGACCGACTCGGACGAGGCCAGGAACTTGACCTTCCCCGCGGCGCGGCGGTTGGAGACGATCTCCAGCCGCAGCCAGGCCAGGTCGCGTCCTTCTCGGACGGGGGCTTGGTGCCAGCCTGCCATGTACGGCATGCGGCCCTCGGGGAACGCCGCGTCGAAGCGGCGCAGCACATCGAGATAAAGCGGTGCGAACGCCTCGATGTATGCGCTCGGCAGCTCGGTGAGGTCGGCGAATCGCTCGTTCGGGTAGAGGTGGACTTCGAACGGCCAGCGCGCGGCGTAGGGCACGAACGCGGTCCACAGGTCGTTCGCCGCGACGACTCGCGGGCCTTTGCGTTCGGCTTCGAGGATGTCGCCGAAGAGGTTGCGGCCGGTCTCGTCCCGGTGGCGGCGGGCGGCGTCGAGGTGCCGGGAGGTCTGGGGGGTGACGTAGGGGTAGCCGTAGATCTGGCCGTGGGGGTGGTGCAGGGTCACCCCGATCTCGACGCCGCGGTTCTCGAAGCAGAAGACCTGCTCGACGTCGCCGCGCGCGGCGAGGTCGGCGGTGCGCTGGGCTTGGGCGGCCACGACGAGGGCGACGCGTTCGGGCGGGAGGTCCACGAGCGAGGCGTCGTGGTCTGCGGAGAAGCAGACGACTTCGCAGCGTCCGGTGGCCGGGGCGCTGACTTCGATGCCGTGGGTGTGGCCGCTCTCGCCGGGGGCACCCCCGAAGCTGGGGAACCGGTTCTCGAAGACGGCCACCTCGTAGTCGGGGGCGGGGACTTCGGTGAGTTCGCCGTCGCGGCTGGGGCACAGGGGGCAGTCGACGGGCAGTTGGGGGCGCGCGTTGCGGCCGGCGGAGACGGCGATCCACTCGTCGCGGAGGACGTCGTGTCGCATGTGCCCGGCGCGGGCGCGTTCGCCGAGGTCGCGTTTGTCGGCGAACGAGGCGCGCCCGGCGCCGTCGGCGGTGTTGAAGTAGAGGATCTGGCGGCCGTCGGCGAGGACGCCCGATTCCAGGCAGAACGCGGTCATGGGCTCTTCTCGTGGGTGTTGCGCTTTCCCGGTTCGGGCACGGGCGCGAGCACGACTTGGTCGACGTGCGAGGCGAGTGCCCTGCGGGCCTCCTCGTCGAGGAGGGAATCGGTGACGATGACGTCGGCGTCGCTCAAGGCGGCGATGGTGGCGATCCCGACGACGTCGAACTTGGTGTGGTCGGCCACGACCACGAGGCGGCGGCCTTTGGCGGCGAGGGTGGAGACGGTCTCTGCTTCGAGGAGGTTCGGGGTGGTGAATCCGGCGCGTTCGGACATGCCGTGGACGCCCAGGAACACGGTGTCGACGTTGACGCGCTCGAGGGAGGCGACGGCGAAGGGGCCGACGAGGGCGTCGGAGGGGGTGCGCACGCCGCCGGTGAGGATCACGGTCTGGTCGGCCCGGCCCGAGCGGTAGAACACGTCGGCGACGGGCACGGAGTTGGTGACGACGGTGAGGTCGGGGACGTCGGTGAGCCGGTGGGCGAGGGTCCAGGTGGTGGTCCCGGCCGACAGGGCGATGGCCTGGCCGGGGCCCACGAGGGTCGCGGCGGCGTCGGCCACGGCCTGCTTCTCGGCCTCTTGGCGGACCTGTTTGACCGCGAACCCGGGTTCGGCGGTGGAGCCGAAGTCGACGGCCGTGGCGCCGCCGTGGACTTTGGCCACCAGGCCGCGGTCGGCGAGGGTTTCGAGGTCACGGCGGATGGTCATGTCCGAGACGCCGAACTCTTCGACCAGTTCGGCCACGCGCACCGCGCCGGTGCGGTGGACGCGTTCGGCGATGCGGGTCTGCCGCTGCTGCGCCAGCATGTCGCCTCTCCTTCGCTCAAGATCCAACACAATTAAACATCAGGATCGGCGGCGCCGCAATACCGGGTGGTCGCTCGTCCGGCCCGGATGTCAGAATCGGGACATGACCACTGCCGACCGCAAACCCCGTGTCTTCTCGGGGATCCAGCCCACCTCGGACTCGTTCCACCTCGGCAACTACCTGGGCGCGCTACGGCAGTGGGTGCCTATCCAGGACACCGCGGACGCGTTCTACTGCGTCGTCGACCTCCACGCGATCACCGTCGATCACGACCCAAAGGTATTGCACGAACGCTCTCGTGTCAGTGCCGCGCAGCTGCTCGCGATCGGTGTCGACCCCGAGCGCAGCTCCCTGTTCGTCCAGTCCCAGGTGCCCGAACACCCGATGCTCGCCTGGATCCTGGGCTGCGAGACCGGGTTCGGCGAGGCGGGCCGGATGACCCAGTTCAAGGACAAGTCCGCCAAACAAGAACGCACAACGGTCGGTCTGTTCACCTACCCGATCCTCCAGGCCGCCGACATCCTGCTCTACCAGACCGAGCAGGTGCCGGTGGGCGAGGACCAGCGCCAGCACCTCGAACTCTCGCGCGACCTCGCGATCCGGTTCAACACCACCTACGGGCAGACGTTCACCGTGCCCGAGGCCCGCATCGTCAAGGAGACCGCGACGATCAAGGACCTCGCCGAGCCCGAGAAGAAGATGTCGAAGTCCTCGACCAGCCCGCGCGGGTGCCTGTACCTGCTCGACGAACCGAACCAGATCCGCAAGAAGATCAAGAGCGCCGTCACCGACTCCGACGCGGAGGTGCGCTTCGACACCGAGCACAAGCCCGGTGTCTCGAACCTGCTCAACATCTATGCGGCCCTTGGCGACACGACCGTCGAGAAGCTCGAATCCGAGTACGCCGGGAAGGGCTACGGCGACTTCAAGGGCGACCTCGCCGAGGTCGCGGCCGACTTCATGGGCCCGATCTCGGCCCGCACCAAGGAGTACCTCGCCGACAAGGCCGAGCTCGACCGCATCCTGGCCAAGGGCGCCGAGCGGGCCCGCCAGGTCGCCTCGCGCACGCTGGCCAAGGCGTACAAGAAGGTCGGATTCTTCCCGCCGGTGGCGCTGTAGTGGGCCCCGCCCCAGGAGCCGAGCGGACGGTCACCGTCGGCGTGGCCATCCCGGTCCCCTCGCCGTGGCGCGAGGTCCTCGACCAGGCCAGGATCGCCTCGGGCGACCCGCTCGGCGGGAGCGTCCCGGCGCACCTGACCCTCCTGGGGCCCACCGAGATCGCCGCCGGTTCGCTGGAGGCCTTCCGCGCGCACCTGGCGGTCGTGGCCGCCGCGTGCCCGGCCTTCGACCTGCACCTGCGGGGTACCGGGTCGTTCCGGCCGATCACCGAAGTGGTGTTCGCGGCCGTGGTGGACGGGATCGCGATGTGCGAGCAGCTCGAATCGGCGATCCGCTCGGGACCGGCCGAACGCGAGCGGACCTTCCCGTACCACCCGCACATCACCATCGCGCAGAACGTGGGCACCGAGGCGCTCGACGCCGCGTTCGCCTCGCTCTCCGGCTTCGAGGCGAAGTTCCGCGTCGAGTCGTTCACGCTGTACACCCACCCCAGCCCCGGCGACTGGAGCTCCGAGACGCTCACCGGAGCGCCGATCCCGTGGACGCCGAGGGCGGTCTACCCGCTCGGCGGCTGACGCACGCAGACCGCCGCACGGTGTGATCGTGCGGCGGTCGGAAGTCTCGGGTCAGAAGTCGAAGAGGTCTTCGAAGACGCTCTTGCGCTTCTTCTTCTTGTAGCGGTACTCGTCGTCGCGACGGCGGTCGTAGTGGTCGTCGCGGCGCCGGTCGTCGTAGCGGCGGTCATCGTGACGACGATCGTCATAGCGGCGGTCGTCCTGCGGGGGCGAGGGAGCGACCGCGGCGCCGCGCAGGAACGAGGCCTCAGCGGTCATCAGGTGCTCAAGCTCGCCGCGGTCGAGGAAAATGCCTTTGCATTCGGAGCACTGCTCGACGACCACGCCGTTGCGCTCGTACTGGTGCATCGGGTTCCGACATTTCGGACAGAGCATCTGCATGCCTTTAACCTATCGTGAACGGTCCATGCGTGCCCAACCGGCAAGGGCCTCGCCACCTGTGAATTCTTTCAGCTAGAACAGTTCTGGTAAGAAATCCGACGAATGGCGTTCGGGCGTCGACAGCGGTCCCACTTCATGAAAGCGTCGTCTCGATGCGGGCAATCCCCGCGTATCGACTCGAATGGAGTGAACTGTGAAACGAATGACGATGACGTTCGCGGCCCTCGCGGCCGCAGCCGCGTTCACCGCCGGATTCGCCTCCCCGGCCCAGGCCGACACCGAAGCGGCCGCCTGCTCAGCCGTGGCGACCGAGAACCGCTCGGTATGGGCCGCCCCCGGCACCGGCGAAGGCACGGTCGGCGGCGTGGTCGCCGGTCGCACCTACAGCGCCGACTGTTCACTCACCCCCGGCGAGGCCTACACCGCCTGCGGCCAGACCTCCGACCAATGGGCCCGCGTCAACTTCTCCGGCGACGCCTGGGGCTACCTCCCGAGCGCCTGCCTCTCCTGGGCCTCGTAACAAGAAGGGCCGCACGGGAAGATTCCCGTGCGGCCCTCACCTACGTTCACACGATCGGACGACTTTTCGGCCCGCGGCGGTTTTTCGGCCCGATTCCTGTCGTACCCCCGCCGCAAACTCGACCGTGCACTTGGCTTCCTTTTCCCCCCTGGGTGGGTGGGGGCTAGGGATGGCCGTTGGCGCGAGCCCCGATTTCGGCCCCTCCCCTTAGTGGGTGAAGTGCCGCGTCCCCGTCAGGTACATCGTGATGCCCGCTTCCTTCGCCGCGGCGATGACCTCTTCGTCTCGGACCGAACCGCCCGGTTGGACGACCGCCTTCACGCCGCCGTCGATGAGGATCTGGAGGCCGTCGGGGAAGGGGAAGAACGCGTCCGAGGAGGCGACCGCGCCGCGGGCGCGGTCGGCTCCGGCGCGTTCGACCGCGAGCTTCGCCGAGTCGACCCGGTTGACCTGGCCCATGCCCACCCCGACCGAAGCGCCGCCGGAAGCGAGCAGGATCGCGTTCGACTTCACCGAACGCACCGCGCGCCAAGCGAACACGAGGTCGGCCAGCGTCGCGTCGTCGGCCGCGTCGCCCGTCGCGAGCGTCCAGTTCGCGGGGTCGTCGCCGTCGGCGTCGACCCGGTCGGGCCGCTGCGCGAGCACCCCGCCCGAGATCGGCTTCAGCTCCAGCTCGGCGGGCGCCCACGCCGGGGCCCGCAGCAGCCGCAGGTTCTTCTTCGCGGTCAGGATCGCGACCGCTTCGTCGGTGAACGCCGGAGCGACTACGACCTCGGTGAAGATCCCCGCGATCTGCGAGGCGGCCTCGGCGTCGATCTCGGCGTTCGCCGCGATCACGCCCCCGAACGCGCTCAACGGGTCGCACTCGTGCGCCTTACGATGCGCTTCGGCGATCGAAGTGCCCACGGCGATCCCGCACGGGTTGGCGTGCTTGATGATCGCGACCGCGGGCTCGGCGAAGTCGTGCGCGGCCCGCCAGGCCGCGTCGGCGTCGGTGTAGTTGTTGAAGCTCATCGCCTTGCCGTGCAACTGCTCGGCCTGCGCCAGCCCGGCCGCGCCGGGGA
The DNA here is from genome assembly GCF_040645615.1 of Glycomyces sp. NPDC046736. Taxonomy (NCBI): domain Bacteria; kingdom Bacillati; phylum Actinomycetota; class Actinomycetes; order Glycomycetales; family Glycomycetaceae; genus Glycomyces; species Glycomyces sp. NPDC046736. The sequence continues at coordinate 275,166 of NZ_JBEYYO010000002.1, read as the reverse complement.
CACTGTAGACGGCCGCGGCCTGGTGCGGGTTCTCCCCGTAGCGCAGGTCGGCGAGCTTGGCCATCGGCACGGCCCCGAAATCGCCGAGCCCGCCCTCGGCGGTCTGTTCGGCCAGCCAGGTCGCGACGCCCGCGTCGTAGGTGGCGAGGTGCGCGAACGCCTTGGCGGCCAGGCGAAGCCGCTCGGCGGCAGTGGTGCCTTCGGTGGCGGCGGTGCGCACCAGGTCGTAGTCGGCCGGGTCGACCACCACGGCCACGTTCGCGTGGTTCTTGGCCGCGCCGCGGACCATCGAAGGCCCGCCCACGTCGATCTTCTCCACGATGTCGTCGAAGCCCGCGCCCGAGGCGACCGTGGCCGCGAACGGGTAGAGGTTGCCCACGAGCAGGTCGAACGGCTCGATGCCGAGCTCGGCGAGCTCGGCGCGGTGGGAGGTGCGGCGAACGTCGGCGAGCATCCCGGCGTGGACCTTCGGGTGGAGGGTCTTCACGCGGTCGTCGAGGATCTCGGGGAACCCGGTGAGCTCCTCGACCTTCGTGACGGGGACGCCCGCTTCGGCGATGCGCGCGGCGGTGGACCCGGTCGACACGAGCTGCACGCCCGCCGCATGGAGGTCGCGGGCCAGATCGACGACGCCGGTCTTGTCGTACACCGAGATGAGGGCTCGCTTGATGAGCTTCCGCTCAGACATGAATGCACTGCTCCTGGTCGAGTAATGACTGCGGCCCAGGCGTTCGACCGCAGTAACAGGTTCAGCAGTGCCGCTCCCTGGTGGTGCTCCACCTGCGATGTCTCTGAAGGCTTCCCCTCAACAACGAGCTGCCCGGTCCGTGCCACGGGAAACCTCGAAAGACCTCACTCGCCAGTCGCGACGAGCCGAGCCTAACACGGCCGTTTCGGGTGCCGGTTCGACGACGGGGCGTGAGGATCGCCACCAGTGCCGCGACGCCAAAGCGCCCAGCAGCGCTCCGACCGCGTTGAGCAGCACGTCGTCGGCCGAGGCCACGCGCCCGGTCCCGAACCCGTACTGCGCGGCCTCGACCAGCGCGGCCCCGGCCGCCCCGGCCACGAACACCTGCCACAGGCCCAGGTTCCAGCGCAGCGGCGCGAACAGCCCGGCCAGGAAGAACAGGAGAAGGTTCCCCACGAGCTGTTCGACGATGGTCCGCGGGTCGGCCGAAGCGAGGTCGATCAGGTCGGCGAAGGGCACGAGCTGGAGCCCGCCCGCCCCGCTCCTCGGGGTCAGGACCAGGAACAGCCACGGGAGCGTCCCGGCCACGATCCCGACTTCGGCCACCGAGTGCCGCCACGCGAGCCGGGTCGGGACGCCGCGCCCGATGCGCAGTGCGGCGAGGGCCCAGGCGGCGAGCAGGCCGAGCGGGATGAGCGCGAGAGCGGCGGTGACGGTGGCCGTCTCCAGGGCGTTGACCGCGAGGGGCGCGGGGGTCATTTCGGTGAGGTCAACCCAGGCGCACGCGGCGCCCGTCGACCTTCCAGCCGTCGCGCATCATGCGGCCCACGGCCTCGACCAGTTGGGCGCGTTCGGCTTCCTTGATGCGCTCGGTGAGGGTCTCGACGGTGTCGTCGTCCTCGACCGGCACCGCGCACTGGGCCACGATGGGCCCGGTGTCGATCCCCGAATCGCAGATGAACAGGGTCGCTCCGGCGAGTTTGACGCCCGCGTTGAGGGCCTCGCCGGGGCCGTTCATGCCCGGGAAGGCCGGGAGCAGCGAATTGTGCGTGTTGATGTAGCGGCCGGGGTAGGCCTCGAGGAGGCGGGGGCCGCAGATCTTGAGGAACCCGGCCGAGACGATGAGGTCGGGCTCGTACGCGGCGATGTCGGCGGTGAGCGCCGCGTCCCATTCGTCGCGGGTGGGGTGGTCCTTCACGCGCTGGACGAACGTGGGGATGCCTGCGTTCTGGGCGCGTTCGAGCCCGTAGGTGCCGTGGCGGTCGGCGCCGACGGCCACGACCCGGGCCCCGTAGGCGGGGTCGGCGCAGGCGTCCATGAGGGCCTGGAGGTTCGAGCCGGAGCCGGAGACGAGCACGACGAGGTTGGCGGTCACGCCCAGAACCCTAACCGGTCTTCGGGCCCTGCGCCCGGTTCGGGGATGACCACCGTGTCTCTGCGCACGAGCTCGGCTTCGGCGGCGCGGCGGTGGACGGCGAACAGGCGGGCGACCAGGGCCGCGCCGACGAGGCCGATGAGGAACTGGATCCCTGCGACTCCGGCGACGGCGAGCGGGTCGGGGCCAAGCCCGGCCATGCGGGTGGTCCCGGCGTCGCCGCCGGACAGGAGCGAGAGGGCGCCGAGGACGGCGGCGGCGGTCGCGGCGGCCACGACCGCGGCGGTGGTGACGCGCGGCAGGCGCAGATCCGGGGACCGGTAGGTGAGGATGACGCCGAACACGGCCGCGAGCATCAACGGGAGTCCGATGAGGATGGTCGCGTAGTCGGGGAGGGTCGCGTTGGGGACGGCCGCGAACGCGGGGAAGGCCGGGAGCGGCCCGAGTTCGACCAGTTCGGCCTGGACGGCGGTCCCGGCGCCGACGGCGAAGCCGGGCCCGGCGATGTAGGCGGCGGCCCACACGGCCAGGTTGGGCAGGAACAGGAGGGTCATGAGGGCCACGATCCACGCTTCGTCGCCGTAGACGCCGAGGGTGTCGGCCACGACCGGGCCGCGTACGGCGAAGGCGACGCCGACCGCGGCGGCGGCGATGGCGAGGACGCCTCCGGCGGTGATCATGCCGGTGCGCAGGCCCCGTCGCAGCCATTCGGAGGCCGCGTCCCAGGGCAGGACCCCGGCTTCGCGGGCGGCCCCGTAGGCGGTGGCGGCGATGGTCAGGGGCACGGCGTGGAGGAGCGCGGGGACGACGTCGACGCCGAACGGGCCGATCCCCGACAGCGCCGCGGCCAGGGCGACGAGTCCGGAGTAGAGGATGGTGACGAGACCGGCGGCGGCTCGGACGGCGGCGGCGTCGCGGCCGCCGATCGCGCGGGTGGTCCCGGCGGCGGCTTTGGCCAGCCGCCAGGCGATCACAGCGGTGAGGGCGAGCGGGGCGATGCTCAGGTGGATCGGTCCGATGTCGACCGGCGCGCCGTGCCCGGTGAGCCACACGGTGCCCGCGGCGGCGGCCACGACCGAGACGGGCCCTTCGGCGCCGGCCTGCCACCAGCCGAGGATGACGAACACCAGGATCGGGGTGAACACGACGGTGACGGCCCACGCGGTGGTCGCCAGGGCGGAGGCGAGCAGGGCCCGGGGGCGTCGGGTGGACTTGGCGCGCACGGGTGTGGTCGCGTCCTGGCCTTTGCCACGGCGGGGGGCGGGGAGCGCGGAGGGGTCGATGCGCACGGTGTCGCGCTGCGCGGCTCCCGCACCGCGGGGGCGTCGGTTCGGTCGTTGCTCCACGCCGAACAGTCTGTCACAGCGGGGCTCTGCCGGGACGGTTCCCTTGACGGGCGCGGCAATGCGAGGATGACTCCAGGCTCGCCCGCGAGGGGCCGGGCCCCGAGGGAGGCGGCACATGGAAGGTCCGGGCGACTTCTACGCGACGGTGGAGGCCTACGAGGTGGTCGACGGGGACACGTTCCGCGCGAGGATCGACGGCGAGAAGGTCCGGGTGCGGGTCATGGGGATCAACGCCCCCGAGTCCGGCGGCTACCGCGAGGAGGAGGACTGGGGCGCGGAGTCCAAGCGGTTCGCGAAGGACAAGCTCGAAGGCCGCACGCTGCACTTGTTCACCGACCCCGGCGATCCGACCCACGATCAGTACGACCGGCTGCTGGCGCACGTGGTGATGGAGAACGGCATGAACTACGCGGTCCTGGCGGTCGCTGAGGGCATGGCGCACACGTACATCCTGCGGCACCAGGAGTTGACGATCGGCGACACGCTCCGCAAGGCCGAGAAGCTCGCGCGGGCCGAGCGGCGCGGCATGTGGGCCTCGCCCGAGCACGACTGAGACACAAGGAAGCCCCGGCCGCACTGCGGCCGGGGCTTTCCGGTGGTCACACGGCTTCGTCGACGGGCGTGTGCTCCCTGCCGTAGAGCGCGGGCTGCACGAGTGCGGCGAGGAGGCCGCCCACGAGCGGGGCGACGATGAACAGCCACAGGTGTTCGAGCGGCGCGCCCCCGGCGAACAGGGCCGGTCCGAGGGACCGGGCCGGGTTGACCGAGGTGCCGGTGAGCGGCAGGCCCACGAGGTGGATGACGGCCAGGACGAGGCCGATGGCCGCTCCGGCGGCCGGGGTCGCGCCTTTCTTGGAGGTGACGGCGAGGACGACGAACACGAGCAGGAACGTCAGGAGCGCTTCGATGACGAACGCGCCTGCCATGTCGACGGTCGCGCCGTAGTCGTTGGCGCCGAGCGCGCCGGTCTGGTCGGTGGCGCCGCCGCCGGTGGTCATGAACTTGAGCAGCGCCGCGGCGCCGATGCCGCCGGCGAACTGCGCGATCCAGTATCCGATCGCGGCCCCGGCGCCGATGCGGCCGGTCAGCAGCGCCCCGAGCGTGACCGCGGGGTTGACGTGGCACCCGGAGATCGGCCCGAGCGCGTACGCGAGCGCGAACAGCACCAGTCCGAACGCGAACGCGACGCCGACGAACCCGATCCCCTCGGGTTCGATCCCGTACACGGCCGCCCCGACGGCGAAGAACACCAGACAGAAAGTACCGACCAGTTCGGCCCAGACAGCGCGCATGACGTCCCCCTCGTCGTGTCGGCTTCAGGGGTCGAGGATCGCAGCATTATGGACACTGCACGCGGTTTCAGTCCGATTCGCGAGGAAAAGTTATGCGAATCAGGCGCGTTCGAGGTAATGGAGGACGGCGGCGACTCGGCGGTCGGTCTGGTCGCCGGGGTTGAGGTCGAGTTTGAGGAAGATGTTGCGGATGTGCTTGTGGACGGCGTTCTCGGTGATGTAGAGGCGCGCGGCGATCGCCTGGTTGCCCAGGCCTTCGGCCATGACCGAGAGGACTTCCTTCTCGCGGGGGGTGAGGCGCTCGATCGGGTCGTCGGCGCGGCGTTGCGCGAACAGCTGCGCCACGACCTCGGGGTCGATCGCGGTGCCGCCGGAGGCGACGCGGTGGAGGGCTTCGATGAACGCATCGACGCGGCCGACGCGTTCCTTCAGGAGGTAGCCGACGGCGCGGGCGCCGTCGGCGAGGAGGTCGGTCGCGAACGACTGCTCCACATAGGCCGACAGGACGAGCACGGCGAGCCCGGGGTGGGCGCGGCGGGCGGCCACGGCGGCTTTGATGCCCTCGTCGGTGTGGGTGGGCGGCATCCGGACGTCGACCACGGCGATCTCGGGCCGGTGCTCCTCGACGGCGGCGAGGAACTCGGCGGGGCCGCCCACCGAGGCCACCACGTCGAAGCCCTCGCCTCGCAGGACGAGGTTGAGGCCCTCGCGCAGGAGGGTGTCGTCTTCGGCGATCACGATGCGCCTCACGACGCCGCTTGCAGAGTCGTAAATTGGCACGGCAGCTCCACTCTGATCTCGGTTGGGCCGCCGGCGGGGCTGTCGACGGCGACGGTCCCGTCCAGGGCTTCGACGCGGCGCGCGATTCCGGCCAGGCCGGACCCGGCTTCGGTGTCGGCGCCGCCGCGGCCGTCGTCGGTCACGACCACGCTGAGCATAGGCCCCCGCAAGGCCACGGACACCGATGCGCGGGTCGCGTGTGAATGCTTGGCCACGTTGGTGAGCGACTCGGCGACCACGAAATAGGCGGTGGCCTCCACGCTCGCCGGGCAGCGGGTGGCCACGTCGACCTCGACCGTGCAGGGCACGGCGCAGTCGGAGGCCAGGGCGCTGAGCGCCCCGGCGAGTCCGCGGTCTTCGAGGACCGGCGGGAGGATCGATCTGACGACTGCTCGCAATTCGGCCAGGGCGTCCTCGACGGTGGTCTGGGCGCGCTCGAGGATCTCGTCGGAGCGCTGCGGGGCGCGTTCGATCTCGCGGCGGGCCGCGCCGATGAGGACCGCGACGGCCACGAGTCGGTTCTGGGCCCCGTCGTGCAGGGCCCGTTCGATCCGCCGCAGCTCGACCGCGTGTGCATCGAGGGCGGCCGCGCGCGTCGCGGTCAGCTGGGCGACCCGCTCGGAGAGGTCGACTTCGGGGTCGGGGCCCAGCAGGCTCACCCCGGGGCGGCCTTGGAAGTCGAGGATCTTGGGCGCGAACAGCAGCCACAGGATGAACACCGCGATGCCGGTGGCGCAACCGAGGATCGCCGTGTTCGCCGACTGCGCGGTGATGAGCCCGTTGAGGATCTGCTGCTCGGAGTCGGCGGCGAAGTACCACCACAGCGGGTAGGTCACGTCCCGGACGGACGTGAACGGCATCTGGAGCAGGACGGCCCCGAGGATCAGCCCCCAGGTGCCGTGGACGACCAGCCACAACAGGTCGCGGCGCGCGCTCGGGTCGGCGCGGACCTCGCGCAGGGTGCGCGGCGGGTCGGCGATCGGCGGCACGTACGGCGATGCGACGTCATGTCCGAGGCGGCGCAGGCGGCGGCGTTCGAGCCCGGCCACGATCCGCACCCACTGCATCATCGGCGCGATCAGCGGCCTCCCCACGCCCAGCAGCGCCAGCAGGCCCGCGAGCAGCAGCAGTGGGATCGTGTACAGCGCGAGGATCCCGTACGCGGCCCCCACCGCCCCGTAGCCCGAGGCCCGCAAGGACGCCATGAGCACCGAACGCGAGTCGCTCCCCGCGCCCTCGGGGCGCAGCAGCTCGTCGTAGCGGGCGCGCCAGCGCCCGAACCTGCCCTCGGCCACCGTGCACCCCCTTCGTCCCGTGGTCGACTCCGAAACCTACCCGCGCGGGCCCCGATCGTCGTTACAGCTGCCTGTACCCCCGCCCCACCACCTGGCCCCACCCCTGTTTCGGCAGGTGACTGCATTGGGCGCGAACGCGTTTGGCCATAGCGTCGACAGCATCGAACCCGAGGAGGGAACACCGTGGACCAGCACACGACACCGTACCGAGCCGACCACTACAAACTCACCACCACCGCGCTGTGGGTCGCTTTGGGGGCCAGCGTGGTCTTCAACGCCGTGCTCCAGGCGATCGGGCTGTGGATCCTCGCGATCCCGTTCGGGCTCATCGCCGCGGCCAGCGGCATCGGCCTCATCGTCCGCGCCGTGGCCGGGAAGCGCCGATGAGCACGCTCACCGCCCCGGCCGCGCCGCTGCGCTCCGACACCGCCCGGCCCCCGGCGCTGCTGCTGCGGGAGGTCTCGAAGGTCTACGACGGGGCGCACACCGTCTTGGACCGCGTCTCGCTCGAAGTCGGGCGGGGCACGTTCCTGGCGGTCGTGGGCCCTTCGGGGTCGGGCAAGTCGACGCTGCTGCACTGCGCGGCCGGGCTCGACGACCCGACCAGCGGCGAGGTCCGGGTGGGCGGGCGGCGCCTGTCGGGGCTCAGCGAGGCGAAGCGGACCGTGCTGCGGCGCGACCGGGTCGGGTTCGTGTTCCAGTCCTACAACCTGCTGCCGTCGCTGACGGTCGAGGAGAACCTGACGCTGCCGCTGCGCCTGTCGGGCGCGAAGACCGACCGGGCCTGGCTCGGCCACCTCGTCGAACGCGTCGGCCTGACCGGGCTGCTCGGCCGCAGGCCCGGCGAACTGTCCGGCGGCCAACAGCAGCGGGCGGCGATCGCCCGCTCGCTCGCGTCCCGCCCGGACGTGCTCTTCGCCGACGAGCCGACCGGGGCCCTCGACCGCGACACGGCCGCCGAGGTCCTCGACCTGCTGCGCGAACTCGTCGACGAGTCCGACCAGACGGTGGTGATGGTCACCCACGACCCGACGGCGGCAGCCCGAGCCCACGCCGCCTGCGTCGTGGCCGACGGCCGCATCGACGCGTACCTGCCGAACCCGACCACCGAAGACCTCGCAGCACGCCTGACGGCACTCGGCCGACACAGGACATGAACGCGCGAACCGAACCGACCACTCCGCGAACAACCGGAACCCGCCGCGGCCGGGCCGCGCCGCCAGCGCACCGCCGACCGCCCTCGACTCGCGACCACACGGCCCGCGGCGCCCGGGCCTCGCCTCGCCGCCCCGGCAGGCGGCGGACATGAACGCACCACACGCCACCGAGTCGACCGTCTCTCACACGACCGAACCGCTCGCGGTTCCCGGCGCATCCGAATCGTCTGCTCCTCACCGTCGCTCATCCTCCGAACCCCGCGCCGCCTTCGGAGGCCCCACATGACCGATCAGCTTCCCGGCGACCGGCTCGACCTCGTCCTCGCCGACAGCACCGAGATCAGTCCCGAGATCGCCGCGACCTACGAGCGCGGCTTCGGATTCGGGCCGATCGCCCTGGCCGCCGACCTGCGCGACCTAGGCGCCACCCCCGCCAGATCCGATCGATGATCGGCCGCGAAGCGCTCCTGACCCCGGGCATCGCCATCGGCGCCGGACTCGCGTTCTCCGTCCTCCCCATGTCCGTCCTAGGCCTGGCTTCCTAGGCGAACCCTGGCCCCAAGGCCCCCTCTGGGCCATCCCCGCCACCGTCGCCGTCGCCGCACTCCTCGCCTGGACCGCCACCGCGATCCCCACCCGCCGCGCCCTCGGCCCGCCCACCGCAGCACACGCCACCGACTGAAAACGCCGAAGGGGCCGCCGTCCGAAGACGGCGGCCCCTCACACATAACGGAGTCAAAATCCTATAGGATATATCCTATTCGATCAGCTCCCTCACGGGACGGTTACGCGGCCTCGACCACCTCGTCCTTCGCCCCACGGCGACCCAGCAGCGCCGAAGCGCTGGCGAGCAGGCCGACGAGCGCGACCACGGTGACGAGGTAGAGCCCGGGACGGAACTGGGCGATGCCGCTGGCGGTGCCGGAGGCGATGAGCCCGGTGACGATGGCCAGGACGACCGCGCCGCCGATCTGCCCGGAGGTCTGGACCAGCCCGGAGGCCAGGCCCTGCTCGTCGTCGGCGATCCCTTCGGTGGCCTGGACCATGACCGAGGAGAACCCGAGCGCGAAACCGAGGCCCAGCAGCAGGAACGAGGGCAGGTAGTCGAGCGCGTAGTTCGGGTTCGGGTCGCCGCCGCGGACGATGAACCACAGGTAGCCCAGGACGAACGCGGCCATCGAGGCGATGATCATCGTGCGGGTGCCGTAGCGGTCGATGAACTTCCCGGCGATCGGGGAGAGGATCGCCACGATGATCCCGGCCGGGGCCAGCGCGAGCGCCATCTGGATCGGCTCCCACTGGAGCGTGTTCTGGAGATACAGGGACACGATCGTCTGGAAGCTGATGTAGGACCCGAAGATCGCCAGCGCGGCCAGGTTGGCCCGCACGATCGACTTGACCTTGAAGATGCTCAGCCGCACCAGCGGGTGGGCGACCTTGTTCTCGATCACGAAGAACGCGCCCAGGAGCACCACTGCGGCGATGGCGGTGGCGGTGACCAGCGGCGTGAACCCGGTCTCGGGGGCGGTCACGATCGTGTAGACGGCGGCGAGCATGCCGCCGGTGAGGGTGGCCGACCCGGCGAAGTCGATGCTGCCGCGCTCGCGTTCGGCGTTCTTCGGCACCACGATGAACGCGGCGACGATGACGACGGCGACCACGGCGACCGGCGCGAAGAACGTCAGGCGCCAGTCGACGCTGGTGAGCAGGCCGGAGGCGATGAGGCCCGAGGCGTACCCGGTGGCGCCGAACACGGTGAAGATCGAGAGGGCCTTGTTGCGGTCGTGGCCTTCTTTGAACGTGGTGGTGATGATCGACAGCGCGGCCGGGGCGGTGAAGGCCGCCGCGACGCCCTTGACGATGCGGGAGGCGATGAGCAGGGCCTCGTTGTCGACCAGGCCGCCGATGAGGGAGGCCGCGCCGAAGACCACGAGGGCGGTCAGGAAGACCTGGCGGCGGCCGAGCAGGTCGGCCATGCGTCCGCCCAGGAGCAGGAGCCCGCCGTAGCCGAGGATGTAGCCGTTGACGATCCATTGGAGCGAGGCGGTTTCGAGGCCCAGTTCGGCGCCGATGGACGGGAGCGCGACACCGACCATGGAGACGTCGAGGGCGTCGAGGAACATCGCGAGTCCGGCGACGAAGAGGACGGCCCAGAGTTTGGGTCCCCAGCGGCTCGGGGCGTGTGCGGGGGTGTCGACGAGGCTGACGGCAGCCTGGGATTTCGGTTCGGTGATCGTCATGCGGATCAACTTACATGCACGTGCATTTGATGTCAACACATCAAATGCATGGACATTAAATGTCTTGACATGGTAATCTCCTGGTCATGGAGGCTCCAGCTGAAGTCGACGTATGCGCCAAGTGGTCTGAAACACTCCGCGTGTACCACAACACGTCCTGCGAACTCGAATCCGAGCTCCAGGCCCGACATGCGTTGGGGCTCAGCGAGTTCGAGGTCCTGCTGATCCTCACCCGCAACTGCTCCGGTCACACCTCCAAGGCCAAGATGAAGGACATCGAAGCCGAGATGTACCTCAGCCAGAGCGCGCTCTCACGCACCGTCACCCGCCTGGAGAAGGCCGGACTCATCACCCGCGCCGTATGCGACTTCGACCGCCGCGCCAACTTCCTCATGCTCACCCCCGCAGGCGAAGCGCGCTTCAACGAAGCCAAGACCACCCACCGCGCCGTCCTCCTCAAGCACCTGGGCTGAACCGCCCCTCTCCCCCGAACGGGGGAGACGCCCCAGGCGAAGCCGGACCCGCTGCGCCCCATGCCCTCCCGCCACCGCACCGGACGGACTCCCGCCGTTCGACCACGGTCGGTAAGGTGAGAGCGAGAGCAGTCACAACCGATCCGGCATGGAGAGTGGATGTCATGACTCCCCCTGAGAACGACCAGCCCGAGGACGACGGCGGGACCTTCAAGCTCAAGCCCGGCGGCGCCACGCCGCCCCCGGCTCCGGCCGCGGAAGAGGAGAACCTCGACCGCACCATGAAGATCCAGCGCGGCGCACCGTCCCCGCAGAGCAGCACCCCGCCCCCGCCGCCCTCGCCCCTGGGCAACCCCACCGGCCCGGCCGAACCCCCCGCCGCGACCTACGCCGAGACCACCGTCATGCCCCAGCAGGGCGGCTCCCAGACCGGCTACCAGCCCGGCGGCCCCCAGACCCCGCCCCCCAGCCCCCTCGGCGCGCCTCCCGTCCCGCCGCAGGCCCCCGGCCAGCAGCCCTACGGACAGCAGCCGCCCCAGCCCGGCGGATTCCCCCCGCCCGGCCCCCAGCAGCCCGGGCCCGGATACCCGCAGCCGCAGACGGCCCCGCTGACCGGCGAAGCCCCCGTCGGCATCAAGCACATCGGCCTCGTCGCCCTGGTCGTCGCCGGCGTGAGCATCCTCGGCAACATCATCAACATGGCCGTCATCGGCCCGATCGCCGTCCCCGGCGGCGTGCTCGGCATCGCCATCGCCGGCGCCTTCGCCTGGTACGGCTGGGCCCTGCCCCAGGGCAAGGTCACGGCCGCGGGCCTGCGCATGACCGGCATCGTCCTGATGATGATCGGCGCGTGCGGCTCGGTCCTGGCCCTGCTCATGTCGCTGATCGTGTTCAACGCGATCGGCCTGATCATGTACCTGCTGATGGGCGCGGCCCTGGGCTACGCCAGCTTCCTGTACATCACCAAGGACGAGGTCAAGGCCTTCATCAAGGGCGCGCCCCAGCACCCGGGATACCCGCCGCAGGGCGGCCACCCGCAGCAGGGCTACGGCCAGCCCCAGCAGCAGTTCGGGCAGCCCGGCTTCCCGCCCCCGCCGCCCGGCTACCAGCAGGGCGGACAGCCCCCGCAGCCGCCCTACGGCCGTTAGGCCTTCCGACTCCCATCGGTCGCGACTAAGCTCACTCCTATGCATCGGCCGCGGCGCGCACGCCTCGCCACGAGCGACGTGCGCGCCGCGGCCTCCGTACGAGGAGGTACATCAATGTCTGCAAGCAGCGCGCCCATACGCGTGGTCGTGGCCAAAGTCGGGCTCGACGGGCACGACAGGGGCGCGAAAGTGGTGGCGCGGGCCCTGCGCGACGCGGGCATGGAGGTCGTCTACACCGGCCTGCACAACTCCCCCGAGCAGGTCGTCGCCACCGCGCTCGCCGAGGACGCCGACGCGATCGGCCTGAGCATCCTCTCCGGCGCCCACATGACCCTCTTCCCGCGCGTGCTGCGACTGCTCGACGAAGCCGGCGCGAAGGACATCGTGCTGTTCGGCGGCGGCATCATTCCCGACGCCGACGCAACGCAACTGAGGGAAGCCGGAGTCGCCGAGATATTCGGCCCCGGCGCTTCCACGCAAGTCATCGCCGAATGGGTCCGCGAACATGTCGCCTCACCCGATCAGGGCCGTCCCGCAGCCGTGTTATCGGCTCCCAGCAGGGAAAACGCCGCCCGAAAAAAATATTCTGAGCAGACCGTAACCGGGTGCTGCGGCCCTCGTTCTTATAAGTGTCAGACGGGGAAGCAACGCCTCGGAAGACGCATCGGCAGCGGCCCGAAAGGCGCCGCAATGATGCGCACACGCTCATAGAGCTGTGCCACAAACTGCCGATGCCCTGTCGATTGAGGGGTGGCGATAGGGCATCGTGCCTAAGGGAATCAAGCCATTGAGGGGTGGGCTTGGTTCCCGCTAAGGGGACCGGACGCCTGAGGGGTGCGTCCGGTCCCCGCCTCTTTGCCCCCGCAATCCCCGCAGCACACGGCAACCGACCGCACGACGCGCAAGACCCCCGCCCGCGCCCCGCGCGGTGCCCGAACCCTCTTGCCCGGCCCTGCCGGCCCTCCGGCTCGGTCCGCTCGGCCTGGTCCCGGCCCGTTTCGGGGCGAAAGCAGCCTGACTCGTCACACCCGATCACTGCCAGCCCCCGCCCGCGTCCGCCGCGCGTTACCCTGCGATAACGGGCACCTGAACCGTCCACCCGCTCGCCGGAACCGGCTCGCCGCAGCGCGGCCCGCCTCCGGGCCCGAGCGGAAGGGACCAGGCCGTCCGGTCAAAGAAGACTAGCTAGTGGAGCGGACTCTACAGTGGATCTGTACGAATACCAGGGCCGCGCACTGTTCGCCCGGCACAGCGTGCCGGTGCTGGACGGCGGCGTCGCCACCACACCGCAGGAGGCCGTGGAGCTCGCTGAGCGCCTCGGTGACCGGGTGGTCGTCAAAGCGCAGGTGAAGGTCGGCGGACGCGGCAAGGCCGGCGGCGTCAAGCTCGCCGACAACGCAGGCGAGGCCAAGACCCACGCCACCAACATCCTCGGCATGGACATCAAGGGCCACACCGTCGAGAAGGTCATGCTCACCGTGACCGCCGACATCGACGAGGAGTACTACTTCTCCTACCTCCTCGACCGGGCGAACCGCACCTTCCTGTGCATCGCCTCGACCGCGGGCGGCATGGAGATCGAAGAGGTCGCGCACACCGCGCCCGAGAAGGTCGTCAAGCTCCCGATCGACGCCGGCGTCGGCGTCACCCCCGAGATCGCCGGCGACATCGTCACCCGCGCCGGGTTCCCCGAGGACCTCCGCGACCAGCTCGTCGACGTGTTCGTCAAGCTCTGGGGCGCGTTCGTGGCCGAAGACGCCACGCTCGTCGAGGTCAACCCCCTCGTGCGCACCCCCGAGGGCACCATCCTCGCGCTCGACGCGAAGGTCACCCTCGACGAGAACGCGGCCTTCCGCCACCCCGAGTTCGCCGAGTTCGAGGACAAGTCCGCCGTGGACCCGCTCGAACAGCGCGCGAAGGAATCCGGGCTCAACTACGTCAAGCTCGACGGCGCGGTCGGCATCATCGGCAACGGCGCGGGGCTGGTCATGTCCACCCTCGACGTCGTCTCCTACGCCGGTGAGAACCACGGCGGCGTCAAGCCCGCCAACTTCCTCGACATCGGCGGCGGCGCCTCGGCCGCGGTCATGGCCAACGGCCTCGAAGTCGTCCTCTCCGACCCGCAGGTCAAGAGCGTCTTCGTGAACATCTTCGGCGGCATCACCGCATGCGACGAGGTCGCCCGCGGCATCCTCGGCGCGCTCCAGACCCTCGCCGACCGCGGCGAGACCGTCACCAAGCCGCTCGTCGCCCGCATCGACGGCAACAACGCCGAAGAGGGCCGCAAGATCCTCGCCGAGGCGAACCACCCGCTCATCACCGTGGTCGAGACCATGGACGCCGCAGCCGACAAGGCCGCTGAACTCGCGAACAAGGAGGCCTAGGCCAATGGCGATCTTCCTCAACGAGAACAGCAAGGTCATCGTCCAGGGCATGACCGGCTCCGAGGGCATGAAGCACACCCGCCGCATGCTCGCCGCCGGCACCGAGATCGTCGGCGGCGTCAACCCGCGCAAGGCCGGCACCAAGGTCGACGTCGACGGCGTCAGCCTCCCGGTGTTCGCCTCCGTGGCCGAGGCCATGGCCGAGACCGGCGCCAACACCTCCGTGGTGTTCGTGCCCCCGGCCTTCTCCAAGGCCGCCGTTATCGAGGCGATCGACGCCGAGATCGAACTGGTCATCGTCATCACCGAGGGCATCCCGGTGCACGACTCGGTGACCTTCTGGAACTACGCCGAAGCCAAGGGCGGCAAGACCCGCATCGTGGGCCCGAACTGCCCCGGCATCGCCAGCCCCGGCAAGTCGAACGCGGGCATCACCCCCGCCGACATCACCGGCACCGGCCCCATCGGCCTGGTCTCCAAGTCCGGGACGCTGACCTACCAGCTCATGTACGAGCTGCGCGACCTCGGCTTCTCGACCTCCGTCGGCATCGGCGGCGACCCGGTCATCGGCACCACGCACATCGACTGCCTCAAGGCGTTCGAAGCCGACCCCGAGACCAAGGCCATCGTCATGATCGGCGAGATCGGCGGCGACGCCGAAGAGCGCGCGGCCGAGTTCATCAAGGCCAACGTGACCAAGCCCGTCGTCGGCTACATCGCGGGCTTCACCGCCCCCGAGGGCAAGACGATGGGCCACGCGGGCGCGATCATCTCCGGCTCGGCGGGCACCGCCGAATCCAAGCAGGCGGCCCTCGAAGCCGCCGGCGTCAAGGTCGGCAAGACCCCGAGCGAGACCGCGCGCCTCATGCGCGAGGTCATCGAGAACCTCTAAGGGACGCAACGCGAAAGGCCGGACGGCGGTGTCGTCCGGCCTTTTCCGTGCCTAGGACTCCTCGACCCAGAAGTTGTCGTGGCGGGCGAAGAACTCCTTGCGCTCCTCGTCGGAGAGCTCCCCGACGGTCAGCAGGCCCTCGAAGTACTCCTCCCGCGGCGCGCCGGGGTGGAACATGAGCAGCATCGAGGCGGGCTCGCCGGACTCGTTGCGGAACCCGTGGACGCCGCCCTCGGGGACGTGCACGAAATCGCCGGGCACATGGTCGACCCACTTGGCGCCGTTGTAGATCCGGATCGTGCCCGAGAGGATGTAGAACGACTCGGAGATGGTGCGGTGGAAATGCGGGTCCGGGCCCGAACGCGCCCCGCTCATGTTCCATTGGTAGAGCCCGAACTGGCCGTTCGTGGTCGCGCCGGTCGCGAGGTAGTCGGCGGAACCGCCATTGGCGAACAGGATGTCCGCCGCGGCCCCGGCGGGCCGGAACTGCGCGTTCATCTCGCCTTCGTCACCGAAGTACCTGGGTTCGGGATACGACATGTCAACTCACTCCTCAACAGTACGAACACTCATGCAGACGACGCCGAGGGGAAAAATTCACCGCCGTGGATCCCCCGATCCTGACATGAGGCCACCCCCAGCGGCGCCGCCGCGCACGATCCGGCATATTGATACCCGTCACTAGCCGCGCGGCTAGTCTATGCCGCGATCAACCAGGAGGCACCGATGACCGAGACCGTGCTGTTCGACCGGGCCGCCCTGCTCGACACCGTCGCCGGGACGCTCCTGCCCGGCCAGCGCGTCCTGGTGCGCGGCAACGAGATCGACGCGGTCGGTCCCGACGTCGAAGCGCCCGACGGGGCCCGCGTGGTCGACCTGGAGGGGCGGACCCTCATGCCCGGGCTCGTCGACTGCCACGTCCACGTCAACGCCCACAGCGCCGACCTGGGCGGCATCGCCGACGACTCGCCCGCCTACGTGGCCGCGACGGCCGCGATCGAACTGCGCGCGATGCTCCATCGTGGATTCACCACGGTGCGCGACACCGGCGGCGCGGACTTCGGGATCGCCGACGCCGTCGCCGAAGGGCTCATCGAGGGGCCGCGGATCTTCTTCGGCGGCAAGGCCCTCTCGCAGACCGGCGGCCACGTCGACATGCGCCCGCGGGGGCGCCAGGTGAGCGACTCACACCAGTGCTGCCCGAGCATGGGCCTGGTGTGCGACGGCGTGGACGGGGTCCGCAAGGCCGCGCGCGAGCAGCTGCGCACCGGCGCCCACCACGTCAAGATCATGCTCTCGGGCGGGGTCGCTTCGCCGACCGACCGGATCGACTCCACCCAGTTCGCGATCGAGGAGATCCGCGCGATCGTCGACGAGGCCGAGGCCGCGAACCGGTACGTCACCGGGCACGCCTATACGGCGCGCGCGATCAACCGTGGCCTTGAGGCCGGGGTCCGCTCGATCGAGCACGGCAACCTGCTCGACGAGTCCAGCACTGAACTCTTCTTGCGCCACAACGCGTTCCTGGTGCCCACATTGGTCACTTACCGGCAGATGGCCCGCGAGGGCGCCGAGTTCGGGCTCTCCGCAGCGAATCTCGCGAAGAACACCACGGTCCTCGACGCGGGGCTCCGAGCCCTGGAGACGGCCCACCGCGCCGGCGTCGCGATCTGCTACGGCTCGGACCTGCTCGGCGGGATGCGGCGACACCAGTTGCAGGAGTTCACGATCCGTGGCGCGGTCATCCCGGCGGCCGACGTGATCCGCTCGGCCACCGTCACCGCCGCCCGGCTCCTCGGCGAGGAGGGCAGGATCGGCCAGATCACGCCCGGGGCTCGCGCGGACCTGCTCGTGGTCGACGGCAACCCGCTCGCCGACCTCGCCGTCCTCACCGACCCCGAGCACCGCCTGCATCTGATCATGCAGGGCGGCAACGTCAAAGCCGACCGGCTCGGCGCGTTCAGCCGCGCTTGAGCACCGCGAAGCCGGTGGCCCACAACACGAGTGCCGAACCGATCCCGGCGATCCCGCCGGCCACCAGGCCGTCGCCGAACGCGGCGGCCACGCCGCCGAGACCGGCGACCGTCATGGCGATGCCGCCCCAGCGGTAGATCGGCTCGTCGAACGCGCGCGCGAGCGGCACGAAATGCAAGCCGACGATCACGGCGATCGTCCCGGGCAGGAAGTCGACCAGGTCGAACCGGTTGGCCAGCACCACGGCCGCCACGATGAGCACGACCTCGACACCGACCCAGATCCCGTAGCGGCGACCCCAGTCCTTCGGCAGTTCACGCGGCCGCTCCCGACCCGAGCCGACCCGGTAGACCGCCACCACGAGGGCGATGCTCACAGCGGCGGCCAGGCCGAGGCCGACCCAATACGCGCCGGCCGGAAGCACGCCCGCACCGCCGACGTACCAGCCGAGGCCGAAGAACGCGCAGATCATGACCCCGTTTCGGCGCATCCCGGCGCTCATCTTGTCGGGAGCGGTGA
Source organism: Glycomyces sp. NPDC046736 (assembly GCF_040645615.1). Classification (NCBI taxonomy): domain Bacteria; kingdom Bacillati; phylum Actinomycetota; class Actinomycetes; order Glycomycetales; family Glycomycetaceae; genus Glycomyces; species Glycomyces sp. NPDC046736. Next base: position 257,603 of record NZ_JBEYYO010000002.1, on the reverse strand, counting down.
AGGTTTCAGTGGTGCCCTGGTTCATGGTGCCATTGTGGCAGTATCGAACAACCGCTCATATCCGCCGCAGCCGTGCGGCCTGCCCCCGATGCCCCCAACGCGTCCCAAGCCCGCGCTGCCTACCACCGTTCCACGCCTTCGGCGATCATCGCGGTGTCCCACAGGCGCCGGTCCTGCTCAGCCAACGGCCCCCGGGGGGACGGGTTTTCTCAGAAATTTTTCGCGTGGGGTGGCCGGGCTGGTGTGCCCGGCCACCCGCGTGTTCCGCGCGGAGCTGGCTCTGCGGGGACCGCGCGCAGGTGGCTTCCCGCGCGCGGTCTCGGTATGGCGACGTTCGCGAATACCCTCTTCCATTCGCCGCCATCCCGCAGGGCCAGATGGCTTTTTTGTACCAACCCTTTCACGGGTTGGGGAGATCGGCGAGAACTAATTTTCGGGCTGTGGATAACTTTGTTTCCCGCCATTTCGGAAATGTGGAGCGCGTTCACGATCACCGAACCCGCCCACTGCAATCCCAGGTGGGAGGCGGTGGACGGGCCGGTTTCGATCATGTTCTCGCGCATTCCTCAAGCCTCGCACGACCCGCGAGCGAATGGCAACAAGAACTTCCTGCCTGTGGATAACTCTGTGGATTGTGGTGCAACTGCTGGTCGGGTCAGAGGTCGAAATGGCAGGCGACCTTGTGGCCGCTCGCGGCCTCGCGCCATTCGGGTTCGACTTCCGCGCAGATGTCCTCGGCCCACGGGCAGCGGGTGCGGAAGCGGCAGCCTGAGGGCGGGTTCGCCGGAGAAGGGAGGTCGCCCTTGAGGATGATGCGCTCGCGGGTCGCCTCGATCTCCGGGTCCGGTTGCGGGACCGCCGACAGGAGCGCCTTCGTGTACGGGTGCCGCGGGTGCTCGTAGATCGTCTCCGAGTCGGCCTCCTCGACCAGCTTGCCGAGATACATGACCCCGACCCGGTCGGAGAGGTGCCGCACCACCGCGAGGTCGTGCGCGATCACCAGATACGTCAGCCCGAACTCGCCCTGGAGCTCGTCGAGCAGGTTCATCACCTGCGCTTGGATCGACACGTCGAGCGCGCTCACCGGCTCGTCGCACACGATCAGGCTCGGCCGCAGCATCAGAGCGCGGGCGATGCCCAGTCGCTGGCGCTGCCCGCCGGAGAACTCGTGCGGATAGCGCTCCAGGACCGATTTGGGAAGCCCGACCGCGTCGAGCGTCTCGACGGCGAGGCGGCGGCGCTCCTCCTTCGAGCCCACGCCGTGCACTTTGAGCGGCTCGGCCAAGAGCATCTCGACGTTGTGCCGGGGGTTGAGCGAGCCCAAGGGATCCTGGAAGACCATCTGCATCCGGGACCTGAAGCGCCGCAGCGCTTCCCCCTTGAGCGCGGTGACCTCGTCGCCGCCGAGGCGGACGCGGCCGGCCGTCGGCTCCTCCAGTCGCAGCACGGCCCGCCCGAAGGTGGTCTTGCCGCAACCGGATTCGCCCACCAGACCGTACGTGCCGCCCGAGTCGATCGAGAGGCCGACCCCGTCGACGGCGCGGACCGCGCCCACGGTGCGTTCGACCACGATGCCGCGGCGGATCGGGAAGTGGACCTTCAGGTCCTCGACCTCCAGCAGCGGCGCCTGGGAATCCTCGGCCACCTTCACGTCGGCTTCGGGTTCGGTGCTCATACGACCTCCTCGGCCATGACGCAGCGGTGGGCGTGCACGGCCCCGGTCAGCGCCGGTTCACCGTCCACGCAGGCCTCGGTGACGCGGTCGCAGCGGGGCGCGAACGCGCAGCCGTCCTTCCAGCGGATCACGTCCGCGATCGAGCCGCGGATCGGTGTCAGCGGTTCGTGGATCGGCAGGTCCAGGCGCGGGATCGACCCGAGCAGGCCCACCGTGTACGGGTGTGTGGGCCGCGCGAACAGCTCCCGGACCGGCGCGGACTCGACCACGCGGCCCGAGTAGAGCACGTTCACGTCGTCGCAGATCCCCGCCACCACACCGAGATCGTGCGTGATCATCAGCAGCGCCGTGCCCTCGGAGTCAACAAGGTCCTTGAGCAGTTCGAGGATCTGCGCCTGGATAGTGACATCCAAGGCAGTCGTCGGCTCGTCGGCGATCAGGAGCCTCGGCGCGCACGCCACCGCGATCGCGATGAGCACCCTCTGGCGCATCCCGCCCGAGAGCTGATGCGGGTACTCCTTCAAGCGGCGCAACGGGTCGGGGATGCCGACGCGGTCGAGGAGGTTCGCGGCCTCCTTGGTCGCCTTGTCCCCCTTGAGACCCCGGTGGCGCTCCAAGACCTCGGTGATCTGGCGGCCGATCGTGACCACCGGGTTGAGGCTCGAGAGCGGATCCTGGAAGATCATCGCGAGGTCCTTGCCGCGACGCTGACGCATCGCGGTCGGGCTGAGCGCGAGGAGGTCGACGCCGTCGAACGCGGCGCGGCCGGTGACGTCAGCTCCTCCCTTGCGGCGCTTGGCGACCGAAGGTGCCTGCGGCACTTCGGCGGTGTCGGTCCCGGCGGCGGCCTGCGCGGGTTTCGCGGGGCCGCGTCGGGCGCGGCCGCCGCTCTTGGGGAGCAGGCCCATGATCGCCAGACTGGTGACGGACTTGCCGCAACCGGACTCGCCGACCAGGCCGACCACTTTGCCTTCGGCCACACCGAACGAGACGCCGTCGACCGCGGTGGCCGAACCGAACGCGACCCGAAGGTCTTCCACTTCAAGCAGATTCGTCACTCCTGCCTCCTCAGCCTCGGGTCGAGCGATTCGCGCATGGCCTCGCCCAGGAGCGTGAAGCCCAGCGCGGTGACGATGATGCCCACCGCCGGATAGATCGCGAGTTGCGGTGCGCCGGAGAGGAACCGCTGCGCGTCAGAGAGCATCGTCCCCCACTCCGGGTTGCCCGGGTCGGGGTTGCCCAGGCCCAGGTACGACAGCGCCGCGGCCTCGATGATCGCCGTGGCGAGCACCAGCGTGGCCTGGACGATCACCGGGCCCATCGAGTTGGGCAGGATGTGCGAGACCACGATGCGCGGTTTGGGCACACCCAGTGCGATCGCGGCGAGGACGTAGTCCGAGTGCGCTTGCGCGAGCATGGAACCGCGGAGCATACGCGCGAAGATCGGGATCTGCGCGACGCCCACGGCGATCATGACCGTGGTCAGGCTCGGACCCAAAAGCGCTGCGACACTGAGGGCGAGCAGCAGCATCGGAATGGACAGTGCGATGTCGACGGTGCGCATGATGACCGATTCGACGCGCTGACCCCAACGGCCGCCGAACGCGCCCGAAGCGGCGGCCACGCCGCCGATCACGGCCCCGGCGAGGAACCCGATCAGGGTCGCCACGACGCCGACGAGGAGCGTCTGGCGGGCGCCGACGATCATGCGGGAGAACATGTCCCGGCCCAAGTGGTCGAGGCCGAACCAGTTCTCGGCGCGCGGGCCGGGGAAGATGTTCTGGTTGAGGAACACCTCTTTGCCCCAGGTCTGCGCGGTGGGGCTGTAAGGGGCGATCCACGGGCCGAGAATGGCCATGAGGACGAACAACGACACGATGATCGCGCCGCAGATCGCCATCGGGGACCGGCTCATGCGCCGCAAAGACTGGCGCCACAGCGACCCCGACTGGCCGTGCCGGGCTTGGACACCGGCCTCGACGAGCCGGTCGAGCCGCTCGATCTTGGAGGTCATCATGAGCGCACCCGCACTCTCGGATCCAGGAACCCGTAAGCGAGGTCCACGATCAGGTTCAGTACGACGAAGGACACGGCGATCACCAGGATGAACCCCATCAGCGCCGGGTAGTCGCGTTCGGTGGTGGCCTGGTAGACGAACGAGCCGACCCCGCCGAACGCGAACACGCTCTCGGTGAGGACCGCTCCGGCGAACAGGCTGCCCAACAGCAGGCCGATCACGGTGATGATCGGCAGCATCGCGTTCTTCATGACGTGGCGGCCGCGGATCGTCTGCGGCTTGAGTCCCTTCGCGTCGGCGGTGCGCACGAAGTCCTCGCCGACCACTTCGAGAACCGAAGCGCGCGTGATGCGCACGATGACCGCCAACGGGATCGACGCGAGCGCGAGCGCGGGCAGCACGAGGTGCCGGGCCGCGTCGAGGGCCACGTCGAATTCGCCGGTGAGGAGGCCGTCGAGGACTCTGAGGCCGGTGATGTCGGTGTAGGTCAGGCCCGGTGAGAGTCGGAAGGTCGTCGGCAGCCACCCGAGTTGCTGCGCGAAGACGACCTTGAGCATCGCCGCGAGGAAGAACACGGGGATGCAGATGCCGACGAGTGAGCCTGAGACGGCGGTGAAGTCGAGCCAGGAGCCGCGGCGTTTCGCGGCCAGGTAGCCCAGCGGGATGCCGATGCCGATCGCGATCGCCATGGCCCACAACGAGAGTTCGATGGTGGCGGGGAGGCGGTCGGCCAGTTCGGTGGCGATGGGCCGTCCGCTCGACAGGGAGGAGCCGAAGTCGAGGCGGACGATGCGGGAGAGGAATTCGCCGTACTGGAACCAGATCGGCTCGTCCAGTCCCAGTGCCTGGCGAAGCGCCTCCCGCTGCTGGTCGGTGGCGTTGTCGGGGAGCATGCGGGTCTCGGGTCCGCCCGGGAGGGCTTTGAACCACGCGAACAGCAGCAGAGTGAGTCCCAACAACGCCACGACCAGCTGCAGGAGGCGTTTAATCGTGTAGCGCAGCATATTTTGCTATCGACTCGATTGCTTCACTAGTTGTTGTACGAGAGTTGGGCGAAGTTCTCCTGGGTGAGCGGGGAGACCTCCATGGGGGTGACGTTCGCGGCGAACGCGATCGAGGGCGGGGAGTGCGAGATCGGCAGGCCGGGCAGCAGCTCCATGATCTTGACGTTGAGGTCGGCCCACAGTGCGGTGCGGGTGGCCGGGTCGGGTTCGGCCGCGGCGGCGGCGAGGCCGTCGAAGATCGCCTGGTCGTCGAAGCCCCATTCGGTGGTCTCTTCGGAGAACCAGGTGCCGAGGAAGTTGTAGGCGTCGGTGAAGTCGCCGGTCCAGCCGAGGAGGTAGAGCGGGCAGTCGCCGCTGCGGGTGGTCGGGATGTACTCGGTCCAGGTGATCGGGGTGGGTTCGACGGTCACACCGACGGCTTCGAGGTCGGCGGCGATGATGTCGAAGATGTCCTTGGGGGCCGGCATGTAGGGCCGGGTCACGTCGGTCGGGTAGCAGAACTCGAGGGTGAGGTCGGACTGCCCGGCGGCGGCGAGCTTCTCGATCGCCAGGTCGGGGTCGTATTCGAAGGTCGGGACCTGGTCGGACCAGCCGTCGATGGTCGGCGGGACGAACTGGGTGGCGACTTCGCCGCCCGGCGGGAGCACGGAGTCGACGATGCGCTGGCGGTCGATCGCGTTGGAGAGCGCTTCGCGGACGGCGTGGTCGTCGAGGCCGGGGGTCTGCTGCTGGTAGGTCAGGTAGAGGACGTTGAAGACGTCTCGGGTCGGGACCTGGAATCCGGCGTCGAGCAGGGGCTGGACGTCGGCGGGGGCGACGAGGTCGTAGCCCTGGATGTCGCCGGCCTCGAGGGCCTGGCGGCGGGCGGTCTCGTCGGAGATGGTGTTGAAGATGAGGGTCTTGACCTTGGCGGTCTCGCCCCAGTAGTCGTCGAAGCGTTCGAGGGTGACCGACTGCGCGCCGTGGTCCCATTCGACGAGTTCGTAGGCGCCGGTGCCGGCGAGGACGCCGGCTTCCTGGGTGTAGGCCGGGAGCGGGTCCTCGGCGGTGACGATCTCGTCGTCGGTGATCTGGGCGAGCGAGTCGGGGCTGACGATCGCGGTGGTGGCCATGGAGAACGCGCCGGGGAAGTTGGCGGTGTACTCGTTGATGGCGATGGTCGCGGTGAGGCCGTCGGCGGTGCAGCCGGCGTAGTTGGAGGGGACCTGGGTGATCTCGGGGTCGTTCTCGGCGAAGCCGCCGAAGAAGCTGGAGTAGTAGTACGTGTAGTTCGGTGACTGGTAGCCGCCGGTGAAGTTGTGCCAGCGGTCGAAGTTGGCGCAGACGGCGGCGGCGTCGAGTTCGGCGCCGTCGTGGAAGGTCACGCCTTCACGCAGGTTGAAGGTCCATTCGGTGCCTTCGGCGTTCTGCTCCCAGCTTTCGGCCAGGCCGGGGACGATCTCGGTGCCGTCGTGGTCGAGGAGGGTGTCGAAGACCTGGCGGGTGATGCGGAAGGTTTCGCCGTCGGAGGCGAACACCGGGTCCATGGAGCTGGGGTCGCCCGGGGAGCCGAAGATGAACGGCGTGGTCTCGTTGAGGTCTTCACCTTCTCTCTCACTGCTGCAGGCGGCGACCATGCCGAGCGCGAGTGCGGCGCCGGCGGAGGCGGCGACCACTCGTCTGGCTGGGGCGGTTCGAGACGTGCGCATATTGCTTCACCCGTCGTTCGTTGGGTATTCGGAGGTTCCCCAGAAGCGTAAGACACGGTGAGCTGGACCACTGTTGAGCGTTATGTGATCGTGACCGATTCGGCGACTATTGTTACCCAAATCGTGCACGAAGTGTGAGAACGGGATTCGTTGTGCCGCAACGATTTCGAATAGCCTTCAGGCGTAGGAGCGCGCACGTGGGCAGTGGCGCGGGCCACTGCGAGCGGTTGCCTTTTTGTAGGTTCGGGCGCGGTTAATCGACGTCGCGGCGGCCCGAGAACGCCCGGCCGAGCGTGACCTCGTCGGCGTACTCCAGGTCCCCGCCGACCGGCAGACCACTGGCGAGCCGGGTCACCTTGAACCCCATGGGTTTGACGAGCATCGCCAGATACGTCGCGGTCGCCTCGCCCTCGGTGTTCGGGTCGGTGGCGAGGATGAGCTCCTTGGTCTCCCCGGCCTGCAACCTGACCATGAGCTGGCGGATGCGCAAGTCGTCGGGGCCGATCCCCTCAAGCGGGTTGATCGCCCCGCCCAGGACGTGGTAGCGGCCGCGGAACTCGCCGGTGCGCTCGATCGCGAGCACGTCCTTGGGTTCCTCCACGACGCAGATCAGCGCCTCCGAGCGTCTCGGGTCGCGGCAGATCCCGCACTGCTCGGCCTCGGTGACGTTCCCGCACGTTTCGCAGAACCGCACCTGCGCCTTGACCCGCTCCAGCGCCGAGGTGAGCCGTTCGACCTCGACCGGCTCGGACGCGAGCAGGTGGAACGCGAGCCGCTGGGCGCTCTTCGGGCCGATGCCCGGCAACTGCCCCAACTCCTCGATGAGGTCGCCCAAAGCCCCGTCGTACAAGGATCTCTCTTTTCTCGCCGCGCGAACGTGATCGTCAAAGGACGGCCGCAGGCGCAGTGCGCCGGCGCGGCCGCTGAGGATGGTTACATGCCCGGCAGGCCCAGGCCGCCGGTCATGCCGCCGAGGGCGTCGCCGAGCGGGCCCATCTTCTCGGCGGCGAGACGCTTGGCGTCCTCGGTGGCGGCCTGGACGGCGGCGAGGACGAGGTCCTCGAGGGTCTCGACGTCCTCGGGGTCGACGGCCTTGGGGTCGATCTTGACGCGAACGAGTTCGCCGTCGCCGGTGACGGTGGCGCTCACGAGGCCCCCGCCCGCGGCCGCGGTGACTTCGGATTCGGCCAGTTCGGCCTGCGCGGCCATCATGTCGGCTTGCATCTGCTGGGCCTGTTGCAGCAGCTTCTGCATGTCTCCGCCAGGGAACATGTCGTCTCTCCTCGCCGGTGGGTTCGGGTTTCCTTCGCCAGCCTAGCCGCCCGGTCGGACACCGATGGTCCGCCCGGGGGCGGCTTCAACGCAGTTGCTTGGCGCCGAAGGCGGTCGTGAGGAGTTTGAGTGCCTGCTCTTCGCTGGTGCCGAACCCGCCGGGTGCGACCGGGTCGTCCGGGCTGGGTTCGTCGTATTCCTCGGGCGGGGGTTCGGCGTGGGCCGTCTGGGCGGGTGCGTCGGTGGGGGTGCGGGGCTGGGCGATGCTAGGCGTCGGGGCCGGCGGCGCCGCCCGTCCCGCTTTTGGGAGGTTCGCCGGGTCCCCCACTTCGCAGCGGATCTTCCAGGTGCCGCCGAGGACGTCGGACAAGACCGCGACCACGATGCCGTAGGCGGGTTCCTTCTGAAGGTTCTCGGCATGGAAGGCGTGCTTGAACGCGAGAGTGACTTCGCCCTCGGTGGCGTCGGCAATGGTCGCGTCGGACAGGAGCGCGGCAGTGGTGCGCTTCTTGTCCTTGACAGCCATCATGATCCGGTCCCATTGGCGACGGATGGACGCGGCGCTGGCGCCCCCTGAGTCGCCGACCGGCTCGGGCGCGGGCGTGTAGGCGGGGGCCGGTTCGGCGTCGGCCCAGTCGTCCTCGGGCACCGGAGCCGCTGCCGGGGCGGCTGGTGCGGGCGTTGGCGCAGGTGGCGCGGCCTCGGGTTCGTCGTCCCAAGGCGGTGCCGCCTCGACCGGAGCCGGAGCCGGTGCGATCGGCGCGGCGGGAGCCTTCTCGGCGGCGGCCTTGGCGAGTGCCGTGCGGGCCGCGGCCGGACCGGCCTGCTGCGGGGCCTCGGCGGCGCGGGGGGCGGCGAACGCCGCTCCGGCGGCGCGCTGCTCCAGGGTCTCCAGGCGCTGCATGAGCCCGGCCATCGACTCGTCCGAGCCGGGCAGGATCGCCCGCACGCAGGCGAGTTCGAGCAGCAGCCGAGGCGCGGTCGCGCCCCGCATCCCGGCCAGACCGGCGGCCACGACTTCAGCCATCCGGGTGAGCGTCGAGGTGCCCATGCGCGTGGCCTGGCTGGTCATCTTCCCCAGCTGATCGGCCGGGGCGTCGACCAGGCCCAGGCTCCCCGCGTCGGGCACCTGGGTGAGGACGATGAGGTCGCGGAGGCGTTCGAGCAGGTCACCGGCGAAGCGACGCGGGTCGTGCCCGCCTTCGACGACGCGCTCGACCACTTCCATGACCGCCGCCCCGTCAGCGGCCGCGAACGCCTCGCACATCTCGTCGAGCAGCCCCGCGTCGGTGACGCCGAGCAGCCCCGCCGCCCGCTCGTACGTGACCCCTTCGGGCCCGGAGCCGGAGATGAGCTGGTCGAGGACCGACAGCGTGTCGCGCGCCGAACCGCCGCCAGCGCGCACCACGAGCGGGAACACGTCGTCGGCAACGACGGCGCCTTCCTGTTCGCACAGGTCGCGGCACAGTTCGCGCATCGCGGGGGGCGGGATGAGCCGGAACGGGTAGTGGTGGGTGCGGGAGCGGATGGTGGGGAGGACTTTGTCCGGTTCGGTGGTGGCGAAGATGAACAGGACGTAGTCGGGGGGTTCTTCGACGAGTTTGAGCAGGGCGTTGAAGCCTGCGGCGGTGACCATGTGCGCTTCGTCGATGATGTAGATCTTGAACCGGGAGTCGACGGGCGCGAAGACGGCCCTTTCGCGCAGTTCGCGGGCGTCGTCGACGCCGCCGTGGCTGGCGGCGTCGATCTCGATGACGTCGACCGAGCCGTGTCCGTCGGCGGCGAGGGCTCGACAGGAGTTGCATTCGCCGCAGGGGGTGGGGGTGGGGCCCCCGGCGCAGTTGAGGGAGCGGGCGAGGATGCGCGCCGAGGAGGTCTTGCCGCAGCCGCGGGGGCCGGAGAAGAGGTAGGCGTGGTTGAGGCGGCCGGCGGCGATGGCGTTGATGAGCGGTTCGGTGACGTGTTCCTGGCCCACGACCTCCGCGAAGGTCTGCGGGCGGTACTTGCGGTACAGGGCGAGTGCCACGTCTTCCTCCTGCTTGCTGGTCTGCTGCCAGGGTACGGCGTGGGTCCGACGTTCGGGGCCAGGGCCGGTGCCGCCGTGGGGGTGAACGCGAAAACCCCGGCGCGGGCCGGGGTGTTCGTTGGAGCCGCCTAACGGAATCGAACCGTTGACCTTGTTATTACGAGTAACACGCTCTACCGACTGAGCTAAGGCGGCTGGGTCTCCCACGCACCCGACAGAGCCCGCTTATCCTTGCTGCCTTCCGGCCCTGGGGAGGTTCACAAGATGACGCCGCATGGGAGACGGGTGACAGCGTACCGCATCGCGGGGCCGGTGCCGAACGGGGCGAGCGGGTCGGTCGCGGGCGTCACGTGCGCGGTTCGGGTCCAGTGCAAGCCAGGTCACCTCGTTCAACCCGGTGGGAGTCGGCGCTGGGGGTCGGGTATCGTACTCGGCGGAGGATTCGCATAGTGGCCTAGTGCGCACGCTTGGAAAGCGTGTTGAGTGAAAGCTCTCAGGGGTTCGAATCCCCTATCCTCCGCCACTTGGAGAGAAAACGCCGGAGCGGCTGCTCCGGCGTTTTTCGTGCGTGGGGCGCGATGAGTTTCGGGGGTTCGGGTCGTCTTGAGGGTATGGAGTTGACGGCTGAGGGGTTCGAGGCGGCGCTGTGGGCGTTGCAGTCGGACCAGGAGCGGGTGAAGATCGCCAAGCATCGGCGTGGCGGCGCGTCGGGGGTGATCGGGGTGCGGATGAAGTCGATCTTCGATACGGCGGCGGTGTACGCGGACATGCCGCTCGACGAGGTGGAGCGGTTGCTGGAGTCGGAGTACTACGACTCGCGGTTGGGCGCGGTGAGCGTCCTCGATTTCAAGGCACGGCGCAGGGGGATCACCGACGAGGAGCGGCGCGAGCTGTGCGAGTTGTATCTGCGCAGGCACGATCGGATCGACGATTGGGGCCTGGTGGACCGGGCCGCGCCGCGGGTGGTGGGCTGGTATCTGCTGGACAAGCCGCGTGATCCGCTGTTCGCGCTCGCGCGGTCGAGCGTGGTGTGGGAGCGGCGTTCGGCGATCACCGCGGCGTTCTGGTTCATCCGGCAGGGGGACGTGGACGACGCTTTGGCGATCGCCGCGCTGCTCTTGGGCGATGCGGACGAGCTCGTGCTCAAGTCCGTGGGGACGGGGCTGCGGGAGGTCGGCGTGGTCGATCAGGACCGGCTGGTGGCGTTCTTGCGCGAGCATGGCGAAGCGGTACCGCGGGTGACGTTGCGGATCGCGGTGGCGAAGCTGCCGAGCGAGTTGCGCGCGGAGTTGATGGCGCGTTAGGCACGCGAACGGGGCGGGACCTTTCGGTCCCGCCCCGTTTCGGCTTTCGGCGGCTACGCGCCGCCCTGGCCCATCTGGCCGCCTCGGGGGCCCGAACCCGGGCTCTTCGGCGGGAGGGTGCCGGTGCCGGCCCCCGGGCTCTTGGGCGCCCGCTCACCGGCCAGTTCGGCCGGGGGCGCATCGGGCACGCCCGCGGGCTTGTCGGCGGCGCGGAACGTGAGCTTCGACTTCTCGACGTCCTTGGGGTCGCCGTCGACGTCGACGATCACGATCTGTCCGGGCACGAACTCGTTGAACAGGATCTTCTCCGAGAGCGTGTCCTCGATCTCGCGCTGGATCGTGCGGCGCAGCGGCCGCGCGCCCATGACCGGGTCGTAGCCCTTGTGGCCGAGGTACAGCTTCGCGTTGTCGGTCAGCTCCAGCGCCATGTCGCGGTTGATCAGCTGGTCCTCGATGCGCTTGACCATGAGGTCCACGATCGAGACGATCGCCTCCTGCGAGTGCTTGGGGAACACGATCGTGTCGTCGATGCGGTTGAGGAACTCGGGGCGGAAGTGGTTCTTCAGCTCCTCGCTCACCTTCTCCTTCATCCGCTCGTAGTCCCCGCCCTCGGTCGAGTCGGCCTGGAAGCCCAGCGACACGGCCTTCCCGACGTCCTTCGTGCCGAGGTTGGTGGTCAGGATCAGCACCGTGTTCTTGAAGTCGACGATGCGGCCCTGGCCGTCGGTCAGGCGCCCGTCCTCCAGGATCTGGAGCAGCGTGTTGAACACGTCCGGGTGGGCCTTCTCGATCTCGTCGAACAGAACCACCGAGAACGGCTTGCGGCGCACCTTCTCGGTGAGCTGCCCGCCCTCGTCGTACCCGACGTACCCGGGAGGCGCACCGACCAGGCGCGAGACGGTGTACCGGTCGTGGAACTCGGACATGTCCAGCTGGATCAGGGAGTCCTCGGAGCCGAACAGGAACTCCGCGAGCGCCTTGGCCAGCTCGGTCTTGCCGACGCCCGAGGGGCCGGCGAAGATGAACGAACCGGACGGGCGCTTGGGGTCCTTGAGGCCGGCGCGGGTGCGGCGGATCGCCTTGGAGACGGCCTTGACCGCGTCCTCCTGGCCGATGATCCGCTTGTGGAGCTCCTCCTCCATCTTGAGCAGACGCGAGGTCTCCTCTTCGGTGAGCTTGTAGACCGGGATGCCCGTCCAGTTCGCGAGGACCTCGGAGATCATCTCCTCGTCGACCTCGGTGACCTGGTCGAGGTCGCCGGCCTTCCACTCCTGCTCGCGCTTGGCGCGCTTCTCGTGGAGGCGCTTCTCGGTGTCGCGCAGGCGCGCGGCGGCCTCGAAGTCCTGGGCGTCGATCGCCGACTCCTTCTGACGGCGGGTCTCGGCGACCTCGTCGTCGATCTCGCGCAGGTCCGGCGGTGCGGTCATCCGGCGGATGCGCATGCGCGCGCCCGCCTCGTCGATGAGGTCGATCGCCTTGTCCGGCAGGAACCGGTCGGAGATGTAGCGGTCGGCCAGCGTCGCGGCCTGCACCAGCGCCCCGTCGGTGATGGAGACGCGGTGGTGGGCCTCGTAGCGGTCCCGCAGGCCCTTGAGGATCTCGATGGTGTGCGCCAGCGACGGCTCGGCGACCTGGATCGGCTGGAAGCGCCGTTCGAGCGCGGCGTCCTTCTCCAGGTACTTGCGGTACTCGTCGAGCGTGGTCGCGCCGATCGTCTGGAGCTCGCCGCGGGCGAGCATCGGCTTGAGGATCGAGGCCGCGTCGATCGCGCCCTCGGCCGCGCCCGCGCCGACGAGGGTGTGGATCTCGTCGATGAACAAGATGATGTCGCCGCGGGTCTTGATCTCTTTGAGGACCTTCTTCAGGCGCTCCTCGAAGTCACCGCGGTAACGCGAACCGGCCACCAGGGCGCCCAGGTCCAGCGTGTACAGCTGCTTGTCCTTGAGAGTCTCGGGGACCTCGCCCTTGGTGATGGCCTGCGCCAGGCCCTCCACGGCGGCGGTCTTGCCGACGCCTGGCTCGCCGATGAGCACCGGGTTGTTCTTGGTGCGCCGCGACAGGACCTGCATGACGCGTTCGATCTCGCGCTGGCGCCCGATCACGGGGTCGAGCTTGCCGTCGCGCGCGGCCTGCGTGAGGTTGCGGCCGAACTGGTCGAGCACGAGCGAGCCGGACTGCTGCGACTCCTGCGAGGTGCCGCCCGCGGTCGCGCCCGCCGGCTCCTTGCCCTGGTAGCCCGAGAGCAGCTGGAGGACCTGCTGGCGGACCCGGTTGAGGTCGGCGCCGAGCTTGATGAGGACCTGCGCGGCCACGCCCTCGCCCTCGCGGATGAGGCCCAGCAGGATGTGCTCGGTGCCGATGTAGTTGTGGCCCAGCTGGAGAGCCTCGCGCAGGCTCAACTCCAGGACCTTCTTCGCCCGGGGGGTGAAGGGGATGTGGCCGGAGGGGGCCTGCTGGCCCTGGCCGATGATCTCCTCGACCTGCTGGCGGACGCCTTCGAGGGAGATGCCCAGGCTCTCCAGGGCCTTCGCCGCCACGCCCTCGCCCTCGTGGATGAGGCCGAGCAGGATGTGTTCCGTGCCGATGTAGTTGTGGTTGAGCATCCTGGCTTCTTCTTGAGCCAAGACGACCACGCGTCGGGCACGGTCCGTAAACCGTTCAAACATGCGCTTCTGCTCCTCGCGTCCGCCGCTTACTTGTCGTCAGTACTGGTCGTGGCTAGCAAAACCCTGTGGGTACACCTTATCTCCCGGTTCTGCGGGCGGCGGTTGCCACGTGGGTAGCAACAAGCGTGCCTCGGAGACCATTCCCGGTGATAAGACGTTCGCTGTGAGCGCAATACCCGCTCATCACCCCGCTAACCGAAGAATGCCGATCATGCCCGCAGGGTACGACAGTTCCAGGCCCGAACCGAAAACGCCCGCCGCCCCGGGACGGGGAGGCGGGCGGAGACTCAAGACGCCGGTCTAGTTGTGCGCGGCGTTGTATTCCTCGACGATGGCCTGCGGGATCCGCCCGCGCGGGGAGACGCGCTTGCCGGAGCGTTCGGCCCACTCGCGGATGGCCTTGTTCTGCTCACGGTCCACAGTCTGGCGACGCGGGGCCGAGGCGCCGCGGACCGGGCCGCGGGGCGCGCCCAGGCTGTACCGTCCCAGGCGCGTGCCGGCCTCCTGGAACTTCTCCAGTGCGTCACGGAGTTCCTTGGCGTGCGAAGCGGAGAGATCGATCTCGTAGGCCTGCCCGTCGATGGCGAATTTGACGGTCTCATCAGCCTTGTTGCCGTCGATATCGTCGATCAGGATGACCTGTGTCTTCTTCGCCATGACATATTCCTCTCGAACGGACGCGACTGGCGCTCCCGGGACAATCGTCTTGCTAGTGCCAGAGCATATACGAGTCCCTTAGAGAAGGGAAAGAGGGTGGAAGCATTTATTTGTGAATGCGCGGCTACAGGCCCCGCCCGCATCGAGTCCGAATTCGCCCCGACTCCCGGGACGCACGGAAAAGGGACCGCACCGCGGCGTTGTCGCAGTGCGGTCCCATTGCTTTGCTATTCGGGTTTCACCAGCGGGAAGAGGATCGTCTCCCTGATGCCGAGTCCGGTGAGCGCCATAAGGAGTCGGTCGATTCCCATGCCCATCCCGCACAGCGGCGGCAGCCCGTACTCCATCGCCCGCAGGAAGTCCTCGTCGACGCCCATGGCCTCGTCGTCGCCCTTCGCGGCCAGTCTGGCCTGCGCTTCCAGGCGCTCGCGCTGGATCACCGGGTCGATGAGCTCCGAATAACCGGTGCCCAGTTCGAACCCGCGCACGTACAGGTCCCATTTCTCCGCAAGGCCCGGAGTGTCGCGGTGACCGCGAGTGAGCGGCGAGGTCTCCTCGGGGTAGTCGAACACGAACGTCGGCGCGTGCAGATGGTCCGAGACCAGGTGCTCGAACAATTCCTCGGCGAGTTTCCCCGGACCCCAGATCGGGTCCACCCCGAGTTCGACTTTCTCCGCATACGCACGCAGCGTCTCCAGCGGAGTGTCGACCGTCACTGCTTCTCCGAGTGCCTCGGAAAGGGACCCGAACACGGTGATCTCGTTCCACTCACCGCCCAGGTCGTACTCCGTGCCGTCGGCCAAGGTCACCGTCTCCGACCCGAACGCCGACCGCGCCGCGCCTTGAATGAGCGATTTGGTCAACTCCGCGATCGTCCGGTAGTCGCCGTAGGCCTGATAGGCCTCCAGCATCGCGAACTCCGGCGAATGCGACGAGTCGGCGCCCTCGTTGCGGAAGTTCCGGTTGATCTCGAAGACCCGGTCGATCCCGCCGACCACGCACCGCTTGAGATACAGCTCCGGAGCGATCCGCAAGTACAGGTCCATGTCGTACGCGTTCATGTGCGTCACGAACGGCCGCGCCGTCGCCCCGCCCGGCTGCACCTGCATCATCGGGGTCTCGACCTCGACGAAGTCTCGGTCGTCGAGGAGGTCCCGCAGCGCCCGCACCACCTTCGCGCGGTTGCGGGCGTTCGCCTGCGCCTCGGGGCGCACGATCAGGTCCACGTAGCGCTGGCGCACCCGCGTCTCCTCGGCGAGCGGCTTGTGCGCCACCGGCAGCGGCCGCAGCGCCTTCCCCGTGATCGCGAACGAGTCGGCCATCACCGACAGCTCACCGCGCTTGGACGTGACGACCTCGCCGGTCACCCCGATGTGGTCGCCGATGTCGGCCAGGCGCTTCCAGTCCGCGAGCGCCTCCTCGCCGACCTTGCCCAGCGAGAGCATCACCTGGAACTCGGTGCCGTCCCCGTCCCTCAGGCGCACGAAGCACAGCTTCCCGGCCGTCCGCACGAAGATCACCCGGCCGGTGGTCGAGACGGTCACGCCCGAGGACTCCCCGTCGGGCAGGTCGGCGAACTGCTCGCGCAGCTGGGCGAGGGTGTGGGTGCGCGGGTAGCCGAGCGCGTACGGCTGCTTGCCTTCCGCGAGGAGGGCGGCGCGCTTCTCGCGCCGGATCTGCATCTGCTCGGGAAGGTCGTCGCCGGACTCGGTGGTCTCGTTCTCGTGCTCGGTCACGTCTTACAGGGTAAATGCCCCGCCGGGCGAATCTCACGCGAGTTTCGCCCGGCGCTCGCGGATCACAGCGCGGGCCGCTCCACGGCGAACGCGGGGTATCCGACCACCCGGTCGGCGTCTCCGGCGGTGTCGGCCGAGGTCGCGAGCGCGAGTTGGCGGGGGCGGCGTCCGGTGGCGTCGGCCCAGGCCACGGTGCCGCGCAGGGCGAACACGCCGCACGCGTGCTGGGCGGCTATCTCGCGGGGCCGCAGGCCCTTGATCGCTTCGGCGGTGGCGGCGTCGATGCGCGTCGCCGTTTCCTGGTCGTGGTAGTGGGACAGGTCGGTGGAGCAGATGAGGACGGCGTCCTCGCCCGCTTCGGCCAGGAGCGCGGCGATGATCCGCGCGGTGTCGGGGGTCTGGCTCATGCCGCAGGCGACCGGGGTGACCTCGATGTCGTCGCCGAGGGCGACTTGCAGGAACGGCAGTTGCACTTCGAGCGAGTGCTCCCTCTCGTGCGGGAGGCGCGAGAGGCCGACCACGTGGGTGGGTGCGGCTTTGACCTCGCCGAGCGGGGTGCGCCAGGAGGTGTAGGGGGCGGCGGCGTGGCCGCGGAGCGGGTAGTGGTGGGAGGGGCCGACCAGGACGACGCGTTTGACGCGGCCGCGGTGGGCGGCGAGGCGGGCGTAGACCTGGGCGGCCACGGGCCCGGAGTAGCGGTAGCCGGCGTGCGGGACGATGTAGGCCGCGGCGAGCGGTTCGTCGACCGGGCCGACCTCGGCGATGAGTCGTTCGAGGTCGGATCGCAGGGCCTGGGGCCCTGCCGGGTAGAAGCGGCCGGCGACGGCCTCGGGCCGCACGGTGTCTGAAGTGATCGATGGCATCGCAGGTCTTCCGGTGGTGGTTCCTATGGTCGGCGCGGTGTGGTTTCGGGTGCTGTCCGGTATGACGGTGCGGCTATGCGGATCGGTTGCCGCTTGGGACCCCAGTCTCCCGCCGGTCCGTCGAAAACGCCGGGAACGCGCGCCCCGCAACCACTGCACTGTCCGCTATCCGACACCGCATAACGGTCAATGCGGTACCAATCGCGCACTATGAGGGCTTCGCCACAGACACACGTGGTGGTCTGGCCCTGCGGGTCGTGGACGTTGCCGGTGTAGACGTATCGCAGCCCGGCGTCCTGGGCGATCCGCCGGGCCCTGCGGAGCGTCGCCGGTGGTGTCGGCGGCACGTCGCGCATCTTGAAGTCGGGATGGAACGCGGTGAAGTGCAGTGGGACGTCGGGGCCGAGGTGTTCGGCGATCCAGGCGCTTTCGGCCGCGATCTCCGCATCGGAGTCATTGTGCCCTGGAATGAGGAGTGTGGTGATCTCGGTCCACACGTCCGTGTCGTGGATCAAATACTCGAGGGTGTCGAGGACGGTCTTCAGGGAGGCGAACGCGATCTTGCGGTAGAAGTCCTCGGTGAACGCCTTGAGGTCGATGTTCGCCGCATCCATGTGCGAGTAGAGCTCGCGGCGGGCCGGGGCGTTGATGTACCCGGCCGAGACGGCGACGGCTTTGAGCCCGGCCTCGCGGGCGGCGTCGGCGCAGTCGGCGGCGTATTCGAGGAACACGGTCGGGTCGTTGTAGGTGAACGCGATCGACTTGCAGCCCAAGCGCTTCGCGGTCTCAGCGAGAGCCTCGGGCTCGGCTTGGGAGGAGAGCGTGTCGATCTCGCGGGACTTGGAGATGTCCCAGTTCTGGCAGAACCGGCACGCGAGGTTGCACCCGGCGGTGCCGAAGGACAGCACCGGGGCCCCGGGCAGGAAGTGGTTCAGCGGTTTCTTCTCGATCGGGTCGATGCAGAATCCCGAGGAGCGGCCGTAGGAGGTCAGGACGATCTGGTCGCCGCGCCGGGCCCGCACGAAGCACAGGCCCCGCTGGCCTTCCCTCAGGCGGCAGGCCCTGGGGCAGACGGTGCACTCGATCCGCCCGTCGTCGAGACGGCGCCCGAACTCGGTCCCGACGGTGAACTCGTCCCCTCCCGCGACCCGAGGCCGAACGATGCGAGCGGCGTCGATTCGCTCGCCCGACGCCCCGCGCTCGCCGCCAGCGCGCCGACTCACCGACACTGACCCGCCATCGGCCCGCTCGCCCGACGCCTCTCGCACACCGTCGATTCGCTCGCCCGACGCTTCTCGCTCGCCGTCGACCAGACCGCTCGACATTTCTCGCCCGACGCCGGTCCGTCCGCTCGCTGACACGGGCCCGCTCGGCGAGGCGAGCGAGCCGTCCGTCGCTGTGAGGGCGGCCATACCCACAACGGTAGCGCCCCTCGCGTTAAGCCCGGGTTTCCCCCGCACGAAGAAGGGCCACACGAAATCGTGCAGCCCTTCGACGTCGCCCTATAGGATATATCCTATAGGCTATACGATTTTCGCCTAGTTGAGGCGGTCGCCGTTCTCGGCGTGGAACACGTGCTCGTGGCCCGGCTCGGGCACCACGTACACGGTCTCGGCCAGGCGCGGGACGTTCCGCGACTCGGTGCGGACCACGAAGCGCTCCGACGAGCCGTTGTACGCGGCGTGGCCGTACACGTAGGCCTCCGAGCCCAGCTCCTCGACGAGGTCGACCTCGATCGGGATGCCGCCGGAGGTCTCCGTGCCGAGCTTGCAGTGCTCGGGGCGGATGCCGATCGTGACCTGCTTGCCGCCGCCGTCGGCGGTCGCCGCGTCGCGGACCTCGCGCGAGAGCGGGAGGGTCACGTCGCCGAACAGGCCGCCGGCCTCGGTCAGGGACACGGTCTTGATGTTCATCGACGGCGAGCCGATGAAGCCCGCGACGAAGGTGTTCTTCGGCTTGTCGTAGAGCACGCGCGGGGTGTCGCACTGCTGGAGCAGGCCGTCCTTCATGACCGCGATGCGGTGGCCCATCGTCAGCGCCTCGACCTGGTCGTGGGTGACGTAGACGGTGGTGATGCCCAGGCGCTTCTGGAGCGAGGCGATCTGCGAACGGGTCTGGACGCGCAGCTTGGCGTCGAGGTTCGACAGCGGCTCGTCCATGAGGAACACCTGCGGCTCGCGCACGATCGCGCGGCCCATGGCCACACGCTGGCGCTGACCACCGGAGAGGGCCTTCGGCTTGCGGCCGAGGTACTCCGAGAGGTCGAGGAGCTTCGCGGCGTCCTCCACGCGCTGCTTGATCTCGGCCTTCGGCATGCGGCGCAGCTTGAGGGCGAACGCCATGTTGTCGAAGACGGACATGTGCGGGTAGAGCGCGTAGTTCTGGAAGACCATCGCGATGTCGCGGGACTTCGGGGGGAGGTTCGACACGTCGGTGTCGTTGATGAAGATCGAGCCTTCGTCGATCTCCTCCAGGCCGGCGAGCATGCGCAGCGAGGTGGACTTCCCGCAGCCCGAGGGGCCGACGAGGACGAGGAATTCGCCGTCCTGGATCTCGATGTTGAGCTTGTCGACGGCGGGCTTCTCGGTGCCCGGGTAGATGCGCGAGGCATCCGAGTACGTCACTGTTGCCATTGTTCTGTGGTCCCTTTCACTGGCAGGTACGTGCCAGACGATCCGTGGTAAAAGGCGGTTGTGCCGACCAAGGCAGGACCACACGTGCCCTGCGCTGGACGGACGCCGCGCGGTGCGGACACCGCGGAGCGTGAGCTGAGCCTAGCGTCGCGGGAATGCCTTTGCCAAGTCGGAGCCGAACGTTTGTCCGCTTTCCGGGCCGGGTTTACCGAAACGTTATTCGACCCGCAGGGCCTGGAGCAGCGCCTCGTCCCCCACCAGATCGCAGATCCCGAACGGCAGCCGCCCCCACAGCGCCAAAGCGATGTCCGAGGCCGATCCGGCCCCGCGGGCCTGGAGCGCGATCTGGGGGTCGGGCTGGTCGAGCAGGGCGACGCGGCCTTCTCGCAGGCGTATGAACCAGGTCGCGTCGGCGTCTTGGGCGAACAGTTGGACGAGCCCGTTGGCGCCGGTGTGGGTGCCCCTGCGGGCGCCGACGGGCAGGAACGCGTCGAAGACTTCGGTGATGGCCTCGGAGGCGAGGGCGACGGGGACGGGCGCGGTGGCGCCGACGGCCATCTGGACGTCCCAGCGGGCGAGGGCGGTGGCGACGGCGACACGGCGATGCCAGAATTCGGCGCGCCATTCGACGGGGGCCCAGGTCCAGGCCGGGGATTCGGGGCCGCGGGCTTCGATGGCGTCGAGGACGGCGCCCAGGGCGCGGTCGTAGGCGTCCAGGACGGGGCCCGTGGGCGGGGGCGGCTCGGGCAGGTCGTCGTCGGTGGGGGTGGTCAGGAGGGCGTTCACGGCCCATTGGTAGAGGCGGGCGAGACCGGAGAGGATCCCGGCGACGGTGGTGTCGGGCCTGGAGGGGGCGACGCGGTCGAGGATGTCGGGTTCGCAGGCCGAGCGCAGGCCGGCGGCCTCGGTCTTGAGTTCGTTGAGGTGATCGGTGACGCGCAGCTTAGCCATGATGACCGCCGTTCCTCGTAGCCTGCGTAAAGCTTAGGCTTTCGGGTGTGACAGACGCCAGCCCACGGCCAAGCGGGAACCGTGAACCGAGTCGGATTTCCGGCAAAGCGCTCAGTGAGTACACGACGCTTCGGGTGGGGGGTCCTGCCCGGGAGTTGGTCGAGGCCGCTTCGTCGCAGGAGGCGGTGGCGGTGCTGCGGGCCGCGTCGGGGCCGACGCTGTTGCTGGCCGGCGGCAGCAATGTGGTGATCGGGGACGCGGGCTTCGACGGCACGGTGGTGGTGCTGCGCGGCGGGGGGATCGTGCGGCGCGACGGCGTGGTGCGGGTCGAGGCCGGGCAGGTGTGGGACGAGTTCGTGGCGTGGACGGTGGCCGAGGGCCTGTCGGGGGTGGAGTGCCTGTCCGGGATTCCCGGTTCCGCGGGGGCGACGCCGATTCAGAACGTGGGGGCGTATGGGCAGGAGGTCGCGCAGACGATCGCTTCAGTGCGGGTGTGGGACCGGGAGGCGGACGAGGTTCGCGACTGGTCGCCCGCGGAGTGCGGTTTCGCCTACCGGCGTTCGGTGTTCAAGCATTCGAGCCGGTTCGTGGTGTTGAGTGTGGACTTCGCTTTGACCGAGAGCGGGCTGTCGGGTCCGATCGCCTACGCGGAGTTGGCGAAGCGATTGGACGTCGAGGTCGGCGACCGGGTGCCTTTGGCGGCGGCGCGGGCGGCGGTGGTCGAGTTGCGGCGCGGGAAGGGCATGGTGCTCGATGCGGGTGACCATGACACGTGGAGTGCGGGTTCGTTCTTCACCAATCCGGTGATCGAGCAGGCGGTGTTCCACGAGCTGACCGAGCGAGCGGGCGGTGAGCCGCCGCATTGGCCCGCCGACCAAGGGCGCGTGAAGGTCTCGGCGGCGTGGCTGATCGGCGCGGCGGGGTTCGCGAAGGGATACCGGCGCGGCAACGCCGGTCTGTCCACAAAGCACACATTGGCGTTGACGAACCGGGGCGGGGCCTCGGCGTCGGAGCTGCTGGGCCTGGCCGATGAGGTGGCCGGCGAGGTGGAGGCGAAGTTCGGCGTCCGCCTCCACCCCGAGCCGGTCATGGTCGCCTGAGGTCGCGACCGTATAGGATATATCCTATATGATATAGGATATCGCCCTCAGTTCCTCATTTCCTATAGGATATATCCTATAGGCCGTCAGCCTTCGCGGAGGCCGATGCGGGCGTGCAGTCGCCGCAGCGGCGCCGGGGCCCACCAGTTGACGCGGCCGGTGAGCCGCATGATCGCGGGCAGCAGCACGCCGCGGATCACGGTGGCGTCCACGACGACCGCCAGGGCCATGCCGAGGCCGAGCATCTGGAGGAACACCACGTCGCCGGTCGCGTAGACCGCGAAGGTGAACGCGAGGACGAGCGCGGCGGCGGTAACCAGCGGCGCGGAGCGTTGCAGCCCGGCTGCGATCGAGCCGACCCGGTCGCCGGTGCGGTCGTACTCCTCCTTGATGCGCGAGAGCATGAACACCTCGTAGTCCATCGAGAGCCCGTAGGCGATGCAGAACATCAGGATCGGGATGCTCGGCTCGAACGACCCTTGTGGAGTGAAACCGATGAGTCCGGCGAGGTTCCCTTCCTGGAACACCCATACTAGGGCCCCGAACATGACCGACAGCGACAGTGCGTTGAGGATGGTCGCCTTGATCGGGGCGATCACGCTGCCGGTCATGAGGAACAGGATCACGAACGTCACCAGCACGATCAGGGCGAGCAGCAGCGGCAGCCGGTCGAGCAGCGCGTCGCGGAAGTCGGCGAGGTCGGCCGGGTAGCCCGAGACGGACACTTCGAACGGGGCGGCGACGGCCCGCACCTCGCCGACCATCGCGTACGGGTCGTCGCGCATCGCGTCCCCGGTGGGCACGGCCGCGAGCCACGTGTCCTGGCCGTTCCATTGGAACCGTTCGGGATCCCCCGGCCCGGCCTCCTCCCCCGCGATGAACGAGCCGGCCGCCGAGTCCACCTGAATGATGCCGTCCACTTCGGATACCGCTGCGGCGTAAGCGGACAGCGACTCGGCGTCCGCGCCTTCGACCAGGATCAAGATCGTGTCGGTCTCCTCGGCCGCGAAGTTCGCCGTGACCTGGTCGGTCACGACGCGACTGGCCGCGTCCTCGGGGAGCGCGCGCTCGTCGGGCACCCCGAAGCGGACCCCCAGCAGCGGCGAGGCCAGAACTGCGACCAGCGCGAGCGCCAGCGTCCCGTACAGGACCGGGCGGCCCATGACGCGGGTCGCGAGCCGGTGCCAGCGGCCCTCTTCGAGCGGCTTCGGGGCCTTTCGGCGCTCGACGCGGTGGCCCCAGACCGCAAGGGCCGCGGGCAGGACCACGGCCGCGCCGAGGACCGCGGCGAGCGGGACCACGATCCCGGCGTACCCGAAGGACCGCAGGAACGGGAACGGCATGAACAGCAGCACCGAGAGGCTCGCGGCCACGGTGACGGCGCTGAAGACGACCGTGCGCCCGGCCGTGGCCACGGTGCGGGCCACGGCTTCGGCCCGGCCGTGCAGCGCGGCCTCCTCGCGATAGCGGTTGACGATGAACAGGCAGTAGTCCACGGCCAGGCCGATGGCCATCACGAGGATCAGGTTCGCGGCGAATGTGGACACTTCGGTGAAGGCGGCCACGATCCGCATGACCCCCAAGGAGAGTACGAGTGCGAACAGGCCCACGCCGACGGTCAGGAACGCGGCCGCGGCCCTGCGGTAGATCGCGATGAGGAGGACGAGCAGCCCGGGGATCACGATCGCCTCGGCGAGCAGGAAGTCCTCGCGGGCGAGCTGCGCGGCCTCGCGAAACAGCTCGTCGGAGCCGCCGACCGCGACCGCCACCGCGCCTTCGGTGCGGGTGAACTCGGCTTTCAGCTCGGGCAGGACGTTCTCCCTCACGTGCGTGACGTCCCCGGGGAGGTTCGCGGTGATGAGCGCCTGGGAGCCGTCGTCGCTGCGCAGCGTCGGCGACGCGTCGTCCCAATAGGACCGTATGGCGATGGCGAGGCCGGTGTCCTCCAAGGCTTTCGCGATCGCCTCGCCTTCGGCGGCACTGGCAGCGGAGTCCACGTCGCCGTCGGCGGCGGTGACCAGAAGCAGGAAGTTCGCCGGGCCCACGGCGAACTCGTCGGCCAGCTCGGCCTTGGTCACGATCGACTCCGAGCCCGGGGCCTCGAAACGGGAGAGCACGAAGGCGTTCAGGGCCCCCGCGCCGAAGAACCCGGCGACGAGGGTGAGCAGCAGCGCCGAGACGAGCACGGCCCGTCTGCGGCGGAAGAGGAACTGGCCCAGCCCGCGAGTGCGGGGCGGGGAGGGGGCGATGGTGGTCATGTGGTCTCCCGACCGGCGTAGACTGCGAACACGAGCGAGTACTCGCAAATAAAAATACGAGCAACGACTCGTATTAGCAAGTCGAAGGGAAATCGGTGACCGAGGACACAGCAAAGCCCGTGCGCAAACGCCAGGCCAGAGGCGAGAAGCGCATGGCCGAACTGCTCGACGCCGCCGCGGAGGTCTTCGCCGAACAAGGCTTCGCGAAGGCGAGCACCAACGCGATAGCCGCCCGAGCAGGCGCCTCCCCGGGAACGCTGTACCAGTTCTTCAAGAACAAGCAGGAACTGGCCGAAGCCCTCATGGCCCGCTACGTCGAACGCCTGGAGGCCGCCCACGGCGAGGCCTTCGCCCCCCAGGACCCGCGCCTGCCCCTACCGCACCTCGTCGACCGCGTCCTCGACCCGATCATCGCCTTCGACCGCGCCAACCCCGGCTTCCACGCCCTCCTGGCCGACCCCGGCGTCACCCCCGAACTCGCCGAAGCCAAACGCCCCGCCCAACAGCTCATGTTCTCAAGCCTCGAAGCGATCTTCCTCCAGCGCGCCCCCGGCATCCCCCCGGCCCGGCTCGCCCTCACGGTGACCATGACGATCCACCTCTTCCGAGGAACCCTCCCCCTCCTCATCGCCGCCGAGGAGAAAGACCTCCCCCTCACCACCATGGAGGTCAAACGAGCCCTCATCGCCTACCTGGCCCCGCTCATCGGCTGACCCGCACGGCAAGACCGGCATCTCACAACACGCGGAGTACTCCTAAGTTTCACTAAGGACCGCCACCTTGGATATACTCTGAACTACATGCGATATAAGAGTGCGGAGGCGGTCATGACCAAGACGCTCGTGGACATCGACGACGAACTGCTGGCCGATGTCATGTCGAAGAGCGGGGCGAAGACCAAGAAGCAGGCCATCAACGAGGCGCTCTCGTTCTACGCCCAAGCTCAGGACAAAAGTCCCGAAGAAGCCTGGCGCGACCTCTTCTCGATGGTCGACGAAGGCGTGATCGACCTCGATCAGATGGAAGCCGCCGACGAGTGAACTTCCTCATCGACACCAGCGCGCTCGTCCGCATCCTCCGGCGCGAAGTCGACCCCGCATGGGTCGACTTCGCAAGACGACGGCGATTCGCGATCTGCGAGCCGGTCCTGTGCGAGGCCCTGGCATCCGTGGGGAAGAACCAGGCGAAGATGGCCGAGATGAATCTTCTCGCCGGCAATCAGTTCGTCGCGGTACCGGATGGCGCCTGGGACTACGTGCGTGCGATCCGGCACGACCTGATGGATCGCAGCATGCACAACATGTTCAGCGTCGCCGACTACCTCATCGCGGCGACCGCGATGCAGCTCAAACTCACGGTGCTGCACGAAGACAAGGACTTCATCGCCGCAGCGAAGATTTTCCCGCAACTGACCCAACAGCGGATCACCCAGACGCTCCCAGAGGACTAGCGGAGGATCTCGGCCGCTTCCAGGGCGGTGTAGGTGGCGATGATGCCTGCTCCGGCTCGTTTGATGCTGGTCAGGGATTCGATGATGGCCGCGTCGCGGTCGATCCAGCCTCGTTCGGCCGCCGCCACGATCTGGGCGTATTCGCCTGAGATGTGGTAGGCCGCGACGGGGACCGGGCTGCGGTCGGCTGCGGCGCGGACGATGTCGAGGTAGGGCAGCGCGGGCTTGACCATGACGATGTCGGCGCCCTGCTCGACGTCGAGGTCGATCTCCAGCAGCGCCTCGGTGACGTTCGGGGCGTCCTGCTGGTAGGTGCGGCGGTCGCCCTGGAGCTGGGACTCGACCGCGTCGCGGAACGGGCCGTAGAAGGCGCTGGCATACTTCGCCGCGTACGCCAAGAGCCCGGTGTCGGTGTGGCCCGCTTCGTCCAGTGCCGCACGCGCGTAACCGATCTGGCCGTCCATCATCCCCGAGGCGCCGAGCAGGTCCGCGCCCGACTCGGCCAGGCACAGCGCCATCTCGCCGTAGCGCACCAAGGTCGCGTCATTGTCCACAGTGCCGTCCGGACGCAGGACGCCGCAGTGGCCGTGGTCGGTGAACTCGTCCAGGCACAGGTCGGGGATGACCACCAGGTCGTCGCCGATCTCCTCGCGGATCGCGCGGGTCGCCACGTTCAGGATCCCGTCCGGATCCGTTGCGCCCGAACCGATCGCGTCCCGCACCGCCGGGATTCCGAAGGGCATGAGCCCCCCGATTCCCGATCGCGCGGCCTCGACCGCGAGCTTGCGCGCCGAGTCCACCGAATGCTGGTAGACCCCGGGCATGGAGGCGATCTCGACCGGCTCGGTCAAGCCTTCCTTGACGAACAGCGGCAGCACCAAGTCGGAGGGATGCACGCGGGTCTCGGCCACGAGACGGCGAAGGGCCGCAGTGCGACGCAGCCTCCGAGGTCGGATCACCGGGAATTCGGAGCTGGTCGGCACTGCGGCCACTTCCTTCCTAAACTCATTGCCTGCTAGCGGAACCGCAGCGCCGTGGGGCCCTGCACCTTCTGGCCGCGGCGGGTCTTGATCGGCCCCTCGGCCAAGCGCTGCTTGAGCTCCGTGGCGTATTCGGCCAGTGCCTCGATGAGGTC
This sequence comes from Glycomyces sp. NPDC046736, assembly GCF_040645615.1. Classification (NCBI taxonomy): domain Bacteria; kingdom Bacillati; phylum Actinomycetota; class Actinomycetes; order Glycomycetales; family Glycomycetaceae; genus Glycomyces; species Glycomyces sp. NPDC046736. Next base: position 231,168 of record NZ_JBEYYO010000002.1, on the reverse strand, counting down.
GGGCACCGATGCGTTGTCGGGCTTGGCGTCCACGCGCAGCCCGAACTCGGTCGCGGTGTCCGAAGTGGCCGGACCGATGCACGCGACGACGGTGCGCTGGTGCGGCTTTCCGGCGATGCCCACGAGGTTGCGGACGGTCGAGGACGAGGTGAACAGGACCGCGTCGAAGCCGCCGGACTTGATGGCGTCGCGGATGTCGGCGGCGGGCGGCGAGGCGCGCACGGTGCGGTAGGCGGTGACGTCGTCGACCTCCCAGCCGCGCTCGGAGAGCCCCTGCACGAGGGTCTCGGTGGCGATGTCGGCGCGCGGCAGCAGCACGCGGCCGACCATGTCCAGGACCGGGTCGTGCGGCGGGAAGACTTCGAGGAGGCCTTCGGAGGACTGCTGGCCGGTGGGCAGCAGTTCGGGCTCGATCCCGAACTCGCGCACGGCGTCGGCGGTGGCTTCGCCGATGCAGGCGATGCGCAGGCCGCCGAACGCGCGGGCGTCCAGGCCGTGCTCCTTGAACTTCTCCCAGATGGCCTTCACCGAGTTCTGGCTGGTGAACACGATCCAGGCGTAGCGGCCGTCGACCAGGCCCTTGATGGCCCGCTCCATCTGGGCGGGCGTGCGCGGGGGCTCGACGGCGATGGTGGGCACCTCGCAGGGGATCGCGCCGTACGCGCGCAGGCGCTCGGACATGACGCCGGCCTGTTCCTTGGTGCGCGGGATGAGGACCTTCCAGCCGTAGAGCGGGCGTCCCTCCCACCAGGCGAGTTCGTGGCGGTCGTCGACGCCGGGGCCGATGGTGAGCACGACCTGCCCGGCGTAGCCGAGGGCCGCCTCCACGAAGGTGTCGACGGAGGACGTGGTGGTGTACTCGGTCTCGCCGGTCGCGTCGCCGGTGACGGCCACGGCGGTCTCGCCGGGGACCCCGCCGGAGAGGAGGATGTCCCTCAGGCTGGAGAGGTCGGAGACGTCGGCGGTCACGGTCAGCGAGCCGCGCTTGATCGCGTCGGCGATGACCAGCGGCTCGACCGAGGCGATGTCGTCGATCTCGATGACGGTGCGGATCTCCCCGGGGGGCATCCCCGCGTAGACCGAGACGGCCTGCGCGTGGCTCATGCCGGGGATGACCTCGAAGCGGGCCTGCTCGGCCGAGGCGGCCTTGATCTCGGCCCGGGCCAGGCGGTTGGGGTAGGCGTCGCCGACGATGAGGCGGGTGATGTTCTCGCCCTCGCGCGCCGCGGCGGCCATGAGCTTGCCCTGGTCGCCCGGGGAGGACTCGATGAGTCGCAGCCGGGTGTCGTCGCCGTTGATCTCCTTGGCGGCTTCGACGAGCGACTGCGGGAGCGAGCGGTCGTAGTAGACGCGGTCGGCCTCGCGGATCGCGTCGAGGGCGCGCTTGGTCAGCAGTCCCGGGTCGCCTGGGCCGGTCCCCACGAATCGCACGCGGCCCACCGGCTTACGGGCACTGGTCATGTTCTCTCCATCAACAGTCGTCTGAGCTTGCGTCTAACTTCAATAGTTGCTCGGCCCCGGCCGCGAGCAGGTCCTCCGCGAGTGCGATCCCCACGGCGGCGGCCCGGGCGGCCAGTTCGGCGTCGCCCGTCTCGCGTGCGTCAGGGAGCGCGGCGGTGGTCGACAGCCGTTCGATGACGGAACCGTCGACGGCCCCTACGGCCCCCCGCAGATACAGGTCGACCTCGCCGGGTTCGGCGCTTTCGGCGACATCGGCGAGTGCGGCTACGGGAGCGCTGCATCCGGCTTCGAGTCGTTGCAGAAGTGCGCGTTCGGCGGCGACGGCGGCCTGTGAGTACCGGTCGTTGAGCTTACTTGAGATCAGCGCAGTTGTCATATCCGCTTTGCGGCATTCGACCGCCAATGCCCCTTGTGCCGGAGCGGGGAGCATCACCAGCGGGTCCAGGTACTCGGTGACTTCACCCTCCCGGCCGACCCGCTTGAGGCCCGCCGCGGCGAGGATCACTCCATCGAGGTCGTCGCCGACGCGGCCGATGCGGGTGTCGATGTTCCCGCGGATCGGCACGCACTCGAACCCGCGGCCCAGGGCGTTGAGCTGCGCGATGCGCCGCGGCGACCCGGTCCCGATCCTCGCGCCCGGCCCCAGGTCGGACAGGGTGCGCCCGCCCGAGGCGATGAGCACGTCCCGCGCGTCGGCCCGCGGGGGCACACTGATCACCAGGTGCTCGGGCTGGGCGGTGGGCAGGTCCTTGAACGAGTGGACGGCGATGTCGATCTCCTCGCGGTCCAGCGCCTCGCGGAGCTGGTTGACGAACACCCCGACCCCGAGCTGGGCCACGGGCACCGTGGTCCCGTCCCCTGTGGTCTTGATCTCCACGAGCTCGACCCGCTCGCCCGAGACGCGGGCGAGCTCCTCGGCGACCATGCCGCTCTGCGCGAGCGCGAGTTTCGATCCCCTGGTCCCGACACGGATCACAGGTGCTTCCCTTCCTAAGGCCGGCGCGACCTCAGACGCGCCGGGCGGCGTTGGGGCGGCGGACGAGGAGAGACGAGGAGCCTCGTCGGCACGTGCGGCAGCGTTGCTGCCGTGAGTCGAGTGGTCCGCGGCGAGCGCGTCCGCGAGGACGCCCGCTTCGGCCGACTCGGGGACCGGGCTGACGCGCAGCGCGTCGGCGAGGCGGTCGCCGTCGGGTTCGGCGACCGTGCCCGCGTCCAGCGCGAACAGGTCCCGCAGGGCCTGGGCGTAGTCGGGCGCACCGGGGCGGCCCGCGAGTTCGCGGACCCTGACCGTCGGCTCGTGGAGGAGCCGCTGCACCACTCGATGCACGGTGCGGGCGACCTCGGCGCGCTGGTCGTCGGTGAAGTCGCCGCGGCGGGCCACGCGCGAGAGCTCGGTCTCGACGATGTCGGCGGCGGCCGAACGCAGCGCGGCCACGGTCGGGGTCACCGCGTCGGCGCGCAGGCTCTCGTTGTAGGCCGCGATCTCCTCGGCCAGCAGCGCCTCGACCTCGGCGAGGGTCTCGGCGGCGGCACCGGCGGCCTCGGCCCGCTGGATCTCGGCGATGTCGATCACGGTCACGCCCTCGATGAGCGCGACCGCTTCGGCCACGTCCTTGGGCAGCGCCAGGTCGCACACGACCAGCGGCTCGGTCCGCCCGGCCAGGTGCGCCTCGCGCAGGACCGGCTCGGGCGAGGCCGTCGCGCACACCAGCAGGTCGACCCCGGCAGCGAGGGCGGCGAGGTCGTCGTAGGAGGCGGCCTCGGCGTCCCATTCGGCGGCGAGCCGGTCGGCCTTGGCGCGGTCGCGGTTGGCCACGGCGAGGGTCTTGACGCCCGCGCGCGCGAGCGTGGCGGTCGCCAAAGAGCCCATCGCGCCCGCGCCCACCACGGCCGCGCGGGCCCCGGCCAGCGACAGCCCCGCCTGGGCCAGTTCGGTCTCGGCCAGGCCGAGCGCGGCGGTCACGATCGAAGGCGCGGCCGCGTCCACGTCGGTCTCGGCCCGCACGCGCTTGCCCACGCGCAGGGCCTGCTGGAACAGTTCATGCAGGCGCCGCCCGACCTGGTCGGCCTCGCGCGCGGTCTCGTAGGCCTCGCGCAGCTGCCCGAGGATCTGCGGCTCGCCCGCGACCATCGAGTCCAGCCCGGCGGCCACCCGGAAGGTGTGGGCCACGGCGTCGGCCCCGTGCCGCACGTACCCGCACGACGCGAAGTCGAGGGCCGCTTCGGTCTCGGAGAGCCCCCAGACGCGGTGGAGTTCGTCGACGACGGCGGTGAGCCCCCCGTGGAAGGAGCTGGCGGCGGCGTAGACCTCGACGCGGTTGCAGGTCGAGAGCACCACGGCCTCGCGGACCTCGCCGCCGCGCAGCAGCGCGCGGGACAGGTCGGCGGCGGCCTCGGGGCCGACCGCGAGGCGTTCGAGGGTCTCCACCGCGGCACTGCGATGCGAGATGCCGACTACCAGGAGGTTCACTTCACCGTTCCCGTCTGTTGACGTGCGTGTCTGCTCAGGCGGTGTTCGCCTGCGTCTTCCGATATTGGTCCGCTTGGAGGCCGATCGTCTTGTGATGTTCGTGGAACGAGAGGATCTGGAGCTCGACCGCCAGGTCGACCTTGCGGACGACCACGCCCGCGGGCACGGCCAGCACGCACGGCGCGAAGTTGAGAATGCTTGTGACACCAGCATCTACGAGGAGGTCGGCCACATGTTGGGCGGCCGCGCCGGGTGTGGCGATGACCCCTATGTTGATGCCTTCGTCACGTACTGCCTGGGCCAGGAGCGCCACGTCGCGCACCGGGATGCCGTCCAGGTCCCTACCGATGATGCCCTGGTCGGCGTCGAAGAGGCCAACGATGTCGAAGCCGCGCTCGGAGAACCCGGGGTATCGGGCCAGCGCTTGCCCCAAGTGCCCCAGGCCGATGATGGCCACGCGGGAGTCCTGAGTGAGTCCGAGCACACCTGCGATGTGGGTGGCGAGAGCGGTCACGTTGTAGCCCACGCCCCGCATCCCCGAGGCCCCGAGCTGGGAGAGGTCCTTGCGGAGCATCGCGGAGTTGACGCCGGTCGCCGCGGCGAGGGTCTCGGAGGAGACGGTCTCGACGCCGGACTCCGAGAGGGTGCCGAGGGCGCGGAGGTACTCGGGCAGTCGCCTGACGGTGGCCGCGGGGAGGTCGGCGGCCGCGGCGGGCGCGGCGTCGGGGGTGGGTGTGCCTTCACCGGTGGTCGTCAATGGTGGAACTCCAGGTCCGCTCGCCTCCGTGTCGTCGATGACCGACGCGTGACTCAGCTTAGGAGGTGGGCCGTGCAGGGCCTCGCACAGGCGGCGCTAACCCGTTGGCCTTCTGCGGGACCGGCTGCGTTCATCGTGTGAACACGCAGTGGGGACCGATACGGCGGCCCGCGGGGACCGGCGCGGTACACCCCCGTAACGCTGGGCGAAGCCCAGCTGTACCGAAGTCCGGTGTTCTCCCGGCGAGCCGCCGTAGGGCTTGAGTTTGCACCAAAAAGTCGTCGATGACCGTTAACCGAAGAATTTCGGTGTGTCGAATCGCACGGGGTGTCTAGGGCTTCGTGTCCCCAGCGGCGAGGTCGCGTTCGAGGCGGGGCACGTCGACGTCCCAGTAGCCGTGTTCGCGCCCGTCGAGCAGCACGACGGGGAGCCGGTCGCCGTATTCGCGGGCGTACTCGGCGTGGTCGGCGACGTCGATCTCGGTCCAGGACTCGCCGGTGGCGCGGGCGACCCGGTCGAGGTCGGCGCGCGCGGCGTCGCACAGATGGCATTCCCTTGTAGTCAAAAGCGTCAGCCTGTTCACCCTGCTCCCTTCACTCACGGAGACATCGCACAGCTTGTGCGACACCCTCTGTCATTCCTCGCTCACTATTGAGGCACAACCGGTCCGCGATCGCGGGCCGTCGACACGTCTGGGGAGGTAATGGTGGGATTCCGCCCCCAAAACGAAGGGTACGCCGGCGCGCTGTGCGAGCGCCGACATCGCCCCGGCCGAAGCCGTCACCGAGCGCGACACGCCGATCGCAAATCCGCGTCGCGGCCCCTCCTGATTTCTAGACTCAGGCGGGTCAGTCCCTGCGGGATCCGTTCGCTCGACTCGGCCCGACCCCTCACACGAGGAGGCCACTAGTGCCCGGTATTGCACCAGCCACGGCTGGCTCAATCTTCGGCTCGCCAGCGTTGCCGCACCCGCTCGCGAGCACCTACTCGACGCAGTCCACTCCCGATTTCACCTCCTTCCTGCGCGCCGGGGCCGTCGCCGACGCCCTGTCGCAGCCGGCCTCCACGTTCGAACGCCTCAGGCAGGCGGTCTGGACGGTCCTGAGCCTGGACACCGGCACCGCCGAGCAGCACCAGGTCCGCTCGGGCTCGGGTGCCGGCGGGGCCACCGAGGCCGCGCCCGACCCCGGCGACCAGGTCGACGGCGACGAGGTCGCCGACCTCGTGGCCAGGGCCCAGGACGGCGACCCGAGGGCGTTCGGGGAGATCTACGACCGCTACTCCGACACGGTGTACCGCTACATCTACTTCCGCGTGAACAACGCGCAGCTCGCCGAGGACCTCGCGTCCGAGACGTTCCTGCGGGCGCTGCGGCGCATCTCCAGCTTCTCGTGGCAGGGCCGGGCCTTCGGGGCCTGGCTGGTCACGATCGCGCGGAACCTGGTGGTGGACCACTTCAAGTCCGGCCGGTACCGGCTGGAGATCGTCAAACCCGACGTCCTGGGGGCCGACGCCGCCGAGACCGACCCGACCACCTCCCCCGAGACCGCGGCGCTGGAGAAGCTCACCAACGCCACGCTGCTCACCGCGGTGAAGAAGCTCAACCCCGACCAGCAGGAATGCATCGTCCTGCGGTTCCTCCAGGGCTTCACCGTCGCCGAGACCGCCCGCACCATGGGCAAGAACGAGGGCGCGGTCAAGGCGCTCCAGTACCGGGCCGTGCGCACCCTCGCGCGGCTGCTGCCGGACGGCTTCCGCGGCTGACCGGTGCGTCCCGGCAGCGCGGGCTCGCTGCCGGGATCGTCGATACGACTGTCGGGTACACGACACCGACGTCATCCGATAGCGGGACCTCAACCCGCTTCCACGTAATCCACGACCCCGTCCGGGACCGCCCCAGACGGACCGATACCGCCAGGTCAGGGCCGTATACCGGCCCGATGCCGCCGCGAGGCCGGACCGAGAAGCGGCCGAAGTGTCCGCATCGCAAGGTTCGCGGCGAACCGTAACCTCAGGGGCTACTCGTGCGTTGTTCTCAGTACAGGAGCAGGATCCATGCAGTGAGAGGGGGTGTGCCCGGTGAACTTGAACCCGATGGAGCGCCGACGCGCGGAGGAATTCGCACGTCTGCTTGACTTCGACGAACCCACCCTCCCTCACCTACGCCACGGCGCTGAACCGCCGGGCGCGTCGGGCGAAGCGCTCGCCGAACTCGTCGGCGTCGCCGACCGGCTCGACGAACTGGGCCGACAGCTCGCAACGGTCGGCAGGCCGTCGCAGCAGTGGCACGACGCGACCAGAAGGCGGCTCATGGCCGTCGCCACCGACGAGGGCATCGGCGTCACCGCCCGGCACCGCGCCAGCGCCTCCGTGCCGCAGACGCGAAGACCGCCGGTGCTGGAGGACATGTTCCCCAAGCGCCCGCGCGGCGGCCGCCGTCTCGCCATCGTCGCCGCGCTGCTCACCGGTACCGTCGCCGTCTCGGGGGTCTCCGCGGCCTCGGGTGACGCGCTGCCGGGCGAGACGCTGTACAACGTCAAGCGGTCCACCGAGCGGGCGCAGTTGGCGCTGGCCGGGAACGACCTGGGGAAGGCGCAGCTCTACCTGGAGTTCGCGCGCACCCGGATCCAGGAGGCCGCCGCGGTCGCCCATGACGACGAAGCGGTCGCCAGCGCGCTCGACGACGCGGCCTCGGAGCTGCGCAGCGGCACCGCGCTGCTCGGCGAGCTCGCGGTCGAGAACGGCGACCCGTCGCCGCTGGACTATGTGGACAACTTCGCCAACGAGCACCGATGGGTGCTCGACGACATGCTCACCGGCATGGGCGGCGAAGGCCTCGAATCCGGCGAGGAGCTCGCGGCGGTGCTCGAAGCCGCGGCGCTGCGCTCGGTCGAGCTGCGCGAGGCGCTGGACTGCACCAAGTCGGGCGGGGCCAGTGACGAACTGGGTCCGATCCCGGGCACGTGCTCGCAGAACTCGGTCGACTCCACCACTCCGGCGGAGCCGGGCGGCTCGGGCGAGAGCCAGAGCACCGGCAGCACCGAAGAAGGCGGCGGCGACGGAGGCGAGAGCACCCAGGCCGAGCAGCCGGAAACCGAGCCGACCGGAAGCGACGCGACGGCGACGAACGCCCCGCCGTCCGCGCCCACCTCGGGCGGCGCGACGAGCCCGGCCACGACGGAGGACCCGACCACCGAGGCCCCCCAGAACGGCGGCGTCCTCGGCGAACTCACCGGAGTCATCTCCGACCTCTTCAACTGAGCAGAAGAAAAAGGTGCGGAACACGGGCCGGGGCCCCCAACACCCCCGGCCCGTCGCCCTGTCCCGCCCGAGGCGATGCACCGCGCGAACGCCGCGCCGAAGCGAACGCCCGGCCGCGCCGCCTCGGATCACCACTCACCCGCCGCCCCCGTTTCGGCTGCCCGCCTCCCGCGCCTCGTTTCGCCACGCCATCGCCGCCTCTGAGCGGCCGCCCCGCCGTTTCTTTCGCCGCCGCCTCGGCTCGCCACTCGCACGCCCGCCTCCGGCGCTTCGTCTCGCACGCCCGCCGCCCGCACGGACGCCACGATCTCTCCGCCGCGCCCCCGCTTCGGCTCGCCGCCTCGGCCGCCCGCCTCCAGCGCCTCGTTCGTCCGCTGCCCCGCCGCCCCGCGCGTTCACCGCCCGCCAGTCTCCACGCCCCGCTTCCCTCCGGCGCCCTATTCCGCCCGCTCCTCTGTCGCCCCCGCGTTCGCCGCCGCCCGCCGCTCGTCGCCTCGCCCTCCGCTCCGCTCTCCGCTCGGCCACCTGGGGAACCTTCGCCTGCGGGGCGAAGGGGGCTTTTGGGCGTAACTGGGGCCACACTGGAAATTCACCGGGCTCGCGTCCTGGCGTTACAGGGCGTCTGCCTGAGGCTTGTAGGCTTTTAGGGTGTCTGAGATCGAGGCTTCCTACATTGCCTCCGCCACACCCCGTCCACAACCGGCGCGGTCTGGCGGCAGCGCCCGTGCCCACTCCGTCGTCGTCGAGCCGTTGGTCGACGAGGACAACGCCCACATTCCCTCCGCCGCCTTCTTCGACGTCGACAACACCCTGATGCACGGCGCGTCCACCTACTGGCTCGCCCGCGCGCTCGCCAAGCACGGCGTGCTCTCGGCGCGCGACATCCTCAACTACGCGTGGAAGCAGGCCCGCTTCAAATTCGGGGCCGAGAACCACGGCCACATCTCCTCCATCAAGAGCTCCGCGCTCGAACTGGTCGCCGGGTTCCCCGTCGCCGAGATGCGGGCCCTGTGCGAAGAGGTCGTCGACCGCGACATCTCCCCGCGCATCCTCGCGCCCGTCCGGCGGCTCGCCGAACGGCACCTGGAGGCCGAGCAGGAGGTGTGGCTGGTGACCGCCAGCCCCGTCGAACTCGCCGGCATCCTCGCCTCGCGCCTGGGCCTGACCGGCGCGCTCGGCACCATCGCCGAAGTCGAGGACGGCTGCTACACCGGCCGCCTCGTCGGCGACCTCATGCACGGCCCCGCGAAGGCCGACGGCATCGCCCAGCTCGCGGCCGAGCGGGGCCTCGACTTGGAGCAGTGCACCGCCTACTCCGACTCGGCGAACGACCTGCCGATGCTGCGGAAGGTCGGACGCGCGATCGCGGTCAACCCGGACGCGCGCCTGGCCCGCCAAGCCCGCCACTACGGCTGGCCGGTCCTGGACTACCGACGCGGCCGCCGCGCGGCCAAACTGGCGCTGCCCACCGCGGCCGCCGCCGGGGTCGGCGCGGGACTGCTGTACCTGTACAAGTCCCGCGAACGCGACTGACACCGCCGGAGCTGACCTGATCGACCCGGCCGCGACGGCGGCGGAAACGAAGCGGCCGATGGACACCGCGCAGCGGCTCACCCTCGTCGGCACGGCCGCGCTCGCCCTCGCGTGGCTGGTCTGGCCCTCCCCCGACCGCCCCGAGACCGAAACCGTCGCGCCCGACACCACCCCCACGGTGTGGGCCAACTGGGACACCGAACCGGTCGACTGGCCCGGCCTGGTCGAGGGCCGGGCGTGGACGCCGCTGGCGTTCCTCGACGAGGACGACCCGAAGACCGACGCCGCTCTGGGCACCGACGAAACCGGCGCGCTGCTCTACCTCGAACGCGACGCCCTAGGGGAGGCCACCGCGACCACAGTGGCCGAACCGGGCGCCGTGCCCGGGGTGATCGCCGCGGCGGCCACCGACGACCGTCTCGCGTGGATCGTCTCGATCCCCGACGAGCAGGGCCGCGTCGCCTCCCAGCTGTGGACGGCCCCGCGCGGCGAGGACGGCAGGCCCGGCCCCGGGGAGCTGCTCACCGCCGACACCGGCGACGTGATCGCCTCCGGCAGCGCCTACGACCTCCAGTTCGCCGCCGAAGGCCTCCACTGGCTCAGCATGGCGCGCAGTGAAACCCGCGTCACCGAGCACCGGTCCGTGCCGGTCGGGGGCGGCGAGGTCGCCGTCGACGAGCTCGGCGGGTCCTGGCAGGCCGCCGCGTGGCCCTGGCTCGCCAGCGCCGGCTCCGACTCGCTCGGCGGCGCGCAGCTCGTGCGCGGCGACACCGGCGCGGGCGTCAAGGTCTTCGCCGGCGAGGACGAGCTGACCTTGTGCTCGGCCACCTGGTGCCGTCTCGTGGTGACCGCCGCCGATGGGTCCCGTATCGACCTCGTCCGTCCAGACGGGACCGGGCGCGTCACCGTGGCCGAAGGGTTCACCTCGGCCGTCTCTCCCGACGTGGGCCTCATCGACCGGTTCGAGCCTCTCTCGGAGAGCGTCAGCGCCGTCGGCGAGGGCCTGCGCGTGACCCTGTTCGACCTCGAAGCGGGCGAAGCGTTCCTGGTGGCCTCCACCGCTAGCGGGACCGGCGCGGACGCGCGGAGCCTGTGGTGGTCCACCGGGACCGGGGAACTGCTCGTGTGGCACGTGCTGGACCTCACGCGCCTCGCTTGATGCGAGGGCTTCACGCGCCCGGCGCGGGTAACGTCGATGCCGTGACTGAGCCGCAAGCAAGCGCCGCACCGGGCCCGGCCCTGCCGACGATCATCGGCATCCTCAACATCACCCCCGACTCGTTCTCCGACGGCGGGCGCTACCTCGACTTCGGCGACGCGGTGGCCCACGGCGCGCAGATGGCCGCCGAGGGCGCGGACATCGTGGACGTGGGCGGCGAGTCCACCCGGCCCGGAGCCGAGCGCGTGGACGCGGCCACCGAGACCGCCCGCGTGGTCGACGCGATCGCGGCGCTGGCCGAACGGGGCCTGACGGTCTCGATCGACACCACCCGCGCGGCCGTCGCGGCGGCGGCGATCGAGGCAGGCGCGAGTGTCGTCAACGACGTCTCCGGCGGCCTGGCCGACCCGGACATGGCGCGGGTCGTGGCCGACACGGGCGTGCGCTGGATCCTCATGCACTGGCGGGGCCACTCGGCCGACATGCAGCGGCTCGCCCACTACGACAACGTGGTCGCCGACGTCAAGGCCGAACTGGAGGACCGCGTCGAGGCCGCGCTCGACTCCGGTGTGGACCGCGACAACCTCATCCTCGACCCCGGGATCGGCTTCGCCAAGACCGCCGAGCACAACTGGCGGCTCTCGGCGCACCTGCACGAGTTCGTGGCGCTGGGGTATCCGCTGCTGTTCGCGTCCTCGCGCAAGACCTACCTCGGGAAGCTCCTGGAGGACGAGAGCGGCAAGCCGCGCCCGGTCGGGCAGCGCGAGGCGGCCACGCTGGCCACCTCGATCCTGGCGTTCGAGGCCGGCGCGTGGGGCGTGCGGGTCCACGACGTGGCCGGGACGGCCGACGCGCGGGCGGTGTGGGCCGCGACCAAGCGGGCCCTGTAGGCGCTGACCGATCCCCGACAACGACCGTTCGGCCCAGGCGTGGCGTATGCCGTTGACCTGGGAGATCGCACCTCACCCATCGGAACACCAGGATTGTGAACCAGTCTCGCAAGTTGGTATGCCGGTTGCAGCTTCACGCAACACACCCGTAGCATTCGGCTCGTACTTCATCCAGAGCAGCTGAGGGGTCCGGCCCTGCGAAGCTGCGGCAACCACCGAGCGCCACGGCGCGCGGCAGGTGCCAATTCCGGCCCGCCGACGCGGGGAAGATGAGGGAGGAGCCTTCTCGTATGTCCAATACCCTGTTCGCTGACAGCCCGGCCAAGGGCCTGATCTGCCGCAACTGCAACGCCACCTACGACCTGATCGCCCAGCACGCCTGTTGGCAGTGTTTCGGTCCCCTTGAGGTCGACTACGACCAGGCCGCGCTCGCCAAGGTCACCCGCGAGCAGATCGAGGCCGGTCCCCAGAACATCTGGCGCTACGCGCCGCTGCTGCCCGTCGGCGTCCACCCCGCCGACCGCGTCAGCCTCGACCCCGGCCTGACCCCGCTCATCGACGCGAAGCACCTGGCCAAGGCCCTGGGCATGCGGAAGCTGTGGGTCAAGGACGACAGCGCCAACCCCACCCACTCCTTCAAGGACCGCGTGGTCTCCACCGCGGTCTCGGCCGCGATCAAGCTGGGCTTCGACCGCTTCGCGTGCGCCTCGACCGGGAACCTCGCCAACTCCGTGGCCGCGCACGCCGCGCGCGCCGGGGTGCCCTCGATCGTGTTCATCCCCCACGACCTGGAGCCGGGCAAGATCGTCCAGTCGGCGATCTACGGCGGCCAGCTCGTGGCCGTGCAGGGGTCCTACGACGACGTGAACCGGCTGTGCTCGGAGCTGACCGAGACCGACGACTTCGAGACCACCGCGTTCGTCAACGTCAACATCCGCCCCTACTACGCCGAAGGCTCCAAGACGCTCGGCTACGAGGTCGCCGAGCAGCTCGGCTGGCGCCTGCCCGAGCAGGTCGTGGTCCCGATGGCCTCGGGCGAGCTGCTCACCAAGATCCACAAGGCCTTCGAGGAGTCGGCCGAGATCGGCCTGACCGAGCCGGGCAAGGTCCGCGTCTTCGGCGCGCAGTCGGCCGGGTGCAGCCCGATCGCCGACGCTTATGCGGCCGGAACCGACGTGATCACCCCCGTCAAGCCCACCGGGATCGCCAAGAGCCTCAACATCGGCGACCCGGCCGCCGGGCCCTACGCGATCGAAGCGTGCCGCTCGACCGGCGGCGGGATGGCCAAAGTCTCGGATGATGAGATCCGCGAAGGCGTTCGGTTGCTCGCCTCGACCACCGGCGTGTTCGCTGAAACGGCCGGCGGGGTGGTCGTGGCTACGCTGCGTAAGCTCCTCGAATCCGGGCAGCTCGACCCGGAGGCCGAAACCGTCATTTACAACACCGGTGAAGGCCTGAAGACTTTGGACGCGGTGTCGTCGCTGGTCGGGCCCACGCACACGGTGAAGCCTTCGTTGAAGGCCGCGAAAGAGGCCGGAATTCTGGAATCCTGAGTGGACCGGGAGTTCGGGAAGGGTTCCTTGTAGAGCGCTTGCCGAGCTCCCGAAATTATCACTCTGTGTGACCGTTGTGAAGGCTTGTGTCGGGTACCCGACAAAAAGAAGCGAAGTTCGGGTCTTGACCCTATTCAGTGAATGAGCAAGAATTCTTCTTGCGGGAGGCCGCAGTAGTCCTGTCGCCACTCACCCGGTTGACTGCGAGTCCTGGGGCTAGAACGTGTCGAGCAGCGCCAGCCGGTGTCAGGGATTGCGGTCTCCCGACCAATCTTCCCCAATGCGGGTGTCTCCTCTTCGCTCGCGTACCCTGACGCGGCCTCTCCAAACCCTTGCGCCCCTTCGGTGTCCCTTCGCGATCCACCGAATGGACTTGCCTGTGCCACAGGTCTCGGCCAGACTCTGCCCATGACGCATTACGACATCGTCCGGGTGAACCCCGCCGACCACGCCCTCGTCCAGTCCTGGGTGGCCCTCCAGGCCGCCGTCGACGCCCACGACTTCACCGGACTCAGGCCTTGGACCCCCGTCTACCCGCTCACCGGGCTGATCACCGCCGACGCCGCGGGCCGCAACGAGCACTGGGCCGCGGTCTGCGACGGGAAGGTCCTCGGCATCCTCGACCTCAACCTGACCGACGAGGACAACACCCACATGGCCGGGTTCTGGCTCGCCGTCCACCCCGACGAGCGCCGCCGCGGCGTCGGCTCGGCCCTCCTTCGCCACCTCGAGGAACGCGCCGCCGAGGAAGGCCGCGAAACCGTCTCCTCCTGGGTCCCCGTGCCCCACGAGTCCTCCCCCGAGGTGCGCGGCGACGCCGCCTCACTCCTGGTCGCCAAGGGCTTCAAACGGAGCCTGGACACCGCGATCCGCCGCTGCGACCTGGACGCGGTCGACGAGGCCGAGCTCGACCGGCTGCGGGACGACGCCTGGAAGCGGGCCGAGGGCTTCGAGACCGTGGCCTTCATCGGCGCGCCTCCGGCCGACCTCATCGAAGGAGTGGCCTACCTCCACTCGCGCATGTACACCGACATGCCCCTGGGCGACTGGGACCTCCAGGAAGCCGCCATCACCCCGCAGCGGCTCCTCGACTGGGACCGGCGCCGCGGCCAGCGCGGCATCCTCTGCCTCCAGGTCGCCGCGCGCGAGAAGGCCACCGGCGAGATCGCCGGGCTCACCGAGGTGCACATCGAGGCCGGCTCCGAGACGCACTGCATCCAGGGCGACACGATCGTCGATCCGCGCTTCCGCGGCCACCGCCTCGGCACGATCCTCAAGATCGAGAACCAGCGGCGCATCCGTAAATGGCGCCCGAAGATGCGGTACGTGTGGACCGGGAACGCGGTCGCCAACGAGCACATGATCGCCATCAACGAGGCCGTCGGCTACCGGCTCGCGGGCATGGAGCAGGTCTTCCAGAAGAAGCTCGCGTGAGCGGTCAGCCCTCGCGGTTCTGGGCGTAGTTCTCCAGGTATTCCAGCTGCTCGGGGTCCAGGCTCGGGCGAACTCGCTCGATCGCCTGGGCCACATGCGAGGCGGTGACCACGCTGGCTTCGAGCGACTCGCGCATCGCCGTCAGGGCGGCCTCGCGCACGAGCGCGGCGCAGTCGGCGGCCGAGTAGAGCCACAGCTCGTCGGCGACCTCGTCGAGGTCCACGTCGTCGGCGAAGGGGACGTTCTTCGCGTTGGCGCGCAGGATGTCCGCGCGGCCGTGGGCGTCGGGCGGGGGGACGTAGACGAGGCGCTCCAAGCGGCCGGGGCGCAGCAGCGCCGGGTCGATCATGTCGGGCCGGTTCGTGGCCCCCACGACCACGACGTCGCGCAGGGACTCGGCCCCGTCGAGCTCGGTGAGCAGCGCGGCCACCACCCGGTCGGCCGTGCCGCCGTCGGTGCCGCCGCCGCGCACGGGGGCGAGCGCGTCAAGCTCGTCGAAGAACATGAGCGTCGGGCTGGCCTGGCGGGCGCGGCGGAACAGCTCCCGCACGTTCTTCTCCGACTCGCCGACCCACTTGTTGAGCAGTTCGGAACCTTTGACGCTCAACACGTTCGCGTGGCCTTCACCGGCGACGGCGCGCACGATGTAGGTCTTGCCGCACCCGGGAGGTCCATAGAGGAGGATGCCTCTCGGGGCCTCGATCCCGAGGCGCGTGAACGCGTCCGGGTAGGTCAGCGGCCACAGCACCGTCTCGGTGAGCGTCTGCTTGAGGTCCTCCATGCCGCCCACGTCGTCGAGCGTGAGCCCGCCGAGTTCGACCGAGTCGCCGGACATGCTGGTGGGCCGCACCGATTCGAGCGCACCGTCGAAATCGGACGGTTGCAGCGCGGTGGCCCCGCCCGCCTTGGCGCGCATGGCCGCCCGCACCCCGGCCTCGCGGACCATCACGGCCAAGTCGGAGGCCACGTAGCCGGGCGCGCGGTGCGCGACCTTCTCCAACTTGACCTCCTCGGCGACCTTCATGCCGCGCGTGAAGTACACCAGCAGGTCCCTTCGCGCGTCGGCGTCGGGCATCGGCACCACGACCTCGTGTTCGAGCTTGCCGCGCAGCGTGGCGTCCACGTCCTCGATCCGCGCGGTCGTGCATACCACCGCGTGCTCGCCGGGCTCGGACAGGATCTCGTCGATCAACTGAGTGAACATGGTGCCCAACGGGGTTCGCTTCCCGGCCGGGGCCAGGTGCTCGACCCCGCGCACGAGCAGCACCCCGGGCACGGTCAGGGCCGCGACGGCCGCGCGCAGCCGGTCGGCCGCCGCGTTCGCCTCCAGCGCGGCCAGATCGGTGCCGGAGACTTCGCTGACGCCCGCGCCGACGGCCTCAGCCACCGAGCGCACCACCGTGGCCTTGCCCGCGCCCGAGGGGCCCGAGACGAGCACCCCGAGCGCCATGTCGGTGCCCACGACCTTGAGGACCTCGCGGTGGTTGAAGCCGAGGTCGAGCAGTTCGCGCAGCTCCTCGGCGGGGATCTTGGCCCCGGCGAGCTCGTCGTAGGGGATCGCCGCGGCAGTCGCGGGCTGGGCCTCGGCCCGGGGCGCGACGGCCTCGGCGCGCGCCACGCGGGCCTCGGCAACACTCGCCGAGCCGCCGGAGACGACCGGAGCGGGCGCGCGGCGCAGGTTCGCGACCTGGCCCGACGCGAGCGGCACGTCGATCGCGGCCGGGGCGTCGTTCTCCCACTCGACCCGCGTGTCGGAGGTGATCATCGCCCCGGTCTTCGGGTCCGAGCCGACCACGTTGAGCACCATCGTGGTCCAACCCAACCCGAGCGTGTTGTTGAGCGTGCGCCGCGTGGCCGCGACGGCCTCGCGCTGCGCGTCCCCCAGCTCGATCGGCAGCAGCGACACGTCGTCGCCCTCCCCCACGACCTTCGAGAGCATCGCCAGCCGCAGCGTGTCCGGGTCGACCACGGCCACCGCCGAGGCCGGGCCCGAGAGCACCACGCGCTCGGCGGCGGCCAGGGGCGCCGGGACGATCATCACCGGATCGCCGTCGCGCGCACCGATGTTGCCCAGCGTCAGGTCGTCGGCGTACAGCGCCTTGCGGGAGGCGTACCGGTCGGCGGTCAGCGCGATGGCGGTCGTGGTGCGCCGCCCGGTGAGCGCCACGGCGTCCCCGGGGCGCAGCCCCAGGGCCGTGAGCGCTTCGGCGTGAAGGCGCACGATGCCGCGCCGCGCGTCGAGACCGGCGCGGGCGCGGGTCGCGGTCAGAGTGAGGGAACCAGAGTCGGTCACGCGCCCCAGCTTATTACGCGCGGCAGGCGACCGGCGACTCTCGTGGCGCGGGACTACTCCTCAGGCGGCGCGAGGTCCATGCGGTAGACGGTGCGGCCATCCTCCTGGAGCTCGACCACGGCCACGCCTTGGTCGGCGAACTCCCGCCAGCGCTCGCCGACCCACGATTCGGCGTCGCCCTGGCTGGTCAGGTCGCTGTCGGGGGCCTCGATGGCGTTGCCGTCGGCGTCTTCGAGCTTCCACGTCCAAGTCATGTGGCTACAGTACGCGATCGGCCGCTACCAGTCGAAGCTGTCGCTCGCACGCGCGGTGACCGGCGTGCGCTCCACCGGAGCCGGTTCGTGTTCCCGCCGACGGGGACCGAACGCGACGCCGAGCACCACGAGTGTCCATATAGGCAGCATCGCGAGCCAGATCCACGCGGGCGAGACGGGCATGATCACGAGGGAGCGGACGCCGCGGTCGAAGGCGTCCAGCAGCGCCGCCAGTCCGATCATCGCGGTGAACGAGCCGAAGACGCGGGCGCCGCAGCGGTACCAGGAGCGGCCCGCCAGGAGCCAGCCGAAGCCCCACATACTGATCGCGAGCGCCTCGTAGTCGGCGCGGCCCGACCACACGGCGAGCACGAACAGCATGACGCCCGCGCCGGTCCCCAACGCGGAGAACGTCATCTGCCCGGCCCTGGGCGGATTCGGCGAGCGCGCGGCGCCGAGCCAGCCTGCGCCGGTGAGGAACAGCAGCGCGGCGGCGAAGACCACGGCGGCTTGGAATTCGATGCGGGAGGTGAACTGCGCGCCGTACCAGTCGCAGCCCTCGGGGACCTCGGTGCCGCCGATCCCGCACTGCCAGACCTTCAGGGTGCGCAGCGGGTCACCGAACGCGCGCGAGACCCCCGAGTCGCAGCCGGGAAGCACCGAGGGCGCGGTGCGGTGGGCCTGCGGCTCGTCGAAGCAGTTGTCGACGCCCACCCCGTCCCACCACAGGTCGAGCCGGTTGCGTTCGCGCTGGTTGTCCTCGCGGATGCCGAAGATGTTGTCGGTGAAGGCGTTGCGGTCGCCGCCGAGGCCGGTGGCCTGGCCGGGCGCGCCCCAGGTGGCGATGGCGGCGGTCTGCTGGTTCCAGATCCGGTTGCCGGTCGCGGTGGTGTCGGTGGCTCCGGCGACGAGGAGCCCGATGCCGCTGGGGTAGACGGTGTCCGGGCAGCGGACGCCCGAGCCCCAGTCGCGTTTGGCCGGTTCGGCTCCGCACGCGGCGGTGCGGTCGTACTCGGCGTTGTTGCCGTACAGGAGATTGTCGGCGGCGGTGATCTCGGCGTTGGTGCCGGTGTCGGCCACCACCAGGCCGGTCGCGTTGCCGTGCAGGCGGTTCGCGGTGGCCACGGCGTTGACGTTGTCGCCGGTGATCTCCAGGCCGACGCTGTTGCCGGTGGCCTCGCAGCCGGTGATCTCGGCCTGCGCGAACGCGATGCGGATGCCCGCGCCGTCGGCCTGGGTGGCGCGGCATGCGTTGAGGGCCACGCCGATCGAGTCTTCCACGAGAAGCCCCGAGTCTTCGCTCTGGAAGGCGGACACGGTGTCGAGGGCGGCCCCTTGGACGCCCGCGAGGCGCAGCGCGGCCACGCCGGCCTGCCCGAACGCGATGCCCTTGAGGTAGAGCCCGGTCGTGGCGTAGCCGTTGAGCACGAAGTCGGCGTTGAAGCGGGCGGTGATCTGGACGTCGTCGGGGCTGTCGCCCAGGCCTTCGATCTGGAGGTCGGCGGTCTCGACCAGGATCGTCTCGTCCACTGTGTACCGGCCGGGCAGGACCGCGATGTTGGTGCCGGGTTCTGCTGCGGCGACGGCGGAGGCGAGGTCGCGGTGCCCTTCGGCGAGGCAGTCCTCGTAGGTGCGCTCGTTCGCGATGCGGTCGTTGTAGTTCACGCCCTCGTTGCGCTCGGTGAACACCGTGGCGTCCTCGGTGCAGACCAGCAGCCTGGGCCCGTCCGACCGGTAGGCGGGCGGCTCGGCCTCGGCGAGGGCGGGGAACGACTCCGGTTGGGCCACACGGGCGTCGATCGCGAGCCCGCCAAGATAGCAGCTCAGCGTGAGCGCGGCGAGGACGCAGGTCATGAACGCGAGCATCGGGAGCCTGCGCTCGGGGCGCGGCCTCAGGGGGATGGCGCGGCGGGGCGTGGGGGGCACGGCACCAGGGTAGCCTGGGGCGCCCCGCCGGGGAAGATCTCAGAATTCGGTTGGGGCCGAAGCGGATGCGGCATACCGTCCTTGGAGAGGACGGTATGCCGCTACGCAGTGGCTTGCGCCGTCTGCACTGAAGCCAGTACAGAGAAAGGGAGAACCACTCACTCTACCGTGAGCGGTCCTCCCTCGCAGTACTCGATCGGATGGAAAATCCGACGCGAGCGGCTGGTGTGCGAACCCCGAAGGGCTGCTTACATCATGCCGCCCATGTCGCCCATGCCGCCGCCGGCGGGGGCGGCGCCTTCCTTCTCCGGGGCGTCGGCGACGACGGCCTCGGTGGTCAGGAACAGGGCGGCGATCGACGCGGCGTTCTGGAGCGCCGAGCGGGTGACCTTGGTCGGGTCGGGGATGCCGGCGGCCAGCATGTCCACGTACTCGCCGGTCGCGGCGTTGAGGCCCTGACCGGTAGGCAGGTCGCGGACCTTCTCCACCACGACGCCGCCTTCGAGGCCGGCGTTCTCGGCGATGGCGCGCAGCGGCGCACCGAGCGAGCGGCGCACGATCTCCACACCGGTGGCCTCGTCGCCCTCGGCCTCGATCTTGTCGAACGCGATCGCGCCGGCCTGCGCCAGCGCGGTGCCGCCACCGGCGAGGATGCCCTCTTCGACCGCGGCCTTGGCGTTGCGCACGGCGTCTTCGACGCGGTGCTTGCGCTCCTTGAGCTCGACCTCGGTGGCAGCGCCGACCTTGATCACGGCCACGCCGCCGGCCAGGCGCGCGAGGCGCTCCTGGAGCTTCTCGCGGTCGTAGTCGGAATCGGAGTTGTCGATCTCGGCGCGGATCTGGTTGATCCGGCCCTGGATCGCCTCTTCCTCGCCGCCGCCGTCGACGATGATGGTGTCGTCCTTGGTGATGACGACCTTGCGGGCCTGGCCCAGGAGCGACAGGTCGGTGTTCTCCAGCTTGAGGCCGATCTCCTCGGAGATGACCTGGCCGCCGGTGAGGATCGCGATGTCGCCGAGCATGGCCTTGCGGCGGTCGCCGAAGCCGGGGGCCTTGACGGCGGCCGACTTGAAGATGCCGCGGATCTTGTTCACCACGAGGGTCGGGAGGGCTTCGCCGTCCACGTCCTCGGCGATGATCAGGAGCGGCTTGCCGGTCTGGGTGACCTTCTCCAGCGTGGGCAGGAGGTCCTTGACCGCGGAGATCTTCTGGTTCGCGACGAGGATGTACGGCTCTTCGAGCACGGCCTCCATGCGGTCCTGGTCGGTCACGAAGTAACCGGACAGGTAGCCCTTGTCGAAGCGCATGCCCTCGGTGAGCTCCAGGTCGAGGCCGAAGGTGTTCGACTCCTCGACGGTGATGACGCCTTCCTTGCCGACCTTCTCCATCGCCTCGGCGATGATGGCGCCGACGGTGGTGTCACCGGCGGAGATCGAAGCGGTGCTGGCGATCTGCTCTTCGGTCTCGACCTCGGTGGAGGTGGACTGGAGGTGCTCGACGACGGCCGCGACGGCCTTCTCGATGCCCTTCTTGATGGCGATCGGGTTGGCGCCCGCGGCGACGGCGCGGAGGCCTTCCTTGACCAGGGCCTGAGCGAGCACGGTCGCGGTGGTGGTGCCGTCACCGGCGACGTCGTCGGTCTTCTTGGCGACCTCCTTGACCAGCTCGGCGCCGATGCGCTCGTACGGGTCTTCGAGCTCGATCTCCTTGGCGACGGAGACACCGTCGTTGGTGATCGTGGGGGCGCCCCACTTCTTGTCGAGCACCACGTTGCGGCCCTTCGGGCCGAGGGTCACCTTGACGGCTTCGGCGAGGGTGTTCATGCCTCGTTCGAGCCCGCGGCGAGCCTCCTCGTCGAATGCGATCATCTTCGCCATGTTGGATGGCTTCCTTTCGGATAACGTTCGTGGTCGACGGTGAGGCGGCATTCCCGCGACGGTGGGCCTCGCGGCCCGACCACCTCAACACGTTTGTTAGCACTCCCCAGAGGCGAGTGCCAAAACCAGGTATAGCACTCTCACCCCGAGAGTGCCAATCCGGGGCGCGTTCCGAGTGGTGAAAAGCGCGGACGCCGGAGCGGGGGCCCCGGCGTCCGAGTCTTGCGTCGCGGTGAAGTCCTACGAGGTCGGCCCCGGCTGGTCGGGCCTGCCCGGATGCCCGGGCTCCCCCGGGTCGGCCGGATCGACGGGATCGGTGGAGTGCCCCGGCTGCTCGAGATCGGGCTGCGTCGGCTCCTGCGGCCACACCCCGGGCTCGGGAAGCGGCTGCCCGGGATCGGCGTACTGGTTCGGGTCGGTCTGCGGCTGCGTCGGCTCCGAGTACGGCGGCTGCCCGCCACCGGGCGCCTGGCCCGGGTCCGCGAACGGCGCCTGCGGCGCTTCCCACGGCTGCTGTCCCGCCTGGCCGCCCGCCTGCGGCGGCTGGCCCGGTTCCTGCGGCCATCCGCCCGCGCCGGGCGCCTGCTGATGGCTCGGGTCCGCGTACGGCGGGGCCTGCGGCGGCTGCCCCGAGTACCCCTGCTGCCCTTCGTAACCCGCCGCTCCCGCGGCCGGGCCGCCGAAGTACCCGCCCTGCGGCGCGGCCGGGGCCGTCGCTCCCGCGGCCTCCGCCGAAAGCGAGGTCGCCGAGACCGACTCGGTGCGCCCGCGCAGCCACGCGTACGTGCACAGCGAGGCGGCCAGGATCCAGATCATCGGCGCGAGCAGCAGCAGCGCCATGATCGCCTCGGTGATGATCGTCAGCACCGCGGCCAGCCACGGCGCGAACAGGCCGTGCCACACCCCCGCCAGCAGCAGGCCGACCATGTTGATGATGATGTTCGCCGCGATCGCCACGAGCACCACGATGATGAGCCGCCCGAGCGCGGGCCAGAACGCCGAGTGCGTCAACTGGATCGACCGCGCGTACGGGCTCCGCCTGGCCTCGAACACCGCCGCCGGGGCCATCAGGCTCAGCGCGAAGATCGCCCACAGGCCCGGCAGCACGCACAGCACCAGGCCCACGCCGATCGTGACCCAGGCCAGGAGCAGCCACAGGAAGAACTTCCCGCCCCGCCGGAACCCGAACCGGAACGCCTCGCCCAGGCTCAGGAACCCGCCCGCGGCCTCGGCGGTGGCCACTCGCACCGCCGCCAACGCGGCCGACCCGGCCACGTACAGCACCGCGAGGCTGAGGATCACCCCGATGAATCCGACGATCGCGCTGGGCGCGTACTCGCGCACGACCGCGCCGAAGTCGGTGACGTCGACCTTCACCTCGGTGTCGCGCACGTTGCTGTTGAAGGCCCCGAGGATCCAGCGCGGCAGCACCACGCCGATGAGCAGGATGAGGCCGACCGTGCGCCACGAGCGCTGCACCACGTCGAGTGTGGCGTGCCACCAGCTCTCGAAGTCGCCGGTCACCAGCGGGTCGCCTCCGGAGAAGCGGCCCGAGGGCTCGCCTGCCTGTCCGGGGTTCCAGTACGGATCATCGCTCATAGTGCGGATCGTAAACCAATCAAAGCCGCATATCAGACAAACAATCGCAGCGCGCCCGTTCCGGTACGACAGATCTCGGTTTGGCCTCCGGAGGTTCTTGGGAGCTATTAGCGTCGGCAGTTGTCGGCGCGCGCCCGCGCCGGTCCGCACGCATACCGGGAGCGCCGATGTCTCACAGCGAGCCGTCCCACCGTGAATACCCCGCCGCTCGCGAGAAGACCTTCTTCGGGCACCCGCGGGGTCTGGCCGTCCTGTTCGGGACCGAGATGTGGGAGCGGTTCAGCTTCTACGGTCTCCAGGGCATCCTGCTGGTGTTCCTCACCGCGAACGTGATGCAGAACGGCCTGGGGTTGGAGGACACGGTCGCGGTCCCGATCGCGTCGCTGTACTCGGGCGCGGTGTACCTGACGTCGCTGCCGGGCGGCTGGATCGCCGACCGCGTCCTGGGCGCGCGGCGGGCGGTGCTCATCGGCGGCATCGTCATCATGTGCGGCCACATCTCGATGGCCATCCCGGTCAGCGGCGCGGGCCTGGTGTTCTTCGGCCTGTTCCTGATCGTGATCGGTTCGGGCCTGCTGAAGCCGAACATCTCGGTGATGGTCGGCAGGCTCTACGACGGCGACTCCGACGCGCGGCGCGACGCCGGGTTCTCGGTGTTCTACATGGGCATCAACCTCGGCGGGTTCCTCGGCATCCTCATCACCCCGTACCTAGCCGGCGAGGACCGCTGGCACCTGGGCTTCGGCGCGGCCGCGATCGGGATGGCGATCGGGCTGCTGTGGTACGTGCGCGGCTGGTCGCGCCTGACGGGCACCGGCGTGGGCCCCTCGCGCCCGCTCGGCGACGCCGAGCGCGGCAAGGTCGTCCGGATCGTCGTGATCTCGCTGGTGGTCGCGGCCGTGGCGATCGCGATCTGGGCCGCGACCGGGACGCTCACCCTCTCGACGGTCCCGACCGTGGTGACGATCCTGTCGATCGCGGCCGCGGTCTGGTACTTCATCTACATCTTCGGCGAGGCCAAGGACGTCACGCCCGCCGAGAAGGCGGGCCTGCGCGCGTACGTCGGCCTGTTCATCGCCTCGGTCGTGTTCTGGATGCTGTACCTCCAGATGGGTTCGATCCTCACCGCGTTCGCGTCGAACTCGGTCGACCTCGACTCGTGGAGCTTCCACCTGCCCGCGGGCGGGGTGCAGAACTTCAACACGATCTTCATCCTGATCTTCTCGCCGATCTTCGGCATCCTCTGGCTCAAGGCCGGGGCCGGGTTCGGCACCGCGTACAAGTTCGCGCTGGGTGTGGGCCTGACGGGCCTGTCGTGGGTGTTCCTGGGGTATCTCCAGGGCCGGGCCGACTCGGGCATCCTGGTCGCGCTCGGGTGGATGGTCGTGGTGTACCTGCTGCTCACGTGGGGCGAGCTGTGCGTCTCCCCGGTGGGCCTGTCGGTGACGACGCAGTTGGCGCCGACCGCGCTCAAGGGCCAGTTGATGGGCGTGTGGTTCCTCGGCCCGGCCGTGGGCACTCCCCTTGGCGGGCAGGCGTTCGCGTTCCTGGTGCCGCGCTACGGCGAGCAGGCGTTCTTCTTCATCCTCGCGGGGATCGCGATCCTCACCGCGGTGGTGCTGGCGATCTTCTCGGGCGGCCTGCACCGGCTCATGGGCCAGGGCGGGCACGGCCCGGAGGCGAACCTGGAGACCCCGCCCGAGCCCGAGCTGGGGCGCGGCGAGTGATCAGAGCCTGAGGTTGAACCAGTCCCCGGCCTGGGCCACGAGGCGGCGCACGGCGCTCTGGCGCGGCAGCTGGTCGCGCCGCGGGCCCGGGTGCTGGGCCGCGAAGCCCGGTTCGATGAGCCTGGGCCGCAATGGTTCTGCGGGTTTGATCCACGAGTCGGTCTCGCCGCCTTGGGGATCGGCTTTCCAGTGGCGTCCGGCCCGGTCGAGGCCGATCGGGTAGACGGTGGCCCCGGAGGCGTCGATGCGGATGCGCAGGAAGCATTTCTGGTCGATCACCGACATGCCCGCGAACAGCTCGTTCGCGTTGACGCCCAACCGGTTCGCGACCACGAGGTAGAGCCCCACGAGCCAGGTGCCCACCAGGCCCGCCACCGGCAGGTACGCCAGGTAGGTCCAGAACTCGACGTTGGGGAGCGAGCGGATCACCTGCGCCCCTGCCCATGCCAGCGCCACCTGGGCCGCGCCGTGGACGCCGCCGAGCATGTAGTGCCGGGCCGTGCGGCTGCCTTCCCCGGGGTGCGCGAAGGCGACCCCGGCGGCCAGCAGCACCGCCGCCACGGCCACGAACGTCCCCGTGCCCTCCAGAATGGACACTGTCGCGATGAGCGAGACCACGCTCATCAGTGCCACGAAGCCCTTGTTCAGCCACGGCAGCCGACCGAAGATCCCGAGCGCGTAGGAGAGCGACTTCGCCTTCGACGGGTATGTCTGCGTCAGCCGGTACTGCCGTTCGCGCGCATCGGGTTCGGGGATGGAGCGCTTCGGCGCGGTCAGGTCGTCGGGCAGCGTGTGCGTGGGCGAGAGGTACGCGCCGCCGCCACCGGCGGTCACGAGGTGGCGGGAGCCGTCGACCTCCGCGTAATGCGCGTAGTGGTGGCGGTCCCCGGTGAGGATCAACGGGACCCGCGCCCCGCGCGCGGCCACCACGTCCCGGATGAAGTGGTCGATCCGGTCGAAGGACCGGGGGTCCTCCTCGGTCCACAGCCACGACGGCTGCGGCACGCACAGGATCACCTGGTCGCCGGGGCGCATCCGCTCGGCGGCCTTGCGGAAGTACTCGATCTGGTTCTGGTCCAGGTGCGTGTCGAACTGGGCGTCCACCGCGAACAGCCACCAGCGGTGCGGCAGCTCCAGCGCGAAGTAGGAGCGCTTCTGGAAGGTCCGGTACCCGCCGATCGTGCGGCCCTCGGTGAACTGCCGGGCGAACGCGGTGAGCCCGTCGAACCAGTCGTGGTTTCCCGGGATCGCATACAGCGCAACGGGGTTCCCGGGGTTCGCGGCCTCGTACGGGCCCTTCATGCGCCGCTCGTACTCCAGCCAGTCCCCGGCCGGGTAGACCTCGTCACCGCCCATGACGAGCACCGAGCCCCTCGGCAGGTGCAGCGTCCCGCCCTTGCCGTCGGGGACCTCCACGTGGTCCTGGGCAAGGAGGTGCGCGATCGAATAGGTCGCGTTGAAGCCGTCGCCCACGTCGGCCACGTAGTCGAGCCACAGCTCGCCGGTCTCGGTGTGCGCGAACGTCTCCTGCGGGCGGCCGCCGATGATCTCGCGCTTGTCGACGTAGCCGCCGAAGACGCGCGCCAGCCCGAAACGCATGCTCGTGTCCAGCAGCGTGCGCGGCGAGAGCCAGCGCACCGGCTTCTGCGGTTCGAAGCGGAGCTCCTGCGGCGTGAGGTCCTTGGGGCGACGGGACATAGAGGCCATCATGGCACGTTCTGCGCGCCAAGGGAACCCGTCACGCGCCGCGCCGGGGGCGTAGGCTCCCGGCATGGTGAACGCACGGCACGCCGAACTCGGCGACATCGACGAGATCATCCGCCTCCGCGAGGTCATGATCGCCGAATGGTTCGACATGAGCGACAGCACGTGGAAGTCCGAGGCCGCTGAGGTGCTGCGCCGCCGCCTGGACGAGCCGAAGCCGACGATGGCCGTGACCGTGATCGACGCGCCTGACGGGGCCGGGCTGGCCGCGTGCGCCGCCGGGACCATCGAGGAGCGGCTGCCGTTCCCGGTGAACCTGTCGGGCCGGGTCGGGTGGGTGTTCAACGTGGTCACCGATCCGCAGTGGCGCAGGCGCGGTTTCAGCCGCTCGTGCGTCAC
Organism: Glycomyces sp. NPDC046736; assembly: GCF_040645615.1. Lineage (NCBI taxonomy): Bacteria > Bacillati > Actinomycetota > Actinomycetes > Glycomycetales > Glycomycetaceae > Glycomyces > Glycomyces sp. NPDC046736. The sequence continues at coordinate 204,871 of NZ_JBEYYO010000002.1, read as the reverse complement.
GGCGCTGCTCGACTGGTTCGACCAGCAGAGCGTGGCCACGGTCGAGCTGCTGGCGACCGGGGACGGCGAGGGGCTGTACCAGCGGTACGGGTTCAACCGGACGAAGGAGCCCTCGATGCGCCTTCGGATGACCGAGCGAACCGAGCCCTGATCCTGAACCACGCTGCGATCACCAAGGCCCCCAAGGTTACCGGTGCGGCGGCCGGGCCCCACCAGGCCCAGTTCGCGGCTTGGACGGCGGCGGTGGGGGCGGGTTCGGGCGCTTCAGGGCAGTCGGCGATCGTCCCGTCGGGGGCGAGGTGGAAGCAGTCGGCGGTGACACCGTCGGGAGCGCCGGTGCCGAGACCGGCGAGCATCCCGTAGGCGAGAGCCGCGAGGACGGCCGCCGCGAGTGCGTATCGAAGGGTCACTCGCGCACCCCGTTGGGCAAGCCGGTGGCGAGACGCGCCCCGTGGTTGAGCGCTGCCACGACGGCCGCCGCCAGCGCATGCTGAAGGCTCACGCGCACACCCCGCTGGTGTGACACGCCGCCGCCCCGCATGCGAGCGCGCCGCGTCATTCGCGCACGCTCGCCGAAGGCGGCGTGAACCAGCCCGAGGCGACCAGCGCCAACAGCAGCAGCACCGCGAACACCAGCGCGGCGAGCACGACTCCCGGCAGTGCGAACCCGATGCACGCGAAGCACACCAGCGCCCCGATCGCCAACGCCCGCGACCGCGACACGCGCCCCGAGACCGCCCGATGCCACACCAGGCTCCCGGCCAGGAACACGATCGAGCCGCCGACGAGCGTCAGGATCGCGGCGGCATCGGCGGTGTCCCACGGGTCGAAAGCGACCAGCACGAGACCTACCGCAGTGATCACACCCCCTGCGACCATGAGCGCACGCGCGGGCCGCGCGGCGGCCGTATCGCCGTCCCGCAGGTTCGCGACGAGATAGAGCCGCACCAAGACAGCGATGGTCGCGAAGCCGAGCACGGCGGCGAGCACCGTCACCACACCGGCTCCAGCCACCGGCCGACCCACGTCGACCTCCTGCTCCGCAATTCGCTCACCGGCCGATGCTAGCGTGCCGGAGTCGGCCGGGACACCGGTTCGGCGGGCGTGGCGCGCGCGGCCGGAACGCCAACGGGCGGTTAACATATCTTCGCGACACGCGGTCGCGATCCGTCGATTGAGGGCCGAAAACCGATAAGATGATCGACAAGCCGCAAGCCGCAAGCCGCAAGCCGCAAGCCGCAAGCCGCAAGCCGCAAGCCGCAAGCCGCAAGCCGCAAGCCGCAAGCCGGAATTCGCGGTCGCTTAGCGGAAACCGCAGGCTCCTCCTCTTCGCGGGCCGCACCTCCCAAGCGCTGGCCCGCCTCCGCTACGACGTCGAGCCGCTCTTCTCCCCCGACCCCCGCCTCACCATCGCCTACACCCTCATCCCCGGCTCCCGCTTCGAATCCGGCGCACCCGACTTCGCCCACCGCAACGACATCGAACTCCTCCCCTGGTCCACCGCCCGCACCCTCGCCCCCGACCTCGTCGTCACCGCAAGCCCCGACCCCTGCCTCTACGAAGCCGACGCCCCAGTCCTCACCCTCCCCCACGGCGCAGGCCACAACCGCCTCCGCCCCGAACTCAGCGGCGTCTCCGGCCTCTCCCCCGAACAGATCCAAGGCCCCGAAGGCCAAGTCCCCGACTTCATGGCCCTCCCCGGCCCCGCAGCCCTGACCCGCCTCGCAATCGACTGCCCGGCGGCCGTGCCCCACGCCGAAGTCTGCGGCGACGTCTGCCTCGAACGCCTCCGAGCGAGCACGGCCCAAAGAGACGCCTACCGAGAAGCCCTAGGCGTCGAGGGCCGCAACCTGATCCTGCTCTCATCCTCATGGGACGCAACGGCTCTAGGCCGCAAAGCCGAAACCCTCCCCGAACGCCTCCACGCAGAGCTCCCCCTGGACGACTTCGCGCTGGCCTACATCCCCCACCCCAACGACGACCTCACCGCGCCTTCGCGCCTGACCGGCCTCCTCCACCCGCAACTCCAAAACGGCCTCATCATGATCCCGCCAGACGAAGGCTGGAGAGCAGCACTCGTCGCCGCAGACTGCATCATCGGCGACCACGGCTCAGTGACGTTCTTCGGAGCAACGATAGGCCTCCCAGTCCTACTGGCCACCTTCGGCTTCGCCAACATGCCCCCAGAACTCCCTCTCGCCCGCTTCGGCAGAACGGCCCCACGCTTCAACCAAGCCAAACCGGCCGCCCCGCAACTGCGCGAAGCGATCGCAAGGGGCCCTGTCGAATTCGACTACGCAGCAGCACTCGCCGAACCGACCCCGGGCCCGGCAACCCGCCTGGCAACGGCGGCCTACCGCCTGCTGAACCTCGCACCCCCGGCACCTCCAGCACCCCCAGCGGTCCCGCTGCCCGCCCAGCTCCCCCAATGCCGACCCACCTATTCCTGGCGCTGGGCTCCTAACGGCTCCAACGGAACCCGCTACCCGATCTCGATACCGACCACGATCCCCGACTACAGGGACGGCCACCTGGTAGCCGACACCGCCACCCCCGACCCCCGCCTCCGCAACGCCGCCAACGTAATCCTCAGCCACACCCAACCAACCACTGTCGACAAAGCGATCACTGCGACCCGGACACTCCTACAACGCCACCCGATCAGCCGAGTGGCAAGCACCAGAATCAAAGCCCCGGCCTACAACACCACGAGCCCCCAAACCGACGATCAAGCACACGCAATCGTCATCACCCGCGACGGCCCCGCCTTCCAAGTCGAAGCCAATGCCACCCAACTCGACGCAATCCCCTCGGCCATCTACGACCACTTGGTCCGAGGCACCCTCAACCCCACACCCGAAATCCCGGACCTCACCAAAGTCCTCGCCCAAACCTTCAACCCACCACCAACCCTCACCCCCATCGAGAACCAGCCATAGCCGACAACTGGGCGCAGTCGCCCTTGTCGTCCCGAAATAGTCTGTGACAGGTGTATCGCCTCAGCCAACTCGTCGTCGCCGGTGCGACCAAGCGCTACGGCGCCCAACTCGTGCTCGACCAGGTCACGTTCACCGTCGCGTCGGGGGAGCGGGTCGGCATCGTCGGTGACAACGGTTCGGGCAAGTCGACGCTGCTGCGTCTGCTCGCTCACGTCGAAAAGCCTGAAAACGGTGAGATCATCGTCGACGCTCCCGACGGCGTCGGTTATCTGCCGCAGCGGATCGACCTGCCCGAGGAGCGGACCGTCGCGGACGCGATCGACCTCGCGCTGGCTGGCCTGCGGGGCCTTGAGCAGGCGATGCGTGCAGCTGAACGCGATCTGGCATCGGGCGGGGACGCGGCGGCCCAGAGGTACGCCGAATTGCTCCAGCGCTTCGAAGCCCGTGAGGGATGGGGCGCTGACGTGCGGGTCGAACGCGCCTGCACCCACCTGGGTGTGGGCGGCATCGGACGGGACCGGCGATTGGGGACGTTGTCGGGAGGGGAGCGCTCGCGTCTCATGCTTGCCGCGACTCTCGCCTCCCGGCCCGCGCTGCTGCTGCTCGACGAGCCGTCCAACGATCTTGACGACGCTGCCCTCGCCTGGCTCGAAGCCGAGCTTCGCGACTGGCCCGGCACGGTCGTCGCCGTCACCCATGACCGGGCGTTCCTCGAAGCGGTCACCGACACGATCATCGAAGTCAGCGACCACAGAATCGGCCGTTACGGCAACGGCTACAGAGGATTCCTCACCGCGAAAGCGGTCTCACGCCGTCAGGCCGAGGCCGCCTACGCGCACTGGAGCGCCGAGGTGGACCGCCAGCGCTCGATCATCGAGGACAACGCGGGCAACCTGGCCGCCATTCCCCGCAAGGTCCCCAAATCTCGACTGGCGCCGGTCCGCAGCGGCACTCACGGCGCGAGCAGCCGCATCACGATCGCGAAGCGGCGACTCGAAGTGCTGCAACGTAATCCGGTACGGCCGCCGGTGAAACCGCTGCGTTTCAGCGCGGGCCTGGCGACCTCGGGCACCACTGCGGCGGTGCGGTTGCACCAGGTGCGCCTCGACGGCCGCCTCAATGTGCCTGAGCTGTCGGTCGAGCACGGTGAACGCCTCCTGATCACCGGGCCCAACGGTGCAGGGAAGTCCACGCTCCTACAGCTGATATCGGGCGAACTCGAACCCGAGACCGGCACCGTCACCCGCACTGGGATCACTGGACACCTGCGCCAGCACACCTCGCCCGAACCCGACCGCAGGTCGGTGCTCCGGGCCTTCGCCGACGGGCGGGTCGGCACCATCGACGAACACGCCGAGGCACTCTGGCACCTGGGTCTGTTCGAAGCCGAGGACTTCGGTCGCCGCGTGGACGACCTCTCCTGGGGCCAGCGCCGCCGCCTCGAACTCGCCCGCCTGGTCACCAGCCCTGTCGACCTCCTGCTCCTTGACGAGCCGACCAACCACCTCACCCCCGCTCTCGCCGAGGACCTCCAAGCAGCCCTCGCCGACTACGACGGCACCGTCATCCTGGTGACCCACGACCGCCAACTCCGAAAATCCTTCCAAGCCCGCTCCCTAACCATGCAAGCCGGAACCATCACCAACTGAGACGTAGCCTTCCTTGGAAGCTCGGGCAACCCTTAGCGGGCGAGCCGGTCTTGCACGACCTCGCGAATCTCATCCCATGAATCGTGCTCAAGCATGCGCAGCGTCGCCTCCGCGGCGTTCCGATGGCAGGCGACCCTCAGCCGAACCGATTCGTCCGTGTGCAGCGCGCCCGTACTCGACGGGATCACTGCTCGATCGAAGCCTCACGAACTCTTCCGCTGAACCGATCAACGCTCGTCTCCTGGAGGCTGGTTCATCAGCAATCCGGTGCCGGGGTGATGCTGAACTGTGTGTTCAGGTAGTTCTCGGTGGGGCTCAACGAGACCGCGATGAGTTCCACCGGGCAATTGGTCTCGCTGTCCCTGACGATCTGGCTCGACTCGGCTGGCGGCACGAGCATTGACGCGAACCACTCGGCTCCCGCGGCCTGGTCGGCGCCGATGACCGCCGCCGCACTCCAGCAGGTGTTGAGGAAGTCCTCCGCGACATCGGTGCGGATGCCGGCCGCATGGCAGGTGAACCAGTCGACCTCGTCGCCCTCGAAACCGATGGCCGCGAAGAAGGTCGCGCCAGCCTGCATCCTTTCCCCCGCGTAGTAGCCGCCGGTCTCGGGGTCAAAGCTGATCAGGTCCGGCGGCCGCTCGGTCTGGAGCGTGTCTCCCTCGGGCCAGACCAGTTCGAAGTCGCTGAAAGCAGCCTTCCATTCGCTGATGCCGGTCTCGGTCGGCACGGAGGGCGGGGGTGCCTCGTTGACGAGGTCCGAGAAGCTGGTGATGTAGTCGCGGTTCGCCACGAACCAGAACGTGGTGACGAGAAAGAGGAACGCAAGCGCCAGGACGTTGGCGACGAACTTCTTCGACTCCCGAGGGGCGAAGAGGTACCGCACAAGCGCCAGCGCGATGCATGCGGCGGTGAGTGTCAGTCCCAAGGGGAGCGCGTGCTCGGCGATGAACTTCATGGGCGGGGCGCGGAGCTTTCCAGTTGTGAGTATGAGGGTGCCGCCAGTATATGGCCGATCGCGTTGCGGCGTGGGTCCGGAACGGCAGACGATCCCTGGCCCCGCCTGTCCCGCCCGGCCTTCTGGCCGGGCGGGGTGGTTGGGTTTGTTAGCCGTTGCATTCGCGGAGGGCTTCTGCCCAGATTCGTTTGGCTTCGTCAATGATTTCGGCGCAGTGGAGGCCGGCCCATTCGGCGTCTATTGGGGAGCTGACTCTTAGGGCGGGGAGGTCGGTGTCGAGGTAGATCACTGAGCCGACTGCGATCGTGTCGACTCCGGCGAAGGTGACTCGGATTCTTGATTGGCTGAAGCTCGCGTCGAAGCGGAGGAAGCGGCCGCCGATCCAGGCTTTGCCGAGTACGAAGGTCGGGTCCAGCGGTGCGTTGTTGCGTTGGAGGAACCGGTTCATGCTGCGGCTCCTGCGAAGTTGAGGGGGACGATCAGGTAGCGCGAGCCGTCCGGTCGGATGTGCAGGCCCGGTGTGTGCGGGTCGGGGTGGGGGTGTGGCCTTGGGCGGTAATCGGTTTGGGGCGGGGTGCCGTGGAGTGTTGGACGCTCGGAGGTGTCGCCCTCATCCTCCGCATCCTCGTTTCGGCCGTCGGCCGACAGCGGCATGTACACCGACAGGCCCGAGGCCAGCGCGAACAGCAGCAGGTACGCGAACCCGAAGAGCAACGCGACCCGTTTCCGCAGCGCCGCAAACGGATCCACAGAGCGCATCGGCGCCGCCGCCTGCACCTCGCGCGCCGGGCCTGCGTTGCCGGGACCGGCCACCACTTCCGCCGCGACCGCTGCGCCTGCCTTGACTGCCGACTTCGCCACGCCCGCCGTGCGCATCTCGCTCGCCGGGACCGCTGCGCGTGCCTTGACCGCTGATTTCGTCGCGCTCGTCGCGCCCGCTTCGATCGCCGTTCTCACCCTGACCGTCGCTGCGCCCTTCGCGGGCTCGTCGAAGGCGATTCGCCAGGCGTGGGACGTCTGCCGCTGCCCCTGCGCCGCTTGCGGTTTCGGTGCTGCGATTTCTCGGGCCGCCTGCGCTGGAGCGAGCCTGCGCCCGTTTGCCAGCTTCTCCGCGAAGCGGGCCGGGTCTCGCGGGGTGTCGGGCCACGGTTCCCACGGCGGGATCGCTGCTCGCCCGCCGCTTTCTGCCCGGCGGGCCCAGAGCGGGGTGCCCGAAACGGGTCGGACGGCCGTCCAACATGCCTCGTCGTACTTACGCTGAGCAGCGGAAACATCGGGAACGTCATCCGTTCCCGATTCAGTGAATCGTGCGTTTTGAGCTGTTGACGCGGACCATTTTTCGCGTAGGGTGGAGCCAACCATGGGAGGTTCGCCTCTCTGGTGCGTAGGGGGTGGGCCGCCTATCTGTTTAGCGACGAGAGGGGCGGCCCACCGGCCATATTCAGTTGAGCTGAATTACACGCATTGCGCGTCCAAAAACCCTGACACGCAGGCGACTTCACCGTCAAGGCGACACGCCTAAAGCGTCTACACCCTTTCGGGGGACCCTCCGCGGTCAGGATCTCGAAACTCGCTGATCAGCTCTCGCGCGTACTCGCGCCAGCGCCGTCCCTCATCCCCGCCGAGCCGCACCCCAAGCCGGTCAGCCGATTCGGCTGCCTGCCAAGTGAAACCGCCCTCGCGCAAACCCTCGATCGCTTCGCCCGCCTTCTCTGCCTCGGAGCCCAGCATCGCCAGCTCAAACGCGGCCGTCAGCGCATCGCGCGACCTCTCAGCGCTCAGCTCCAGCACCGTCGTGAAGCAGTCGCGTGCGGCGCCCTCTGCTCCCAAGTCCCGGTGCACGAAGCCCAACAGCTTCAAGAACAGCGCCTGCGAGCGCTGCAACCCCAGCTTCCGGGCCCGCTCGGAGCCGCTCATGCAAATCGACTGCGCCGCAGCGCGATCGCCCTGCCAGTAGTGCATCCATGCGGCCTGCTCGTCGGCTGCGATGTGCATCCGCTCATCGCCGCGCTCCCGGGCGAGCCGGACCGCCTCGTCCAGCAGTTCCCGCGCCTCGTCGTACTGCTCCACGTCAAGCAGCTTGCGGCCCAAGAAAATACAAGTCCGCGCCCGAGCAATCTGGTCACGGGTCGCACCCAACGCAGTGCGATAGGTCGCGATAGCCGCCAGCGGCAACGGCGAGGTGTTGTACATGGGCCACATCGCTTCAGCGAGCACCCACGCCTCCACACCAAGATCCATAGTAGAGGCGAGTCGCACCAGACCCTCCAAGGTCTGGCGGTTCTCGCGCAACCATTCCAGGCCCGAGCCCGCCTCCTTGAACGGCTTCCCCACCGGGTCGAGCATCGTGCCCCGGCGGAGGCGTTCCGCGTTCACCGACCTGTCGGCCATCTGCGCCCGGCCGGTGTACCAGGCCATGAGCACCGGCATGTCGCGTCGGTAGCCAAGGGGCAGTTCACCTTCCGGAGCATCCCCGATCACCCGGAACCGGCCCGGCGAGCTGGGAACGAACTCCGCGAGCTGCGCTTTCACCAAGTCCCCCAAGTGGAACTCGGCTTCGCCGTCGATCGCGGCGAGCATCTCCACCTCGAACTCGCGGCCCCGCAGTTGCAGCAGAAGCCCATAGAGCCAACTCGCCGACTCCGAGAGCAACCGCCGCGTGTCGTCCCGCCTCGAAGCGGCGTCCTCGCCAGTGCGCGCTCCAGCCCGGGCAATCTGCGCCTCGTCGGCCTCCAGCATGATCGCGTAGTACCCCGCGGCGGTCCGGAGCACTTCCGGGTTTCCTCCGCATTCCTCCACAATCGCGCTGGCCGTGTCGAGCGAGATCCCGGGGAAGCAGCGCTGGATGAGTTCGACCGCGTGCTCGGGCGGCAGCGGGTCCAGGTGGTGGCGAGCCACCGCGCCATGACCAGGCCATTCGCGCGCGAGCACGAGCCAGGCCGACCGTCCGGGCACAGGCCTGAAGGCCGAGGCGGCCTCGCGGGACGGCGCGTTGTCCACGATCACGAGCAGCGTCTTGCGTCGGGTCACCCACTGGTACTGGAGCGTCAGCAGCTCCATGTCCGATTCAAGCGCATCGAGCTCGATCCCGAAGCGCCCGTGGAGGATCGAGCGCATGACCGTCTCGGGATCGTCGGAGAGGTCCGCGAAGACCACGCCGTCAGGGAACCGGTCTTTGAACCAATGCGCCAGCATCCCGCCGAAGTCGGTCTTGCCCACGCCCTTCTCACCGGTGATCACCAGGTCCGCGGGGGCCTCGCCGTCAAGGAACCGAGCGACCGCCTCGCGGTCGTGGAGCCGGTTGACGAAGTTCGGGAGCGGGGTATCGGACATGCGGGCCTCCATGTCGGCGAGGAATGCGCGCCGTGACCGGCCCGCGCCTCGAATATCGTCCCACAGACGGCGCCGACAAGGCGTCCCGAAGCCACCCGAACGGGATAGGTTGACATCGGACACAACCGAACGGCGATCTCGGCCCGACCCGGCAAGATTCGGGACACCTTGCCTGCCCAAACCTGAGTTCGCAACGTAATCTGATTCCTGCGCAACGCGATCGACCCAGCTGGAAGCGGCGACATGCACATGAGGCCGGACAACGCGACGTTCCCCGAAGGGGGAACCCGTCGCGTGCTGCTGGCCGCGACCAACATGCAGGCGTTCGCGCGGCTCGTGTTCGACCTCTTCCCGCAGCTCGCGCAGGATCCGCGACTCGACCTCAGATTCGCGGTCATCCCCGGCTCGAAATTCGAAGCGGCGGCGCACCGCTTCCTCCTCGCTTCAGGGCTGCGGACGATCCCGTGGAGCGAGGTCCAGGAGTTCGCGCCGCATCTGGTGGTCTCCGGGAGCCCGACGCGCGAGTTGTTCCGCACCGGGCCTCGCTTCGGCCGCCACGTCCCGTTCATGATCATCACTCACGGCGCGGGCAACAACCGCATGCGCACCGACCTCAGCGGCGTCTACGGCCTCGCACCCGAGCAGCTCCTCGGGCCCCGGCCGCCGTGGGCGCCGTGGCGCAACCGGCCGCTGGTCGACTGGCTTCCGCTGGCAGGCGAGGCCGCGCTGCGGCAACTGGCCCGCGACTGCGCCGAAGCGCTGCCCGCGGCCGAGATCGTGGGCGACATCGGGCATCAGCGCATGCGGGACAGTCTCAAGTGGAGAGACCGGTATCGGGACGCGTTCGGTGTGGCCCCAAGCGAATGCCTCGTCGTGGTCTGCTCCACCTGGGGCGACCTGTCGCTGGTCGGGAGGGGCCGCGCGAACCTCGTTGAGCAGCTGCTCGGCACGCTGCCGATGGACGAGTTCCGCGTCGGCTTCATCCCTCACCCGAACATCGAGCACGGCAACGGCCCGACCCCGGCCGGGGTCTTCGCGCCGCAGCTCGCGAACGGCCTGATCATGGCCCCGATCGAGGACGGCTGGCGGGCGCTCCTCATCGCCGCCGACGTGATCGTGGGCGACAGCGGCTCCACCACCCAGTACGGCGCGGCGATCGGCACGCCGGTCCTGTTGGCGGCCTTCGGTTTCGAGCAGATGCCCGCCGATGCCCCACTCGCCGACTTCGGCCGTGGCGCACCCAGGCTCGATCTGGAAAAGCCGCTCCCGCAACAGATCCTGGACGCGAAGGACCGCGGCCAGGACTTCGACTTCGGCCCCATCCTCGCCGACGGCCAGCCGAGCGAACGCATCCTCGCCAAGACCTACGAGATGCTCGGCATCCCGGCTTGGGAGGGCACCGCACAGCAACGCCTGCCCGACCCGCCGACGCGCCCCGAGTGCCGGGCGACCTCGGCTTGGCGGTTCATTGTGCACTTCGGTCCCGATCTGGCCACATGGGAGCGCCTACCGGTCAGCCAGGCCAAGACGGACGGCCCACTCATCGTCCGCACCGCGTGTACCGACCGAAGGCTCTGGGCCGCAGCCGAAGTTCTCCTCGACCACGACCAGCACCGCACGCCCGAGCACGCACGCGAAGCGGCCGAAATACTGCTGGAGGAATGGCCGCGCGCCCGCGCCGCAAGCGCCACCACCAGTGCGGGCTCGGCCGTGGTCGTGCTCCAAAGTGGGGCGGCGTTCAGCCTCGAATGCGAGCCCAGGCGGCTCGACGTGGTCGCGGCCGCGTTGCCCGCCTGGCTATTCCAACAAGCGACGGAGACGCCGGGCCTGCGCGAGGTTTCCGATCCGCTCATGGATTTCGAGCGCCGCTTCGAGCCGCCGCCGACCCTCCGCGCCCTCTAGGATCGCGCCGAGGCGTTCCTGCGCTTCAGCTTCGTGCCTGGATATGCCGCCCTTTCGAAGCCATCCGATCGACCGGTCGGCGGCCTCCACGGCGTGCGGGATTCCCTGGGCGGCACCGGTGGTGGCCATGTGAGACTCGACGATCACCACGTGTCGGACGTCCCCGATCGCGAGAAAAGCGTCCTGAGCATGTTTGAAGTACTCAAGTCCTTTGTGGATATCGCCGCGATCGCGGTGCACGCGACCGAGATACATGAGCTGAATCGCTGCGGCCCTTGATGTGCCGTGCGAATTCGCCAGGCGTTCGGCCTCCTCGAAGCGTGCGATCGCGGGGTCGAGGCGTCCCTGCCAATACTCGACGCGCCCAAGCTGACTCACCGCCGAACTCACGAGTTCGAGGTCCCCGCCGGCCTCGGCCAGCGCTTGCGACTCGCGCAGGTTGTGCTCGGATTCGGCGAAGCGTCCCAGGTCGAGGCGCACGCGTCCGAGGCAGAGGAGCATTCGGGCGCGGTCGAGAGGAGTGCGGGTCGCGTCGACCGCCGCGGTGTAGCACTGCTCGGCCTCTTCGGGGTAGGGCACGTTGGTGTACAAGGCCCACATGGCTTCGGCGAGGGCCCAAGCTTCGTCGGTCCATCCTTGTAGCGCGGCCATGCGCACTGCTGTGAGGAGGGTGACGTGATTGGCGCGGAGCCAGTCGAGCGCCTTGGTCTCAGAGGTGAAGTTCTCGGCAGGCACGTTCGGCATCGGGGCGCGGCGGAGGCGTTCTTTCATGACCCAGCGATCGGCCAGTTGTGCGCGTTTGACATACCAGCGAATACTGTCGCGCAGGGAAGTGACGAGCTGAATGGGCAGTTTCTCGGTCAGGCCCCGCGCGGCAGAGTCCCTGGTGACCGCCGGCTCCACGAGGCACCAGCCCTCGCGGGGCCTGGTAATCAGTCGGGCGTTGATCAGTTCTTCGAGAACGTCGCTGCCGGATTGCTGCGGCGTGTCGAACAGTTCCAGGAGCGATTCCTCGAATTCGGTGCCGGGCAGAACGCTGAGGAATTGGTAGAGCCATGCGCCGGAGACGGAGAGGGTGCGGTAGGTCGCGCCGAGCAGGTCCGGAGTGGGCGATTCGACGAGGTCGCGAATCACGTCGATCGTGGGGGTCCTGTCGTTGCCGCGGGCGCGAATCAGTCCGGCAAGTCGGCTGATTGTCGAAGGGCGAGTGCCGTAGAGGTGCACCATTTCGAGGACGGTTCCGGCGGGGAGGCCGTCGATTTCGATGGAGAGTCCGAGCATTCGAACGGCCTCTTCGACACTCATTTCCGACAACGGGATGTGGGGCACCATTTTGTCTACTGTGGATTTAAGGGCGAATATCGCCAGGGCCGAATGCTCCGATGCGGGTGCGAAGTCCAGGCCGTCTCGGGCGTCGCCTGCGCCGTCGACGATGAATAGCATGGCCTTGCCGCTGGTGACCGAGCGGAGGTTGGCACGCAGGCCTCCGAAACTATCGGGAAGCTGATCTTTCGCCACGCCAAGGCGCAGGAGCGCCGACCTGAGGGCAGGGAGGGCGTCTTCGTCTTCGAGGTCGATGAGGACCTGCCCGTCAGGGAATTGATCGACCGACTGCTTCGCGACCTTGGCGGCGAGCGCCGATTTTCCGACCCCTGAGGGGCCGGTGACCACGACCGGATTGTGTGTACCGTCGGCGAATCCGCGACTGATTTCATCGACTATGGAGTCGCGGCCGATCAGGATTTTCGGCGGCAGCGGGATTTCCATAGGTTTGATCGGTGGGCGCGGAATCAGGTTGACGAGATTGGCTTGGACGAAATTGGTGATCGTTGAATCGCGAAAGTGGTTTTGGAAGTACGACTCGTCTGTCACGGCAACGCGCCTCCTTCCGGGTCGAGGCCATTACGACACACTCCGTGACTTCATGATCACATATGAATGACCGAAGGTACGCCAACGGCGGCCTCCGGCCGTTCCCGCATGTCGTGATATTGAGGAGCCATTGCATGTCCTGGGGTGCGGCGACGGGACCCCACAGGGTCCCGACCCAACCTCAAGGTACCCCCACCACGCCCGGGTGTCCATAGACACCAGACCCCCACCCACCCCACCAATTAACTGAATCCCGTTGCCCCCGTTAACAACCCACCCCCAACACCCCGCCCAGGTCCACATCCCGGGCACCTTCCACGCTCCAGACCGAACGCGACCTCCACGACCGGGTTTTGGTGGGGGAAAGTTAAGGGCGGCGACGACGAGGCAGTGGGCCGCTCGGGGTTGGTTGGCGGGTTCGGGTGTGTGGTGGGTGAAGGTCAAAGGCGGCAGCGACGGCGAGGCGGGCGGTCGGGCGGGGTCGGCAGTCGGTGGCCGGGTGTGAGTGTGGTTGCGGCGCTTGGGGTTCGGGGTCGAATGTGAGGGTTGTGTACCCCTGTGGGTGATGACAGTGTCCCTGGTGGGTGGGATGATTGGTGTACGTACAGGGACATGGTTTTCGTACGGGTGGCGTGTTGGGTGCAAGCAGACTAAGCCAAGCCTCTGGCCCGCTCGTCACTTCGGCGAAGATCGAGCCGACCATCTCGCGCTCCCGGTCAATCTCGGGGGTGGGTTGCGTTCAATCCTTCGTATGATCGGGTTTGGGTCGCTTCCGGCAGCTTGTCTCAGAGCGGGACATGGGATCAGGGAGGGCTCAGAGATCACTTGGTCGGGATCACCTTGGCCAGGAGGCAGTGTCGGTAGAACGAGGCACACCGTATCGAGGCGGTCAGGACTGGCAAGGGAGCACGACACTCACCGGGTATCCACTCCCGGGCCAGACCACTCGAGACCACCACGACAAAGCGACGGGGATAGTTGCTACGGCCTTGCCACAGAGACAAGGACACCGCAACACCCCACGCACGCCGTGTACCGGCCCACACCGCAAGGCGAGGGCCACCGAAGGCATGGGCGCGACGCCGCAAGGCCGAAGGCCCGACACGCCATGGGCGCAAGGCCGGAAGGCCGAGGGCCTGACGCAGGATGGGCCAGGGCCGGGAGGCACCGGGCCTGAGGAAGTGTGGGCGCGACGCCGAAAGGCCGAGGGCCGAGGCAGCATGGCCTCGAAAAGCGAAGGCCACCACCGGTCAAACCCGGCATCACGAACCCGGGTCACGAGGAAGCGGAAGGAGGTGAACAGCGATGCAGCACACCACGACCATCAGCATGTCCGGCACGGGAACCGCGACCGGCACTTCCACCATGCCCACCGCCACCCCGACCGCAACGGCAACGGCAACGGCAACCGGCACGGTCGTCATGCCCGCCACCGCCACCGCCACCCTGACCGCCGCCGCCGGGCGAACCCACGCCCCCACCGGCCAGGCCACGGCAACCCACCTCGGGCCCTCTCCCACCGGCTCCCGTCGCCGCCAGCCCGAACCCCAAACCGATCGGGCCCGGCAACGAAAACGGCCCGCACCAACCCCTCACCCCTTCGTCGCTGCCGCCCGAACCCAGGCCCAAACCGGCCCGGCCCCGAAAACAGCTCGCGCCAACCCCTCACCCCGTAGTCGCCGCCGCCCGAACCCAGGCCCACTTCGGCCTTTCCCCGACCACGAACCAGGCCAGCCGCCTACCTCTTCGCCGCTGCCGCCTGAACCCGGGCCCAAACCGGCCCGGCCGTTTGCTTGAAGCGGCCGGGTGTGGGACATTGCGGGGAGTATCAAGAGAGGCTCCTATGCACGCCAACAACAAGGTTCCTCAGATCGTCGCGTTCACGGGCCTCCCCGGCACGGGGAAGTCGACGCTGGCCGAAGCCCTTGCGCGAGTCTCGCGGACGCCGGTATACGCAAGCGACTGGCTGATGGGGTCGCTCAAGCCGTATCGGGTGTTCGACGGCATGGACGAGCCGACCTACCTCGCGCTCTACGACGGACTCGCCGAGGCGTTGGCAGCCAGGCAGCTCATGCTCGGGCAGTCGGCCATCACCGACAGCGTCATCAACGACGAAACCGCCGAACAGTGGGCCCGGACCGCTGCTGAGCACGGTGGCGAGTTGCGCGTCATCGAGTGCGTGTGCAGTGATGTCGAGCTGCATCGGACACGGATCGAAGGCCGAAAGCGGAACATTCCCAACTGGCACGAGATCGACTGGGAGCACGTGGAACGCATGCGCGTCCGGTTCCCGCCCTTGACCGTCGATAAGTTGACAGTCGACGCCGTCGAGCCGCTCGAAACCAACCTCGGCAAGGTCCGTGCCTATCTCGCGGCGGAAAGTCCAGGCGTTCCCGTCCCACGCGACTCGTTAATCGTTGGACGCCCCAGGCTCAAGCCGGTTTGATCAGGGCATGCCGATCTCGTTGCACACCCCGACCACCGCCGACCTCGACGACGTGGTCCACGCCCTCGCGCGGTGGCGGCGGGATGATGCACCTATGCAATTGCATCCGGGCGACGTCGGGTATTTCTGGCAGTTCGGACCCGAAAAGACCGCCGCCTCGTTGCGTACCTGGGTGCGCGACGGGGAGATCCTCGCGGTGGGCATGCTCGACGGCCCCGATGTCCTGCGGCTGGCCGTGGCGCCCGAGGCGCACTGGGACGACGAGCTCGCGGCGCAGATGGCCGACGACATGAGCCGGGCCGATGGGGGCATCTTCCTCGAAGACAGCGCGAACGCCGAGGTGCTCTGGGGCGGGCGCCTGACCGAGGTCCTGCGCGCCGCAGGCTGGCAACCGGACGAGCCGTGGATTCCGATGGTGCGCAACCTGTCGGAGCCGATTCCCCAGATCGACCTCGAAGTGAAAGTAGTCGGTCCGAACAACCTGGCGGACCGAATCGGAGTCCACAAAGCAGCGTTCCCGGGCTCGAAGTTCAGCGAAGAGCGCTGGCAGGCAATGGCAGAGGGCACCCCGTACGCCAACGCCCGCTGCCTGGTCGCCTACAACGCCGACGGCGAAGCGGTAGCCGCGGCAACGGTGTGGTCGGCAGGCCAAGGCAAGCCCGGCCTCCTCGAACCCGTGGGCGTTCACCAAGCCCACCAAGGCAAAGGCCACGGCAAGGCGATCGCGATCGCCGGCGCCCACGCCCTGCGCGAGATGGGCGCCTCCGCGGCCACGGTCTGCGCAGAGGGTTCCAACCAGGCGGCCCTGGCGACCTACAAGTCCGCCGGTTACGTGCCCGGCCCGGAGGTCACCGACCTCAGTCGCCCTTAGCAGATTCGCTCCTATCAGGAGGCTCCCGGCATGGCCGAAAAATTCATCAAAGCCGAACTCGACCCGCGCACCATGCCGGACGGCGAAGGGAGCGAGCGGGACATGCTGCTCGGATTCCTGCGCTGGCACCGGGAGACGTTGCGTCTCAAGTGCTCCGGGCTCGAACCTGCACAGCTCGCCGCCCGGGCGGTGCCGCCGTCGACGATGTCGCTGCTCGGCCTAGTCCGACACCTCGCCGAGGTTGAGCACGGCTGGTTCCGGCGGGGTCTGTCCGGAATGGACGTGCCTTACCTGTACTGCTCGAAAGCCGAGCCCAACGCCGACTTCGACGGGGCGATCCCCGACCCCGACTGCGTCGCCGAAGGATGGCGAACCTGGGAAGACGCGGCCGAATTCGCCGACCGGCTCATCGCCGAGGCGCCGAGCCTAGAAGCGGTGTCAATGCCCAACCGCTACAAGCCCGGCCACCGCCTGACGCTGCGCTGGGTGGCCTTCCACATGATCGAGGAATACGCCCAACACAACGGCCACGCCGACCTACTGCGCGAACGCATCGACGGCCGGATCGGCCTGTAACCGGCCGATCATGATGGCGGCCAAGCACCCATGGCCAGGTCAGCAACGGCGCGAAGCCCGCTTGGGCGGGGAGCACCGCCTTGACGTGTGGACGTCGTGGGTGCTGCCAGGCTCATCCCCGCTCGTGAGGGGAGCATCCGGCGAGTCCCATGATCCCGGTGCGGATCCGGGGCTCATCCCCGCTTGAGCAGGGAGCACGAGACTCCCTCTCTCGTCGTGCCCCTGGTCACGGGCTCATCCCCGCTTGTGCGAGGAGCACGACGACGGCGGGTACACGTGGGCCCGGCAAGGGGGATCATCCCCGCTTGTGCGGGGAGCACTCCCGACGAGGCGCCCCCTCGCAGCGGATTCGGGCTCATCCTTGCTTGCGCGGGGAGCACCACGAGCTCGCCCGACTTCCAGGATTTCGAACGGGCTCATCCCCGCTTGTGCGGGGAGCACTCCGACATGGGCCCGCACAACTGGGCAAGCCGGGGCTCATCCCCGCTTGCGCGGGGAGCACTTGGAGAACGTCGCGGCCCTCCTTGTTCGAGGAGGCTCATCCCCGCTTGCGCGGGGAGCACGCCTTGCAGCCCTCGCCCGACTTCGAACCCGCGGGCTCATCCCCGCTTGCGCGGGGAGCACCACATCAATGCGCGAGACGAGTGGGAACCGCGGGGCTCATCCCCGCTTGGGCGTGGAGCACCCTCGCCCACCGCCGGACCGGGGTTTCGGCCGCGGCTCATCCCCGCTTGGGCGGGGAGCACGGTCTTGCTTGGGTAGCTCTCCTCACGGTGCTGGCTCATCCCCGCTTGGGCGGGGAGCACCCGAACGCAGAGGCGTTCGCTAGATGATTGCCCGGCTCATCCCCGCTTGGGCGGGGAGCACCGGCCTATGAGGGGCCGCCTCTCGACGCGGACCGGCTCATCCCCGCTTGGGCGGGGAGCACAGTGCCTCACTGGTCGCTCCCGTCCGTGACGCGGGCTCATCCCCGCTTGGGCGGGGAGCACGAGCAACGGTAAACCCTACATGTCTTCGAACCCGGCTCATCCCCGCTTGGGCGGGGAGCACGTGTCGGCGAGGAAGTTGACCAGGTGGATGATGGGCTCATCCCCGCTTGGGCGGGGAGCACACGGCTCGTCGTCTTGGAGAACGTCGCGGCCCTCCGGCTCATCCCCGCTTGGGCGGGGAGCACGGGAGCATCGAGTCGGCCGGCCAGCGCGCGCGGGGCTCATCCCCGCTTGGGCGGGGAGCACAGCGTGAGCCGCGCCCATGAGAACTGCTCAGTGGGCTCATCCCCGCTTGGGCGGGGAGCACGGCGCGGTCGGGCCGCCGCTCGTTGAGGGCGACGGCTCATCCCCGCTTGGGCGGGGAGCACACTTCTTGAACTGGGGTGGGGCTATCGAGAGATAAGGCTGGAAATCACTCTCCATTGTGGGCAACATGGGTCTAGTGGCCGGAGGGGTGACCCACATGGGTCAGCGTTCATCAGCCTCACCTCTCGTGTTCTTCCCTCCCGGACCTTTGCCTCCATACTTGCGGCGTTTTGCGGCGTTGCTCCAGCCTGGTTTGAGTTTGGGGCTCTTCTTGGTGGCCTGGGAGGGGCGGCGCATCAAGGTCAGGCCGTCGAAGTCTGCCGGTTCCCAGTGGTGGTCGTGGGTTTCGAAGGTGTAGCCCTGTTCGTTCTGGGTCTGGTAGACAAGGAGAGCCCGGCCGTTGCCCGCTAGTTCGCGGACTTTGGTCCAGAGGCGCTCTCGTACTCGTCGGCTCAGTTTGCCGACGAACTCTCCCGCTGAGATCTCCAGCATCCATTACGTCAGATGCCCCCGCAGTCCAGCAGGACAGGCCGTCAATACGATCACCGTCATCAGAACGGCACCTCGGGTTCGTCAGGGTGGTCGGTTCCGGCTGAATAGTCCACGCCGCCAGCGACGTCCGTGCCCGACTCGTCCCAGAGACGGACCTCGGCCGTCTGCATCCAGTAGTCGTCTCGGTTTTCGGAGTCAGCAGTGCCAAGATCGTCGTCGACGGCCACGAGTAGGTCACGGATGTCCTTCACGCATCGCGCAAGCACCTTGCCCGACTGCAAAGCGTCGCGCACCGCGTGCCGCGTCGCCGTTGACACGTCTTGCGGTTCAGCCGCCACCACGTCGAACGCCACCGGGATCGTCACCTCGGCCTTGTAAAGGTCGGCGATGTCGTACACGAAGGCACGTGAATGTCCGGAATGGATGAAGCCCAGGGCCGGAGAAGCCCCGAGTGCCACCGTCACGGCGTGGACCACGCCGTACAAACAGGAGTGGGCGACCGAGAGCGCCCGGTTGATCGCGGCGCCCGAGTCGAAGTCGGCCGGGTCGTATTTCCTTGAGCCCCAAGAGACACCGGTTCGCTTCGCGTGCTCGCGATACGTCGACCGCACACGGGCACCCTCGCGACCTCGGAGTTGTTGCATCGTCAGGGTGTAGACCTCATCGTCCTCGGGGAACCGCATCGCGTACATCCGCCGCGCGACGCCCAGACGAAGCGACCGGTCGCTGACCAGACGCGCCTGCGCCTCGATCAGGCGGCTCGTCTCGGCGAGCGCGCGGCCGTGCGCGTAGTAGCGGACACCGAACTCCCCCACCCAGATCACGGTCGAGCCGTTCTCGGCGAGCAGCAGCATCGACTGGTGCGTGACCCGCGTGCCCGGCCCGAGCATGAGGACGCCGAGGTCGGCGGCCGGGACGTGGACGACTCCCGTTGTGTCCGTTATCGTCACGGCATTCGCGTCGCGGCCGATGGTGCTGCGTTCGGTGTAGAGGAACGTCAACCGGTCCTCGACCCGAACCAGGTCGGGCAGGTCCGGGGGCGGGACGCCGGGGATTGGGGACATCATGTGCCCCAGAAGGAACTGGACATCAGCTGCTCCCCGCGAGCGGGGCTAGCGTGAGCATGCCGCAGCCGTATGCCTTTGCCCTGCCGATACCGCACACGAGCGCGCGGCGGAGCTTGTCCGGGTCCTCGACCGTCAGGACGCCGTCGAAGGTCGCTCTGCGGATCGTCACCGGTGTCGCGGTCCTGTTTCCCATCTCTCCGCCTCGACTCTCGCCCCCATTGCTGCTCTTGGTGAAACGAAGCCAATCGCGGTCGTGGACCGTGACGTTCGCGGAGCCGTCCGGCCGTTCATGGATCGTGAAACCGTGCGATTCGCAGCGGTCGAGCAGCCACTGAAGCTGTTGCCGCGGAGTGACATGGGCGAGGCGCTGCTTCGGGAGGTCGGGCTTGCGCCGGACATAGTGGACAGGATTGGCGGTCAGCCGGAATCCCCACTGTTGCTGAAGTTCCAAGGCCGCCAACAGCTTCCCGTACGGCCGGGTCTCCCAGCCTCTGCCGTCCGATCGAGTGGGCCAGCCGGCCTGTTCGACCAGGTGGGTCAGGTCGGGTTCTTCCGGGCTCGCGATGTACAGCGCCGCGTCATGTCGCGCGGACTGGTCGAGCCGCCACAGGATGCGGCCCTCATCGCTTTGCAGCCGTTCGGGTTCGGGGAAAGCGTGCAACACTGCCGCGTGAAGGAACTGCGTCCTGCCCAGGAGGCGCCGCGATTCGCGGCGGGCGGTGTTGAAGCGGAAACGTGTCAAGTACATGTCAGCCTCCGAAGAAAGCGAGAGGATCGTGACGCGGCCCGCCACCGTCGCCGTCACCGGCCGGAACCTTCACGCGGGCATCAGGATTGTCGACTTCCGCGACGTCAGGACGAACCCGCCGCCACTCGTATCGGCGATGCCGTGGATCGAAACTCACCGGCTCATCATGGACCGAGTCACCGCGCTGGTCGGAGTCCGAAGGAAGCACGTCGCGCACGATGTCGAGCGTGACCTTCGCCCCCTGACGGCGACGATGGTGCTCCGAGGCAAGCCACCTGTGCCCTTTCAAGGCCTCGACCATCGAAAGCGACGTGACACCGATCAGGATCCGCTGCGAAGGCGGACACGACCTCCGCCCCAGATAAGGCAGGAAACGCGGCCTTCCCAGTGCCTCCGCCAAACCGTCGACGAGCGTCTCCTCGCCCTCGACCGCCGCGAGGAAGACCGCGTCCGAGAGGTAGAAACGCTCGGCGAGCGTCGCGTTCGCCTTCTGGTCGTCCAGCGGCCGGGAGGTCTGGAAATCGCGCAGCATCATCCCCGGCTGGTCGACGCGCACGCCGAACCGCACCCCGAGCAGCTCCGTCAGCGGCTCCGTGCGCCGCAGGCCCCTCGCGGCCGCGAGCATGCCGAGCACGCCGCTCTTCGACGGCGCGTAATCCGTTGCGCGGCGGGTGAAGCGGCTGGTCGTGCCCCAGGACTGCAAGGGCCCGGCCAGACGCAGCAGGAGCGTCCTCTCGGCCATCAGGCCGAACCCAGCCGCTCGGTGACCAGCGCCGCGACCCCCGCGAGCAGGCCGTCGCGGTTCACTTGCTCGCCGGTCTCGGCGAGGGCCTTGGTGCGCTCGCCGAGCCGCAGCGTCCAGGTCCGCACCGGCTCCTCGCCGTACGTCTCGGCCACGGCGTCGAGCTGCTTCACCAAGGCCTCGCACGCTTTCTCGATGCGGCCGTTGGACTCCTGGATCGGCTGCTCGAACGCGCCGACGAGGTTGATCGCCTGGCTGTCGCGCACGGTCACCAGCACCGCGTCGGGCAGCGTGCGGTTCGCGAACGTGTTCATCTTCCCCGAGGGCATCGAGTTGATGAAGCTGCACACGAACGCTTCGGCGGCCCGCGCGGTCGCGGCGTCGTCGCCCAAGTTCTCTCGCAACAGGTTCACGTCGAGGTTCGCGTACCGGTAGAGGGTCGAGGAGTTGAATTCGACGGTGCCGATCATCGCCGCGCCCGCGTCCTCTTCAGGGTCGCGGTCCTTCTCGTCGTCGACGGCGGTGAAGTAGTCGTACTCGGTCTCGACCGGATGGACGCCGATAGCATGGGCCACTTGGCAGGCGGCGTCGACGTTCAGAGACGAGTCGTCGGCGATCATGCGGCCGAACAGCGCCACGTCGATCGAATGCCGGTCGGCGAGGAGGGACTTGACGGCCTTCTTGTCGAGCTTCTCGCCGTTCTGTGCGGCGGTGACGATCGCGGCGGCGAGGTTCTCGACCTGGTTGTGGCTCAAGAAGACCAGGTACCCGGCCTCTTCGATCTTGGCCCCTGGCTTCTGGAGCTTGACCTTGACGCCGCCGTCGCTGAACGCGGCCACGGTCAGGTCGCGCGCGCGATCGGCCAGCGCGGCGTCGGCCGCCGTCACTCGGCCTGCGACCAGGTCCACGACCTGCTTCGTGCGCCAACCGAGGTCGGCGGCGTCGAGGGTGTCGCGGAAGTCGAGGCGGATGGCCCGCTTCCAGGACTGGCTGGAGACGCGGGCCCGGCGTTGGCCGCCGAATACGGCCGACTTCGGCGAGCCGGTGTCGTCTCGGTTGAGGTTCGCCGGGGGCACGGTCTGGATGGCGTGGACTTCGATGATGGTGCGGGACATGGCTACTCCTGGTCGGTAGAGGGGTCGGGGGCGCTGTCGTCGGGCGGTGCGGGCATCTTCGCCTTGGGCAGGGCGGCTCGCCAGTACTCGCGCCCCCAGAGGGAACGCACATGATCGGGGCCGGTGAGGCCGTTGGACAGTGGTCCCTGGCGCTGGAAGGTGAGCAGGTCGTCGGCGAAGAGTCCGTAGTCGAAGCCGATCTTGGCGGCGCGGAGCTGCTTGACGAGGTGGCGTGCGTGGTAGGTGATCTCGTCGTAGCTGGAGGCCGAACTGACAGAACTGAATCGCTTGTAGACGGTGCCGTCCGCGTTCACGGTCGCGAGCCACTGCACGGCGTTCGCGAAGCTCGTGCCCGGGGTGTGCATCCGCTGATCGCGCTGGGACTGCTGGTGGAGGGCGAAGAAGGTGACGGCGGTGTGGAGCGCCCGTTCGCTGGGCGTGGCTCGGGGATGGGTCTCGTCGTCGTAGCGGCGGTGATCGAGTTCGAGAAGCGCGTCGGGTAGCCAGGCGGCCTCCAGGCCCGTGGTGCCGGGTTCGGCGTTCACTGCGTGGCGGAGCTGGGCGAGCGTGGCGATCGCGTCGGGGCGCTGCTTCAGGTATCGCGCCTGGAGTCCACTCACGACTTCGGCGACATGCGCCCCGAAGGGCCTGGGCCGCCTCGGGTTTCGCGGTCTTCTGATCCGCCCGGCGTGGGCGCCGTCGGTGAAGGGGTTGTCGGCCATCAGGCGGGCTCCTCTGGTCTGGGAGGGAACGCCAGTGCGAGCGCAAGGCGCAGCCGGTCGCGGAATCGCAGTTCCGCGAGCGGGGTGTTGATGAGGTCTTTGCCTTCGCCGCGCCCGACCCACGCGGCGGGTCCGGCGGCGGCGACGAGTCGCGCGCCGTGGTCGCGGACGACCTGCCAGACGGTCCGCTGCCATTCGGCGCGTGCCGCATCGGTGTCGGTGTCGGGTCCCAGTTTCGCGAGCCAGACGCGGTAGCGGTCGTCGAGCGCGGCGTACGCGGTCACCGAGGCGGCGATGCCCGCGCCTTCGACGCCGTCGCGTCCGCCCGCCGCGCGGGCGAGGTCACGAGCAAGGGCGGCGAGGGCCCAGACGGACTTCTCGGCTTCGATCACGGCGTCGGCGACGGTGATGGCGAGTTCGCGGTTGTCCGCTTCGAAGAGCGCGACGGCGACGCTGAGGCGGTCGTCGATGATCTCGGTGATGACGGCTTCCTGTGTGCCGTATGCGATACCGGTCGCGTGATAGTGGACGGTCCTCTCGCGAGCGATGAGGCCTCGGTTGCTGGCGAAGCCGATCCAGTCGACCACCTTCGGCGGCAGGAACTTGGCTCCCGCAGTGCTACCGGCGGAGAGCGCGGGGAGGCTGGCGCTCAGGCCTCTCCACACGTTCCGGTCGGGGTCGTGTCGGCGCGGGAGGTAGATCGGCTTGGCCGACTTGAGGAGCTTCTGCTGGTGCTCGCTGCGACGCCATACGGTCATCGGCTCGTTCGCGAACTGGTCGCGCAGTTCGAGCTTGTCTCCTTGGCAGATGAGCGCCCCGGTGACGCCGGTGTCGTCGGCGACGAGGCGGAGTCTCCTCGACTGCCAGGTGTAGAGGTCGCACAGGCCCTTCGGGATGCCGGGCGGTTGGCGGTCCTCGGGCGTGGGACCGTGTGGGTCGCGTTCCCAGACGGGGATGTCGTCCTCGTCGGGGGCGTCTTCGCCGTAGAGGAACTCGTCGGGGATCAGGTTGAGCATCAGGGTCTCGGCGAGGTTGTCGCCCTCGGCGTAGACGCCGCCGAGGCGGCCGAGGGAGCCCGGTCCGATCGGATAGCTCTTGCCGCCCTTGGCTCTCGGGTCGCCCTCGGCGGCGCCCTTGATGCCGGAGAGGTCGAACGCGTGGCAATGGACGAGCCACCGGGCCGCCTCGGCGAAGTCCATGCGTTCGAGGCCCTCGGCGGCGCGGGTGGCGTACTTGGGGTTGCCGGTCGGGACGTCGGCGATGAACGCCGCGAGCCCGAGTTCGGTCTTCTTGGTGGTGAGGTCGGCGACCTGGTAGAAGGGCGTCTCGGGGTGGAAGAGGTCGAACCGGGAGCGGTGTTCGGCGAGGTAGTCGGCGATGTCCTCGGCCGGGAGGCGCTTGGCGTCCCACAGGTCCTTCCAGTCCGCGAAGGTGGCCGGTCCTTCGATCGCCCGGTGGACGATCGCGAGGGCGAGCCTGAGGATCGGCAGGGCCTGGGTGGGGAGGTCGCCGGTGATGCGCGTGAAGTCGGCGGCGTCGCCGAAGAGCGTGGTCAGGGAGACGGTCGCGGGACCGCCGTGGTGGCGTTCGACCAGAATCCAGGGGTCGTCGATGAGGTTGAATTCGGGGGTCACAGTTTTCGTACCCGCAATCCGTCGTGTCGGTCGTAGTCGAGGTGGAAGCCGGCGAGGTCGGTGCCGTGTTCGAGGTCGATGTCGAGGACGAGTTGTCCCGCAAGGGGTTTGGAGTCCTGCCAGGCGTCGAGCCAGGGCAGGCGGGTTTCGAGGGCTTCGAGCACGTCCGGGCCGGACATCGAGGCCGGGAGGTTGAGGGTGGTCGCGGCGAGGGCCCTCGCCAGGGTGTCGTCGGGGGTCGTGTCGGTCGGGAGGGTCACGCCGCCGAGGCGCGGCAGCCACGGCAGGGTGGTGAACGTGTCGCCGTCGCGGGCGATGAGCAGGACTTCGAGGGTGTCGACGGGGATGTCGCGGACCATGGCCCGCCCTTCGGGGGCGGTCTCGTCGGGGAGGGGGACGCCTCCGTGGAGCCAGCCGAGGAGCGGCTGCCCGGGGGCGGATGGGGATCGGAGCCGGTGTGTGGCGGCTCGATCGCGTTGTTCGGCGCGCTTCGCGAGGTCGTCTTCCAGTGCGGCCGATATGGCCTTCCGCCAGGACAGAGGGCCGATGTCCATTGTGCTGTACGCGGCTTGGACGAGGGGGGCGATGTCACCCGGAAGGATGACCATGCGCTCGCCGTCGAGGAACGGGAGCAGGGCTGCGGCCGAGCGGAGCAGCGCCCAGTTCCGGTAGACCGCGATCGATCCTCGGACCGCTTGGGGCACTTCGGCTTCCCAGTCGACTCCGGTGATGTGGCAGCGGGCGGGGCGGGTGCGGTAGGCGCGTTCGTGGCGGTGGAGGCGGCCCATGCGCTGGAGGACGAGGTCGACGGGGGCGAGGTCGGTGACGAGCACGTCGAAGTCGATGTCGAGGCTCTGCTCGGCGACCTGGCTGGCGACGACGATGTGCTTGGCGGGCCGCTCGTGGCCGTTCTCGGGCGGGCCGAAGCTGTTGCGCAGGAAGGTGTCCTTCTCGGCGCGGTCGGGGGCGGTGAAGCGGGAGTGGGCCACGGTCACCATGTCGCGGCCGAACGTCTCGCGGAGGACTTCGGCGGTTTCCTGCACGCGCCGAACGGTGTTGCGGATGACGAGCGCGCAGCCGCCGCCGTCGAGTTCGCGTTGCAGGGTGGCGATGAGCGTGTCGGGGTCGTCGTTGAGTTTGCGCAGCTCGACGGCGGTGGCGCGGCCTGAAGGAGCGACGCGTGCGACGGTGGCCGGACCGGTAGCGCCGCCGGTGATCACGGCGGGGTAGCCGATGTCGCCTTGGAGTTCGGGGTGGAGGACCCGCGGCTCGGGCCGCCTGGCGCGGCGGCGGCCTCTGATCGGTTGGGGGCCTTGGCGTCCCCTCTGGTAGGCGGCCATGAGCTCGGCGCGTCTGGCGGCCGGGAGGGTCGCCGAGAGCACGATGACCGGGACGTCGTATGCGGCGAGCCATTCGAGGGCCATGTCGAGGTAGACGCCCATGTAGACGTCGTAGGCGTGGGCCTCGTCGATGATGACGACCTTCCCGGCGAGGCCGAGGTGGCGCATCGAGAGGTGCTTGGCCTTGAGGGCGGCGAAGAGCAGTTGGTCGACGGTGCCGATGACGAAGCTGTTGAACATGGTCTTCTTGCGCCCGGCCATCCACCGGTGCGCGATGAGGTTCGCGCGCGATTCGCGGTCGTCCTGTGCCACGGCGGCGGGTTCGCCTCGATGGAAGAGCCTGGTGTAGCGAGTGTTGAAGTAGGCCTTGGCATGTGCGAGCGCGATGCTGTGCGCGCCGCGATCGCGGTCGTGGTCGGGGAGGCGGGCGGCCCAGTCGAGGGCGCGCGCGAACATCGCGTCCGATGTGGCCTGAGTGGGCAGCGCGAGATAACAGCCGCCCGCGCCGCAGCGGGCCGCGAACGCTTCGGCGGCGAGGAGCGCGGCTTCGGTCTTGCCTTCGCCCATGGGGGCTTCGATGATCATGAGGCTGGGCGCGGGGGCGGTGGTAGCGGCTTCGAGGGCTGCGGCCTGGACGGGTCGGAGTCGGTGGTGGTCGGGGAGTCCGAAGCGGACGGTCAGGAGATCGTCGGCGGGCTTGGGCGCGACGGCGTTCCAGGGGGCGGTGAGGTCGAGTTGGTCGAGGCCGGCTTTGATGCGGGTGGGGTCGAAGGCGGTGTCGGTGCGGTAGGGGAAGAGGTCGGGATTGCTGGCGATCCAGTCGGCCATGATGACCAGGCCGGTGACGAGGACTTGGACCTGTTGCGGGAGTTGGACATCGCGCCAGGCGGTGAGCCGGTCGCGGACGCCGGTGGACTCGGCGGCCCAGTCGAGGAGTTCGAACTGGGTGTCGCGCCAGAGTCGGCCTTCGGGCCGGGACCAGCCGAGCAGGTGCGGGCGGTCGAGGGCGCCGACGCATTGGGCGTCGTCGGGCGGGAATCCATGGTGGCCGCCGACGACGACGCTGAACTGGGCGGTGCGGGAGGTGTCCCAGTGGTGGCGCTTCTCGAGCCAGCGGTCGAGGATGAGCATCCCGGCGAGCTCGTGGCGGGCATGGGCGCGATCGGCGTGGACTTGCAGGCGGGCCTTGAGGCCCTCGGATTCCATGCCCGCGAAGAGCTCTGGAACTTGGATCGCGAAAGCGGGACTGGCCTTGCCGATGTCGTGAACGCCAGCGAGCCAGGTGCAGAGCAGCAGCGCGTCGTCGTCGCCGCCGGGCAGCGCGGCGGCGATGAGTCGCCGGACCGAGGCGGCCAGGAAGTGTTTATACAGGTGAGCGGCCACAGCCGCGGAATCGGACAAGTGGCGGTGGAGCGGCATCCACGCGCTCGCATCCGAGTAGGAGGACTTCCCCCAACAGCTTCGCGCCGCGGGCGACAACCGAGCGGCATCCCATACAGGTTCCAGCGCACACCTCACACGTGAGACTTACTCGCCGACCACTCACGGTGATTAGACCACACCGCGGAGGACGCGATCCACAGTGGTCAAACTGGTGCGAGTCGGCGTTAGGCGCGCTTTCGTGCTCTTGGATGCCGCCTGGTCTCAGCGGTTGAGTTCGTAGACCTTGCAGGGGACGTTGACTTCGGGGACCGTCGTCTCGCGTTCGAGGGTCATGCCGAGTTTTTCGGCCACTCGGATCGAGGCCGTGTTGTCCCTGTGAATGCAGGAGACGAGGCGGGTCATGCCGATGTCGTTGAAGGCGAACCCGATCGCGGCGCGGGCGGCTTCGGGGGCGTAGCCCTTGCCCCACCGGTCGCGGGCGATGCGCCAGCCGACCTCGACCACCGGGAGGATCTCGGGGAGGAAGTTCGGGACGGCGAGGGCGGCGAAGCCGACCAGGTCGCTGGTGTCCGTCTCCACCACCGCGAACGTGCCCCAGCCCTGCTCGTCCCAGGCGCGCCTGGACTTCACGATGCCCTCGCGGGTCGCCTCGCGGTCGCGCGGTTTGCCGTCGCCGATGTAGCGCATGACTTCAGGGTCGGCGTTGATCGCCGCGAACGCCTCAAGATCGGCCTCGGCGAACGGCCGCAGGATCAGTCGTTCGGTCTTCAATTCGACGCTCATGCAGCGGCCCCTCATCCCCGGTGTTGCCCGTGTCGGCCGAGCAATTGTGCTCGCTTCCGCTCCGACCGGCAACGTGGTTACGCGGATACCCAGGTCATGAAGAACACCAGACTGATCTGAGCCCCGATATCGGGGACGCGCGAAAGCCCGCCCACCGTCGACCGGCGGGCGGGCTTTCGACAGAGGATTCAGCGCATCGAGTTGACCATGCGGGCGTAGTCGCCGAAGGCGTGGTCGATCATGTCCGGGTCGAGCCCGTAGTGGCCGAGGCTGTACTCGTGGCCGCGCTTCATCCACGGGCGTTCAAGGGCCGCACGGAGGTTGTCCTCGTCCTTGCCCTGCCACCGCATGTCCAGCTTCGCGAAGATCGCGGGCATCTCCTCGTACGGGTTGGCCGTAAGCTGGTGGTACGACACGTCGACCACCCGCTCGCGCGGCAACGTCGTGCGCACGTCGCGGCCCACGCGCACCATCTGCGAGAGCATCTCCAGCCACTCCTTGCCGATGTCGTGCGGGTCGTACTCGCGGTTGCACAGGGCCACACCGGTCTCCATAAGGGAGCACCACGAGCCCATGACCGTGTTCGGGTCCCGGTGCGTCCACATGATCTTCGCGTCCGGGAAGACCTTGATCAGCTTGTCAAGGTGCTCAAGGTGATACGGGGACTTCAGGACCCAGCGACGTCTCGGGCCGCCGAACTGGAGGACCTGGAGCACCTTCTTGTAGTACTCGAAGTCCGGCAGGAAATTGCGCTCCTCAAGGAACTTGCGGTACCCCGGCATGCTCGCGCACACCAGCCAGTTGCGGCCGTGCGGCAACGCGAACACACACTCCTCGGGCGATTCGGGCTCCATCGCGTGGATCATCGGCAGCACCGGGGAGAACTTGTGCCCGAACGCCGCCGAGCGCTTCGAGACCTTGATGCGGCGGCGGCGCACCGCGTCGGGGATGTCGGCCCGGTCGGTGGCCTGGAGCTCCCACATCAGCGGCGCGCGGTTGCCCTCGTGGCGCGCGAGGATCTTGTGCGCCAACGTGGTCGCCGTGCGCGGCAGGCCCGTGACGATGATCGGGGCCTCGATCGGCTCGTCGGCGATCTCCGGGTGCTGCGAGAGCAGGCGGCGGACGCGGAACCGGTTGGTCATGCGCCCGCGGACGTCGCTGGAGATGCCCGTCCACCCCAGGCCCGACAGGGACCGCACGCTCGCGGCCTGCCGCAGCAGGAAGCGGTACTCCTCAAGGAACGCGTCGTCCCCGGCGGCCGTGCCGCCCGACGCCTGCTCGGCCTGGCGCACGAGCTTGTCGAAGGTCGCGTCGACGTTCGCGCGCTGGCGGTTCGCCGACGCCTGCGTCAGCGCGTTCATGGGGCCGACCATTCGGGATACGCGTCGCACGTGATCCGGTCCTTTCAGAGGGGGCGCAGAGGGCTCGCCTGCGAATCCTGACACGGACCGGCACGAGCGGTGCGCGCGGGCCCTCCTGCGTCCCAAGTGATCGGACGTCGGACCGAATCGTCCAGCCTCCCTTAGCGACTCGGCAGCCCGAGTCGCTCCAGCACCTCCCTGAGCAGGTGCCGCCCGCCCATCGACTCCGGGCCCTTCAAACGAGTCAGGATCCGGGCCGTCCAGTCCCCCGGAAGGCCGAACCGCTGGTTGTAGGCCCGCAGGCGCTCGTCGTAGACCCCCAGGTGCGCGTCGGAGCCCGCCGCGTCGTAGCGCTCGCGGTGCAGGACCGCCTCGCGCGGCAGACGCGGCTTGACATCGGCCCGCTCGGTCGGATCGGGGTGGCCGACCGCGAGCCCGAACGGCGCGATCGCGTGCGGCGGCAGCTCCAGTTCCTCGGCGACCTCCAAGGGCCGGTTGCGGATCGCACCCACGAACACCGAACCGAGGCCGAGCGAGGCGGCCGCCAGCACCGCGTTCTGCGCCGCCAGCGCCGTGTCGATGAACCCGATCATCGTCGTCTCCAGGTAGTCGGCCGCGTCCAGGGTCGCGCCGCTGCGGACTGCGAGCCGCCGGGCCCGGCCCAGGTCGGCGACCCAGACCAGGAACAGGGGCGCCCCGGCCACGAAGTCCTGCTCGCCCGAGAGGCGCGCGAGGCGGGCCTTGCGCTCCGGGTCCCGAACGGCCACGACGCTCCACGGCTGGAGGTTCGAGGAGGTCGGGGCCGACTGGGCGGCCGTCACGAGAGCGTCGAGCTCGGCGTCGGAGACGTCCCGGGGGCCGAAGCGGCGCACCGATCGGTGCGCGAGCTGGAGGCGCAGCACCTCGGTGTCGACGCCGAGCGAGGCGTCAGGATCGCCGTATCGCGCTGCGGCGGAGAGGGATCGGTCGAGTTGGTCGGTCATCGCTGTCCCAGGCCGGTGCCGTGGACGCCGTGCTCGTCGATGAGTTTGAGTTCGTCGTCGCTCAAAGGCGGGAAGTCGAGGGCCTGTGCGTTGTGGTCGAGCTGCCAGGTCGAGCTCGCGCCGATGAGCGCCGAGGTGACCTCGGGGCGGCGCAGGACCCACTGGAGGGCGAGCTGCGCGAGGGACTGGCCGCGGTCTTTCGCGAGGGTGTTGAGGGCGGCGGCGCGTTCGCGGTAGACGTCGTCGATCACGTCGGGTTTGAGGAAGGCGCTGTTCTTGGCGCGGGCCCCGTCGGGGATGTCGGTGAGGTACTTGTCGGTCAGGAGCCCTTGGGCCAGTGGGGAGTAGACGACGAGGCCGAAGCCGTCTGCGGCGGCGAGGTCGAGCAGGCCGCTGCGTTCGGGGGTGCGGTCGAAGATCGAGTAGCGGGGCTGGTGGACCAGGAGCGGGACGCCGGCGTCACGCAGGAGCACGACGGCCTCGTGGGCCTGCTCGGGGCTGTAGTTGGAGACGCCGACGTAGAGGGCCTTGCCCTGCTGGACGGCGCCGGCGAGCGCGCTGACGGTCTCCTCGATGGGGGTGGTGGGGTCGGGGCGGTGGTGGTAGAAGACGTCGACGTGGTCGGTGCCGAGGTCGCGGAGGCTGTGTTCGAGGGAGGTGAGGAGGGTCTTGCGGGAGCCGCCCTTGAGGTAAGGGCTGGGGCCGATGGGGTTGCCGGCCTTGGTGGACAGGAGGATCTCGTCGCGGTAGGGGGCGAGGTCCTTGGCGAGGACGCGGCCGAAGAACTGCTGGGCGGCGCGGTGCGGGGGCCCGTAGCGGTCGGCGTTGTCGAAATGGGTGATGCCGAGGTCGAAGGCGTGGAGGACGATGTCGCGCTGGGTTTCGTAGGCGTAGTCGGTGCCGAACTTCTGCCACAGGCCGAGGGAGAGCGCGGGGAGGTCGAGGCCGGAGCGGCCGGCGCGGCGGTAGGGGTGGTGCTCGTACCGGTCTGCGGCGGCGGCGTAGGTGGTCTCGAAAGCGCCGTGTGCCATGGGAGTCGCCTTTCGGTTGCGGGTGCGGGCGCTCGCGGAGGAGGCGAACGACCCTCGCATAATCTACACTACTTCTATAGGATAACTATAAAAATACTGCTCGCGATCTAAGGAGACCCTCCCATGAGCGCCGAATACCTCTGGTACATCCCCAATCAGGTCGAGCCCGGCCACCGCGGCGACGACGCCGTCGAGGGCCACAACAGCCTCGCGACCCTCACCGGCCACGCGAAGGCCCTGGAGGAGCACGGCTGGGGTGGGGCGCTCATCGGCACCGGCTGGAGCAGGCCCGACACGTTCACCGTGGCCACGGCGCTGGCGGCGCAGACCTCGACCTTCAAGCCGCTCATAGCGATCCGTCCCGGCTACTGGCGGCCCGCGAACTTCGCCTCGGCCGCGGCCACGCTCGACCACCTCACCGGCGGGCGGGTCCTGGTCAACATCGTCTCGGGCCAGGACAACCTCGCCGCGTACGGCGACAGCGAAGGCGACCAGGCGCAGCGCTACGCCCGGACCAGGGAGTTCATGCAGCTCGTGCGCAGGCTCTGGACCGAGGAGCGCGTGACGTACGAGGGCGAGCACTTCAGCGTGACCGACTCGACCGTGACGCCGCGCCCGGTCGTGCTCGGCGAGCGGCGCCACCCGCGGCTGTACTTCGGCGGCGCGTCAGAGGCCGCCGAGCGCACGGCCGCGGCCGAGGCCGACGTGCAGCTGTTCTGGGGCGAGCCCCTCGACGGGGTCCGCGAGCGCATCGAGCGCCTCAAGAACCTCAGCGACAAGCTCGGCCGCGAGCACGCCCCGCTCGAATTCGGGCTGCGCATCACGACTTTCGTGCGCGACACCACCGAGCAGGCCTGGGCCGACGCCGAAGCCAAGGTCGAGGCGCTCGCCGAGGCCAAGAAGGGGACGCGGCGCGACTTCGACCGCCGCACCGCCGTGGGCCAGCAGCGCCTCCTCGACCTCGCCGAGCGGGGCGACGTCCTCGACGACAACCTCTACACCGCCCCCGGCCGCTACGGCGGAGGCGGCGCGGGCACCACCTGGCTCGTCGGCTCCCCCGAAGACGTGGCCAAGTCCCTGCGCAAATACGAAGCCCTCGGCATCACCCACTTCGTCCTCTCCGACACCCCCTACCTCGAAGAGATCAAACGCCAAGGCACCCAACTGCTCCCGCTCCTGAGAGGCTGACGCGCCGTCAGGCGTGGGCGCAGAATTCGTTTCCTTCCGGGTCTGCCATGAGGATCCATTTGGCGCCGTCCTCGTCGTAGGCGCCGAGGCGGGTGGCGCCGAGGGTTTCGAGGCGGGCGGCCTGGGCCTCGTAGTCGTCAGGGCCGTAGTGGAGGTCGAGGTGGAGGCGGTTCTTGACCGTCTTGGGTTCGGGGACTTGCTGGAAGAGCAGGCGCATGCCCTGGCCGACGCCGGTGCGGGGGTCAGACGGGGCGTCGGGGTCGCGCACGGCCGCCGCCGTCTTCCAGGCGAGGCGGCCGTCGACCTCGGTCACGGCCTCGCGCGGGGCGAACCCCTGGTCGAGGAGCGTCTGGATGAACGCGGAGTGGTCCTCGACCTCGTAGCCCATGGCCTCGGCCCAGAAAGCGGCGAGCAGATGCGGATCGGCGCAGTCGACGCAGACCTTGAAACTCAGTGACATGCCCGAATCGTAAATGCGACCACCGACATCCGCCGGGTCTTCGCCCGAATCGGGTCACCCCGCGGCGAACACCAAGAGCGCCAACGCGAAGCACACGAACGAGATCGTGTTCGCCACGGCCCGAACGTTGTTCCACAAGGTCCACGGGGCCTCGTAGCCCGCGCGCACCCCGTCGAGGTCCTCGTTCGCGTCCGGGTCGCCCGCCGCGTCGAGCGCGTTGTTGAGCGGCACGTTCAGCGCGCTCGTGACCAGGAACATCACCAGATAGGACACCGCGCCGCCGAGCACCCACCATCGCGCATCGGTGCCCCACAGCACGAACACCGAGGCGATCGAGACCAGCAGCCCGCCCATGAACAGGCTCATGAACAGCGGATTGATGATCGCCACGTTGACGCCCTGCATCGCCTCGACCAGCGTGCGCGCGCTACCGCGCCGCAGCCCCGGCATCACCGCGTACGAGAACCCGGCGAACAGCCCCGCCGTCAGACCCGACGCGAGCAGCGCCGCCAGCAGCACCGCCGTCTGCGCCGCGCTCATCGCGCGCCCCGCTTCGCACCCATCGAAACGCCCGCTTTCCCTGTCCGGAGCGCAGACCGCGCCCGCTCCTCAAAGGTAGGTGACGCGGATCGCCGGCGAGACACCGCCCACACGCGCGGATCACACTGCGTCACCGCTGCTCATTCGGGTTGCGTCGCAAACCACACCATATATACCGACCTGATAACAAATTCGGTCCAGTTCGGGTGTGGCGGCATCAAAATTAACTTTGACCGGCGACTATCCAGGTATGCCTTCTGATTCGAGCCGGCCTGCGACCGAACGCAGGAGCGCCAACATCACCGATCGCGGTGTGACGGTCGCCGACCGAGCCGTGGTCAGCCAGATCATCACCCCGCTGCGACGCTACATCCCCATCGGCTGGTTCGACTGGGAGCCGTTCGCGCGGCGCCCGAAGAGCTGGTGGCCCGACCTGGCCATGTTCGTGGGCTTCCTCGCGCTCGCCTACCTCGTGACGTACCCGTCGTGGCTGGTGCGCCTCGACTGGACCGTGCGCATGTGGGCCGTCGACGCCAACGACACGATCTGGCTGCGCGACCTCGCCAAGGCCGGCGCCGAACTCGGCCAGGCCCGGACGGTCGCGACCGTGACCCTGTTCATCGCGATCTGGTGCGCGCTGCGGTCGCGCTCGATCCGGCCGCTGCTGATGTACGTGATCTCGTTCATCACCCTCGCCTCGATCCTGGGCTTGAAGCACCTCCTCGGCCGCCCCCTCTCGCATCACCCGTTCCAGCTCGAACAGGTCTCGCCCGAAGGCCCGCTGCTGTTCACCTACTTCGCCGAGGGCGGCGGCGGCAACATCCCCGACGCGACCGCGTTCCCCTCCGGGCACGCGGTCAACTCGATCCTGCTGTTCGGCCTCATCGTGATGCTCATCGGCGGCGTCCTGCCCGCGTGGGCCCGCTGGCTGCTGCTCCTGGCCCCGCCGGTGATCGTGTTCTGCTCCCAGGTCTTCCTCGGCCAGCACTGGCTCTCCGACGAGCCGGCCGGGTTCCTCCTCGGCCTGATCATCATCCGCATGGCCAAGCGCGTGCCCTGGCACACCATCCCGCTCGGCCCGATCAAGGTCTTCGACCCCGCGACCAGGCGCACGATCCTCATCTCGACGCTGCTCATCGTGGGCGTCATGATCACCCCCACGCTGCACCTGGTCCCGGCGCTCATCTCCGCGGCCGTGCTGCCCACCCTCGGGCTCATCTGGCTGTGGGCCACCACCAAGACCGCCGAGCGCCAGCGCGCACTCACCGTGAGCGGCCCCGAAGAGCCCGAGATCCCAGCCCAGCCCACCGATGGCCAGCGCCGAACGTGAGCGTGGCATGTTAGCGTTTGGCCCGTTGAGAGCGGTGCCGCGCCCGAGTACCGAGGCACAGGAAAGGTCTTTCTCATGAGTATCGCGATCGTCACCGGCGCCGGGGGGCTCATCGGGTCGCAGTCGGCACGCCACTTCGCCTCCCTCGGCATGACCGTCGTCGGCATCGACAACGACATGCGCAGCTACTTCTTCGGTCCCGACGGCTCCACCGGCTGGAGCGTCGACGCCCTCCGCCGCGACCTGGGCGAGCACTACGTGCACGTGGACGCCGACATCCGCGACCGCGAGGGCCTGGACGCGATCTTCAAGCGCTACGCGGGCGACATCGAACTGGTCGTCCACACCGCCGCCCAGCCCAGCCACGACTGGGCCGCGGCCGAGCCCTTCACCGACTTCGACATCAACGCCGGCGGCACCCTCAACGTGCTCGAATGCACCCGCCACCACTCCCCCGAGGCCGCGTTCATCCACTGCTCCACCAACAAGGTCTACGGCGACACCCCCAACTCGCTGCCGCTGGTCGAGCTGGAGTCGCGCTGGGAGATCGACCCCTCCCACATCTACCGGGACGGCATCCGCGAGGACATGTCGATCGACGCCTCGCTGCACTCGATCTTCGGGGCCTCCAAGGTCGCGGCCGACGTCATGGTCCAGGAGTACGGCCGCTACTTCGGCATGCACACCGTGGTCTTCCGCGGCGGGACCCTCACCGGCCCCGGGCACTCCGCGGCCGAGCTGCACGGCTTCCTCGCGTACGTGATGCGCGTGGCGATGGAGGGCCGCGCCTACCGCGTGTTCGGCTACAAGGGCAAGCAGGTCCGCGACGCGATCCACTCCTCCGACGTGGTCGCCGCGTTCGAGCGGTTCTACCGCAACCCGCGCGTCGGCGCGGTGTACAACCTCGGCGGCGGGCGCCACTCGAACTGCTCGGTGCTCGAAGCGCTCGACATCGCCGGGGAGCTCGTGGGCCGCCCGGTCGAACGCGAATACGTCGAACAGAACCGCGTGGGCGACCACATCTGGTGGATCGGCTCGAACGCGAAGTTCCAGGAGGACTACCCCGAGTGGTCCCAGAAGTACGATGTCAACCTCATCATGCGCGAGATCTTCGAGGAGAACCGCGACCGCTGGAAGACCAGCTAGTGGCCGCCTCCGACAAGCGCTCCGTCCTCGGCACGCAGGTCGACGCGACGACCTACGCCGCCGCGGTGGACGAGATCGCCGCCGCGGCCCGGGACGGGAGGCCGATGGCGGTCACCGCGCTCGCCGTGCACGGCGTGATCGAGAGCCACCGCCAGGAGTGGCTGCGCGCCGAGCTCAACGATTTCGACCTGGTCGCGCCCGATGGGCAACCGGTGCGGTGGGCGCTGAACCTGCTGCACAAGGCCGGTTTGAGCGACCGGGTGTACGGCCCGCTGCTCACCATCAAGGTCTTGGAGCGCATGGCGGCCGAAGGGCTGCCGGTGTACTTCTACGGCAGCACCGCCGAAACCCTTGAGGCCCTTCAGAAGCAGCTCGCCGAGCAGATCCCCGAGCTGCGGATCGCCGGGGCCGAGGCCTCGCAGTTCCGCCTCAGCGAGGACGACGACGCTCACTTGATCGCCGAGCGCGTCAAGGCCTCTGGTGCGCGGGTCCTGTTCGTGGGCCTGGGCTGCCCGAGGCAGGAGCAGTTCGTGTATCAGATGCGCCCGCATCTGGACATGCCGCAGCTCGCGGTGGGCGCGGCTTTCGACTATCACGCGGGGAACCTGCGGATTCCGCCGCCGTGGATGCAGCGCGCCGGGCTCGAATGGCTGTGGCGGCTCGGGCTCGAACCCAAGCGGCTGTGGCGGCGCTATGTGCTGCTCAACCCGCTGTACGTCTCGCTCCTGGCGGCCCAGTGGCTGCGTCTGTGGCGTCCGGGTCCGGCCAAGCCCGGTCCGGAGCCTCGGCGCTTCCCGGTCTGAGAACGCCGAACGGCCGCGGTGCTCCTTTATGGAGTGCCGCGGCCGTTCGCTTGCGCGTCATGACTTCCGGTAGGTCTGGACCGACTCGCCGGAGTCGAACGTCAGGTTCTCGACCAGCGCGTACGGCGTCGGATCGAAGGCCCCGTCGAACATCGGGACGCCCTTGCCCACGATCACCGGGTGGCGCTTGATCACGATCTCGTCGATCTCGGGCGCGAGCGCTCCGGCGAGGCGACCGCCGCCGCACAGCCAGATCCCCAGGCCCGGTTGGGCTTTGAGTTCGCGCACGAGCGCGATCGGGTCGGCGTCGGTGAAGGTCACTCCCTCGGCCTGCTCGGGGGCGGGCTTGGAGGAGATCACGTACTGGTCCAGGGACTGGTAGGGGCTGTAGTCACCGTCGGGGACGCCCATCTCGTAGGTCTTCCGTCCCATAAGGACGGTGTCGTAACTGCGGTTCGGCACGCCGGCGGTGCCGATCATCTCGCGGAACCGGGTCGGAACGGTCTCGGGCCGGATCTCGTTCATGGCGGCGGTGAGGTCGGGTTCGATCGCGAAGAAGTCGAACTCGTCGCCGGGTCCGGCGATGTAGCCGTCGATCGAGACGCCGATGTAGTAGGTCAGGGTGCGGGACTGCGTGCGCATATACACTCCGTTTGAAGTACTATGAATGAAGTGGTTTGAACTTACCACTACACCCGGAGTGGTGTCAACCGAGGAGGCCGCAATGCGCCAGAACCCCGAGCGGCGAGCCGCGCTCATCGACGCCGCGATCGAAGTCCTCGCAGGCCAGGGGGCCCGCGGGCTCACGTTCCGGGCGGTCGACAAGGAGGCCGGGGTGCCGGTGGGCACCGCGTCGAACTACTTCGCGAACCGCGACGATCTGCTGATGCAGGTCAACGGCCGGGTCTTCGAGCGCCTCGACCCCGACTCGACGGTGATCGACGCTTCGATGGCGCTCCCCCGCACCCGGGCCAGCGTCGACCGCCTCCTCCACGAGATGGTCGAGCGCCTCACGGCGTTCCCCTCCGGCCAGCTCGCGATGCTCGAACTCCGCCTCGAATCGGCGCGCCGCCCCGAGCTGCGGGCCGCGATCACCGAGCAGGTCCGCGCGAACCTCCAGGAGAACATCGACTTCCACCTCGCCTCGGGCCTGCCCGGCGACGCCGACTCGGTGGTCCTGCTCTACTTGGCGCTCAACGGCCTCATCGTGGAGCGCTTGACCCTGCCCGACCTGTTCGACGAGGCGCGGGCGAACGCGCTCATCACCGAACTGACCGAGCGGATCATCCAGAACCCTTAGGGGCCTTGCGGAACGCGCGTGCGTTGGCGAGGACCACGCCGCCGATGACGACCGTGCCGCCGATGATCTGCGACGCCGTGTACGGGTCGCCCGCGAGGATCGTGAACGCGGCGGTGAAGACGGTGATGAGGTTGAGGAACACGCCCGCGCGGCCGGGCGGGATGGCCGTCAGGGCGTGGTTCCACAGCAGGTAGGAGAGCACCGACGGGAACACGGCGATGAACAGCAGCGACCAGAGCGCGCCGCCGCTCGCGGGTAGGGTGGGGCCGCCGGTCGCGAGGCTGATCGGGGCCAGCGCGACGACGGCGATGAACGCTTGCACGGCAGTCGAAGTGACCGGCGGCAGCCGCGGGCCGCGGCGCCCGATCACGGTGTACGCGGTCCACGCGGCGATCGCCCCGAGCATGAGGGTCTCGCCGAGTCCGAACCCGCCGCGCAGGAGCGTGGCAGGGTCGCCGTCGCCGAGCACCACGAGGACGCCGACGAGCGCGATGACCACGCCGCCGATGGCGAGCGGGGTGAGGCGCTCGCGCAGGAACACGGCGGCGGCGAGGGTGATGAGCGCGGGGTTGAAGGCGTTGACGAGCGAGGCGCTGAGCGCGGTCGTGTGCTCAAGGGCCGCATAGAGGAAGAGGTTGTACCCGAGCATTCCGAACTCGCTGAGCACGAGCAGCCACGGCCACGCCCGCAAGACGGCACGCCAGTCGGGCCGCTCGACGATCTGAGCGATGACAAGGAGCGGCACGAGCGCGATCCCCCAGCGCAGCAGGACGAGGCTGAGGGGTTCGATGGTCGCGACAGCGCTGGCGCCGACGAGGTAGTTCCCGGCCCAGAACAGCGTCGCACCGATGAGAGCGGCAGCGGCGAGCAGGACGGCACGGCGAGAGGGGGTGCGGGAGGCATTGGAAGCGCTGCGCTGGCCGGAAACTCCCGGCGGCTTCGCCTGCGGCGCTGCACCTTCCGAGCCCGACTTTGCGTCGTCCTCGCTCGCGAGCGAGGAGACCTCGTCGGCATCCGCGGCGCCGCGATGGCCGGGCACTTCCGGTCGCTTCGCGTGCGGCGCCTCACGCTCCGGGTTCTTCTCTGCGTCGCCCGCAATCGCGGGCGACGCGACCGCACCGACCTCAGCAGCATCCGCGACACCGCGCGAGCCAGAGACTCCCGGCCGCTCCGCCTGCGGCGCTTCGCCCGCCGACGCCGCCGTTGCCTCACCCGAACCGTCCGCGCTCGCGGTCGCCTCGACCTCGGCGGCGTCCGCGACACCGCTCTGGCCGGGCACTTCCGGTCGCTTCGCGTGCGGCGCTTCGGGGCGGTCGCCTGCTTCGGCGTTGGCGGGGCTCATTCAGTTCACTCCGGGGGCTTTGTGGTTGTGGCGCAGCCGATGCGGTGGGCGGGCGTCGGCGTGCGAAGTCGCGGCGGGTTAGGGAGGCCGCCTGCGCCCGCCCGGCGGGCGGTGGTTCGTTCGCCTACTCGTTTCGGGCGGTCACGATCCACACCGCGCCCGGCACGCGGAACACGCCGTCGACCCGGCGCGCGCGCAAGGCCTCGCGCACCTCCTCGACCGCCGCGTTCCAGCCGTCCTCGCCCACGCGCTCGA
Organism: Glycomyces sp. NPDC046736; assembly: GCF_040645615.1. NCBI lineage: Bacteria > Bacillati > Actinomycetota > Actinomycetes > Glycomycetales > Glycomycetaceae > Glycomyces > Glycomyces sp. NPDC046736. The sequence goes on along the minus strand of NZ_JBEYYO010000002.1, from coordinate 165,265 downwards.
CCAACTGCTCGCGCGCGAGGCGTCCCACGCCGGTGTTGAGCACGCCCGCGAGCCGCTCCTCGACTCCGTCGCTGCCGTCGATCCCGTAGTCGCACACGAAGTCCAGCGGCTCGACCGCGACCGAGGACCACCCCGCGTCACTCAAGATCCTGGCGGTCCTTTCAGGATCGGCGAGCGCGGAAGGGCCGGGCTCGCCCGGGCCCGGCTCGGCGGGCTTGGGGTCGAGGCGGTCGTAGAGGAGGCTGTTCCCGACCGTGAACATCGGGTTCTCCTCCTCGGTTCGCCAGCAGGCGAACGCGAGTTTCGCGCCCGCAGCGGCGGCTCGCCGAAGGTTCGCGAACGCCGCCACCGAGTCGTCGAAGAACATCACCCCGAAGCGCGAGACCACCCGGTCGAAGGGCCTGCCCGGCAGCACTTCGAGCAGATCGACGGTCTGCGCGTCGCCGACGAACACAGTGGACTCAGGGACCCTGCGGCGCGCGGCCTCGGCCATCCCCTCGGCGATGTCCACGCCGCAGACCTCGGCCCCGGCGTCCACGCTCGCCTTGAGCAGCGTGCCGGTCCCGCACCCGACGTCCAGGACCCGTTGCCCCGCACCGAGTTCGGCCGCGGCGAGGATCCTCTCCGTCACCGGCGCGAACACCGCGTCGAAGATCCGCTCGTTCTTGACCCATCCGGCGGCGCCGCCGGCCCAATTGGTGCGCATCGTTTCATTGGCCACACCGCCACCATACTGAACCGCCCAGTGCGCCCGGCGTCAGATGCGCAGCCCCTCGACCAGCGCCGCCGCCGATCGGGTCGCCTCCTCAAGGCGTGCCCGGTGCTCGGCCTCGGGGGCGGCCGCGACCCAGCGCGAGGCGTCGGCCATCGCCCCGTTGATCATGGTGGCCAGCGCGATCGGCGACACGTCCGCGGCCACGATGCCCCGCGCCCGGGCCTGTTCGACCACTTCGGTGAGCGTCGCGATGCACGCGGCCGAGGTCTCCTCGATCGCGTCGGGCAGCACCGAGGGCGCGTCGGTGAACATGATCCGCTGGAACCGCGCGGTCTGCGTCAGCTCGATGTACGCCCGCGCGCGTTCGGCCAGCGCCGCCAGCGGGTCCTCGTTGGCGCGCAGGATCGCGCGCAGCTGCACGCACAGCTCGTCGTCGAGGGTCCGCACCACGGCTTCGAGCAGCCCGCTCTTGCCGCCGAAGTGGTGGTAGAGCGCGCCGCGGGTGAGCCCGACCGAGGCGGTGAGGTCGTCCATCGACGTGGCGGCGTATCCGCGGTCGCCGAAGTGCTCGCGCCCGGCGGCGATGAGCCGCTCGCGGGTGCGGTCGAGCATCTCGGCGCGGGTGCGGCGCTCGGTCTTGGGCATGTGTCCATCGTAGTGCAGTCGGTGACCTGCGGTTTCATTCACATACGTGACGCATGTCAATTGGCATACGTCGCGTATGCGAGTTACGGTCATTCGCATACACGGCGTATGCGAATTCCGCCCTCGATGAACGGACGACCCGAACCCATGACTTCCACCAGCACCGCGATCCGCCCGGACGCGCCACCGTTCCCCTGGATCCCGGTCCTGGCGGTGGCCCTGAGCACCTTCAGCGTGGTCACCGCCGAGATGATGCCCGTCGGCCTGCTCACCCCGATCGCGGCCGACCTCGGCGTGGCCCCGGGCCTGGCCGGGACCTCGCTGACCATCACCGGCATCGTGGCCGCCGTCCTCGCCCCGCTCACGCCCACGCTCATCGGGCGATCCGACCGCCGGACCGTGATCGCGGCGTTCCTCGGCGTCCTCGCGGTCGGCAACGCTCTCAGCGCGGTCGCCACCGGTTTCGCCCTTTTCGCGCTCGGCCGCGTGCTCATCGGCGTCGCGATGGGCGTGGTGTGGTCCCTCGCGGCCGGGATCGGCCCGCGCCTGGCGCCCGAGCGGCACGTGGGCCGCGCGATGACGATCGTGTTCTCCGGCGTCTCGATCGCGATGGTCGCGGGCGTCCCGCTCGGCACCTTCGCCGCGGGCCTGCTGGACTGGCGCGCGGCCTTCATCGGCCTCGCGGCCCTCAGCGCCGCCGCGGCGGTCCTGGTCCTGACCCGCCTCCCGCGCCTGCCCGCCGCCGAGCGCGCGAGCCTGCGCGGCCTGTTCTCCCCGTGGCGGCACCGCGGCGTCGCGACCGGGCTGCTCATCACCGCGCTCGTGGTGATCGGACACTTCGCGGGCTACACGTACGTGCGCCCGGTCCTGGAGTCCGGCGACATGACGCCCGGGTTCATCGTGGCCGCGCTCGTGGCCTTCGGCGGCGCGGGCGTGGTCGGCAACTTCATCATCGGCGCTTATGCGGCGAGGGAACCGCGCCGGGCCCTGCTCATCGCCGTGGGCGGCATCGTGATCGCGGCAGCGCTGCTGCCGTTCGCGGTCGCCGACGCGATCACCGCACTGATCACGGTCGCCTTGTGGGGCTTGGTGTACGGGTCGATCACCGCGTCCACCGGAGCATGGATCCGCGCGGCCGACCCGACCCACGTCGAGCAGAGCTCGGCCATGTGGTCCGGGGTCTTCAACGCGAGCATCGCCCTCGGCGCGCTCGTCGGCGGAGTCGTCTTCGAAGCCGCGAGCGGCCCTATTCTCTTGTGGACAGCTGCGGCCCTGGTCCTCGCCGGCTGGTTCACGGTCCTCCTGGGCCGCGCCCGCGAACGCTGATCACTCGCGGGCGCCGACGAGACGGATCGGCGGCGTGCGCGTCGCCGACCACGCCGTCACCGCGCTCGTCACCGCGACCACGACCGCGGTGCCGGCCGCGAGGGCGATCAACAGCGGCCACGGCACCTCGATCACGTTGAGGCCGATGAGGTTCCGGATCGCGATCGAGACGCCCAGCACCGACGCCGACGCGGCGAGACCGCCGAGGAGCAGCCCGATCAGCACCACCGCTTGGGACTCCGCCACGGCCGATCGCACCACCTGGCCGCGGGTGAGGCCGGTGACGCGGGCCGCGGCGAACTCGCGGCGGCGGCCGGACGCGGCGATGACCACGGCGTTCACGATCGCGATCACCGTGTAGAGCATCGTCAGGCCCAGCAGCACGATCATGAGGTCGCGGGTGAGGCGCTCCTTTTCGGCGGCGGCCCGGTCGACCCAGGCCTCGACGGTGGCGACCTCGCCGAACTCGCTGAGCCGCCAGGCGGCCACGTCGGCGTCCGCGCCCGAGTCGAGTTGGACCACGTGCTGCCACGGCCCGGCCTCGGGTGGGGCCAGGTCGGGCGAGAGCAGGAAGTTCGGGCCCGCCACGGTCGGCGCGAGCACGGCCGCGATCCGGACCTCGACGTCCTCGCCGTCCAGCCGCGCGGGCAGCACGTCGCCCACGCGCCATTCGCGTTCGGTTCCCTCGCTGGGGCTCACGGCGACCGCGGGCCCGGTCAGGTCGGCGAGGTCGCCTTCGACGACCTCCACGGCATGGGTCTGCGCGTAGGCCTCGGGGTCGACCACGAGGCCGAACCGAGGCTCGTACCACGTGTCTTCGTACACGGTGAAGCGCAGTTCGAACATGATCTCGGCCTCCGCCGAGACCGCCGTGACGCCATCCACTTGCGACACACCAGGGTCGCGGTCGGCCGTGGTGACGACGAGATCCCCGTCCACTGCCGCCGACTGCTCCTGCCTCGCCGCTTCGTTCATCGTGACGAGCGTGCCGCCGATGCTGGCCGTGAACGCCACCAGCACCATGATCGGCGCGGCGGTCGAAGCGCTGCGGCGGGCGTCCGAACGCAGGTTCGCCACCGTGAACTCGCCCAACCGGCCGCGCATGACCAGCCCGAACAGTCCGCCCACGAGCGGCACGAGCAGCGGGGCCAGAGCACTGAAACCGATGATCAGCGGCACCGAGACCAGGAACGGCGTGATCTGCACGAACCACACCGGCTGCGGCGCCGACCCGGCCGGGAACAGAGCGAACAGCACCGCTGCGCCGCATAGGAACACCAGGCCGATCGTCCAGCGCGAGGCGGTCATGACCCGTGACGCGCTGCCGCTGTCCCGAAGGGCCTCAAGCGGACGCACCCGCGAGGCCCGCCACGACGCGGCCAGCACCCCGAGCACCGCGATGAGCACCCCGGACCCGATCGAGACCACCAGAATCCAAGGCCGCCAAGGCACGTCGAAGCCGGGCGGGGCCAGCTCGAAGCGGTCGAGCAGCCAGACCTGGAGACGCAGCACCGGCAGACCCACCGCGATGCCGAGCACGGACCCGATGAAGCCCAACAGGATCGCCTCGCCCACCAGGAGCCTGCGGACCTGCCCGCGTCCCGCGCCGGTCATGCGCAGCAGCGCGAGTTCACCGCGGCGCTGCGCCACCGCGAACCCGAACGTCGAGCTCACGATGAACACGGCCACGAACGAGGCCAGGCCGAGCACCAGCGACAACAGCGTCATCGCCCCGTCGTAGGCCCAGCTCAACGCCAGTGCCGCCTCCTCGCTCAGCCCGGGCGGGATCGGCGCGGTCGCGGCGGCCACGAGCGCCAGCAGCGAGGACTGCACCAAGGCCACCCCGAGGCACACGGTGAGCACCGCACCGGCGAAGACCTGCCAGCGGTCGCGGAACGTGTGCCATGCCAGGAGCAGCACCTCAGGCCTCCAGCCGCGCGAGGCGATCAGCCACATCCGCTGTGGACGGACCGTCGAGCGTGTCGATCACGCGGCCGTCCTTGAGGAAGACCACCCGGTCGGCGCTGGCCGCGGCGGCGGGGTCGTGGGTGACCATGACGGTGCTCTGGCCGTGGTCGTCCACCATGGATCGCATCAGCGCGAGCACGTCCTTGGCGGCCTTGGTGTCGAGCGCGCCGGTCGGCTCGTCGGCGAAGAGCACCGCGGGCCGGGTGACCATCGCGCGGGCGATGGCCACGCGCTGCTGCTGGCCGCCCGAGAGCTCTCTGGGGCGGTGCCTGCGCCGCTCGGCCAGGCCCACGGCGTCGAGCACGCGGTGGACCTCGCGGCGGTCGGGCTTGCGCCCGGCCAGGCGCAGCGGCAGGGCCACGTTCTGCTCGGCGGTGAGCGCGCCGATGAGGTTGAAGGCCTGGAACGCGAACCCGACCTCGGTGCGGCGCAACCGGGTCAGGTGGTCGTCGGAGGCGTCGGTGATCTCCTCCTCGCCGATCCAGACCTGGCCCGAGGTGACCCGTTCGAGGCCCGCCGCGCAGTGCAGCAGCGTGGACTTGCCCGAGCCGGAGGGGCCCATCACGGCGGTCCATGAACCGGCGGGGAACGCGAGGTCGACGCCGTCGAGGGCCCGCACGGCGGTGCCGTGCGCGCCGTACACGCGGGTCACGCCGTCGAGGCGGACGGCCGGGGGCGGTGGGGCGGTGTGGTTCACCGCGCCAGCCTACGTCCGGGCGGCCGCGCGGCTCGGGCCCGGTCAGACGAGGTCGGCGTCGTGGGTGAGCAGGGCGATCTGGGTGCGGTTGTCGCAGCCGAGCTTGGTGAGGATGCTCGAGACGTGTGACTTGACGGTGGTGACGCTCATGGCCAGTTCGGTCGCGATCTCGGCGTTGCTGCGGCCGTTGCCGATCGCCACGGCCACGTCGTGCTCGCGCGGGGTCAGCGCGGCGAGTGCGGTGCGGGCGCGTTCGTACGCGCCGGTCTGGGTCACGCTGCGCATCATGAGCTTTCGGGTGATCTCGGGTGAGAGTACGGGGTCTCCGGCGGCGACGCGGGTGACGGCGTCGGCGATGCGCGCGGGCGGGGTGTCCTTGAGCAGGAACCCGCTCGCTCCGGCGCGGAGGGCGTCGAGGACGTGCTCGTCGGTGTCGAACGTGGTCAGCACGATCACTTCGGGCGCATTGGGTCGCGAGCGCAGCCGCCGGGTCGCGGCGATGCCGTCCACATTGGGCATCTGAAGGTCCATGAGGACCACGTCGGGATGGTGGGCGTCGGCGGCGGTGAGCGCTTCGCGGCCGTCCCCGGCCTCGCCGACCACGACGATGTCGCCCACGCCGTCGAGCATCATGGACAGACCGGCGCGCACGAGGGCGTCGTCGTCGACCAGGAGCACGCGGATCACAGAGGCCATGGTAGCCGGGCCCGCAGCCGGAATCGGCCCTCCGCGCGCTCGTGGTCGAGCTCGCCGCCAGCGAGGCGCACCCGTTCGGTGAGACCGACCAGGCCCAGGCCCGCGCCGGGGATCGTCCCGGCCGTGCCGGGCTCGGGCAGCGCGTTGGACAGTTCGATCACGAGGTCCGCGCCGGGCTCGCCGGTCACGGTGACCTCGACGGGGCCCGCGGCGTGCTTGCGGGCGTTGGTGAGGCCTTCTTGGAGTACCCGGTAAGCGTTGCGGCCCAACGAGGGCGGCAGCGGCGATTCGGGGAAGTCGCCGCACAGCAGCACTTCTCGGCCGGTGGCGCGGGTGTCGGCCAGAAGCGCGTGCAGGTCGTCCCGGCTCGGCGGGGGCCCGGCGGTCGCGGCCTCGTCGTCCTCGCGGAGCAGGGTGATGACCTCGCGGAGTTCTTCGAGGGCCCGGTGGACGCCGTCGCGCACCACCCCGGCGGCGAGCGCGACCTTCTCAGGCGGCGCGTCGGGCCGGAATTCGAGCGCGCCCGCGTGCGTGGCGACCAGTGAAAGGCGGTTCGCGAGCACGTCGTGCATCTCGCGGGCCAGGCCGCGCCGCTCGGCCGCGCGGGCCTCGGCGACGCGGCGGCCCTGCTCGGCCTCGGCGCGGCGGGCGCGTTCGCGCAGGGAGATGAGGAGGAGCTGACGCGAGCGGGCGAGGGCGCCCCACCCGACGAGCCCGCCGTAGGCCACCGAGACCAGGAGCGCCCACCACCCGAACGTCAGCGAGGGATTGGGGTACCAGATCCATTGCAGGAGATGGACGCCGATCCCGACGGCGGCCACCGTGAGGGCCGCGGTGAACCTGCGCCGCCACGCGGTTTGGAGCGCGCCGATCGTCGCGGCCGGGGTGGCGACCGGGGAGAGCACGGCCAGGACGGCGGCGGCGAGCGCGCCGCTCACCGGTCGCCACAGCTGCCCCATCGCGGCGGCCAGGGCGAGTACGGCGACCGCGTAGTCGAGGGGCCCGAGCTCCGGGCGCGCCGCGAGGGACAGGCCGGTCAGCAGGCCCGCGCCCGCGGCCATCCCGGCGATCTCGGCGCGGCGGGGAGAACGAGGCTCGGTCACCGGGCCATGCTAGCCACGAGTGGTTGCCGCCGGTCACCTACGAAAGTAGGAGACGGGCCCTTCCAAGGCAGGTCAGGCCGCGGCTTCGCGGCCGATGTGCGGGGCCTTCGCGCGGACCAGACTGGGCGGCATGAACATTCACAGAACTCCGGTCGCAGCCGCGGTGATCCCGAAGCTGGTGCGGCGATGAGCGTTCCGTACGGGTACCTGGTGGGGCTGCTGCTCTTCGTCGTCGCGGCGGTCCGGTTGCCGCGCCTGCCGATGGGCCCGGGGACGGCGGTCTTCCTGGCCACGATCGCGGTCCTGGAGCTGCCGTTCCTCGCCGTCGCGGTCTTCGCCGCGAGCACCGCGCTCGCCTACGTCCAAGGCGACCTGACCTCCCCGGTGACGATCGTCGCGGCCCTGGTCGCGGGCTCGTGCGCGGTCTTGACGTTGTGGCGCGGTCTGCGCGCCCCGCGGGTGCTCCAAGACGCGATGGGGCCGACGCTGATGTCGACGCGGCTGCCGCTGTGGCGGATCTTGTCGATGCCGTTCGCCGTCCGGCCCCGCGAGGTCGAGCGGATCGCGAACCTCTCCTACGGCCCGGCCGGGAAGCGCAACCTGCTCGACGTCTACCGCCACCGCTCCGCCCCACAGAACGCGCCGGTGCTCATCCACTTCCACGGCGGCTTCTACACGATGGGACGCAAGAACACCCAGGCCCGGCCGCTGCTCCACCGGCTCGCCGCGCGGGGCTGGGTGTGCGTCAGCGCGAACTACCGCTTCCGCCCCGACGCTTCCCTTGAGGACCACATCATCGACGTCAAGCGCGTGGTCGCCTGGGTGCGGACCCACGGCGCCGACTTCGGGGCCGACCCCGAGCGGATCGTGCTGTCCGGCTCCTCGGCCGGGTCGCACATGTCGACCATGGCCGCGCTCAACCCGGACCAGCCCGAGTACCAGCCCGGGTTCGAGCACGTCGACACGTCCGTGTCCGCAGTCGTGGGCCTCGGCGGCTACTGGGGCCACTACTTCCACCGCCCCGAGACCGATCCGGCCGACCTGGCCCGGCCGGACGCGCCGCCGTTCCTGATCGTGCACGGCGCTGGCGACACCGTGGCCGACCCGGCGGACGCGCGGCGATTCGCCGACCGACTTCGCGCGGTCTCACGACAGCCGGTCGTCCACGCCGAGCTCCCTGGCGGCCAGCACGGGTTCGACCTGTTCCATTCGCCGCGCTTCGAGGCCGTGGTGAACGCGGTGGAGGCCTTCACCGCCGCCGCGTTCACCGCCGAGCGGTCACCTCAGCGCACCCGCCGGGAGTAGAAGTTCTGGGCACTGACCATGGCCTCGTAGTCGGCGAACGCGCGGTGCACCATGTCGTCGTCGAGGCCGTAGGCCCCGAGGGTGTACTCGTGCTTGCGGTCCCTCAGCGGCCGTTCGAGCGCCTGCCCGAGGTGGCCCTCGTCCTTGAGCGACCAGGACAGGCCGAGCTGGCGGTACAGGTCGGGCACGAACTTGTACGGGTCGTCCGCGAGGCGGTGGTAGGGCACGTCGACCACGGCCTCGGGGTGCTTCTGGCGGTAGGCCCGGCCCGACTCCACGATCTCGGACATGAGTTCCATCGCGTATTTGCCGAGCTCGATGCGATCCACTTTGGATACGAAGAGGCTCTGCGCGAGGTCGGCGAGGCTGCACAGCGAGCCCATGACGGTGACGGGGCTGCGATGGGTCCACACGAAGGTCGCGTCCGGGAAGACCTGCCGGATCGCGGGCATCTGCCCCAAGTCCATGGGGTACTTCAGGACCCAGCGGTGGACCGCGCCGTCTTCGGTGCGCGGGCGGCCGTACTGGAGCACCTGGAGCGCCGACTTCAAATACTCGTAGTCCACAGTGGTGTCGCGTTCGGCGAACCACTTCCGGTACTCGGGCATCGGCGCGTGGAACAGCAGGTGGTAGAGCCCGTGCGGCAAGAGGAACATGCTCTCTTCGGGCTTGCGGGCGTCCACGGGGTGGATGTGGTCGAAGTCGGGCGCGAACCGTGTGGCCGAGAACTGCTTGGACACGGCCTTGGCGAGTTTGTCCTCTTCGGACGCGTCGCGTTGCAGGTCGGTGCGTACCATCTCCCACAGGCGCGGGCCGCGACACTCCTTGGACCGCGCGAGCACCTGGTGGGCCAGCGTGGTGGCGGTGCGCGGCAGGCCGACCACGAACACCGGCCGCTCGATCGGCTCCTTCGCGATCTCGGGGTGGGCCCGATGCAGGTCGCGGATGCGCAGCCGGTTCACCAGGCGCGCTTGGGCGTCCATGAGCGTGGTGAACCACCCGATCGGCGAGAGGTTCGGGATTTCGGCCACGCAGCCGGTGAGGAACCGGAAGTCCTCGATCCACTGCGCGTCACCCTCGTCGACCCGGCTCCCGGCGGTCTTCTCGGCGCGCTGGACGGCCTTGGCCCAGGCCCGGTCGGGGTCCTTGCGCGAACGCAGCGTCGGCGTCATACCGACATTTACAACTTTAAATGCAAGTGTGGTGCGGTCACTGTTCATGTGGGGGTGGGGTCCTCTCGAATGACGACAGTCGGGGGAGACCGGATCGGGCCCGTGCGGGCGCCCGAGTCGATCCTATGACCCCCGCAATCGCAGGCGGCGACCTACACTTGCCCGTGAGCGAAAGGGTGTCCTATGCCGACCGCAGAACTCTCCCTCGGACCGATCGCCTACGAGGACAACGGCACCGGTCAGGCCGTACTCCTCATCCACGGCCTGTTGCAGAACGGCGACGTGTGGCGCGCGGTGGCCGCCGATCTCGCCGCCGACCACCGCGTCATCGTCCCGACCCTCCCTTTCGGATCGCACCGGCTGCCGCTGCGTCCTGACGCGGACTTCAGCCCGCGGACCGCGGCGCTGCTCATCGGCGAGTTCGCCGACGCCCTGGAGCTCCCTGAGGACGCCGTCTTCGTCGAGAACGACTCCGGGCGCCTCCAGCAGCTCGCCGCCGAGCGGCCCGAACGGGTGCGCCGCATGGTGATCGCCGGTTGCGAGGCCTTCGACAACTACCCGCCGAAATCCGGCGGGACCCTGATGACGGCCGCCGCGAAGGTCCCCGGCGGGATCTACGCGCTCAGTCTGGCGCTCACCCCGCGGCCGCTGCGCCGCGTCCCCGGCACCGGCTTCGCGGTCATGACCGCCAAGGAGGTGCCGCACGAACTCACCGACGCGTGGCTCGCGCCGCTGCGCGGCGACCGTGCCGTCCGGGCCGACCTCGTCAAATACCTGCGGAACACGCGCCGGGACGCGATGCTCGAAGCCGCCGAGGCGCTCCGCGGGTACACCGGCCGGGCCCTGATCGTCTGGGGGCGTCAGGACCGCATGATGCCGCCCGAGCACGGCCGCAGGCTCGCCGAGCTCATCCCCGGCGCCGAGCTGGTCGAGCTCGACGAGTGCGGGACCCTCATCCCGCTCGACCAGCCCAAGGCACTCGCCGAGGCGATCCGGGAATTCGCGCGCTGAACCGCGCTACGTCGGATTCGGTGGCGGCGTGGGCAACTCGCGCAACCGGATCACTGGGGAGAGCACGAGCGCGATGATCACCGCGGCGGAGGCCACGGCCGCGACCGTGAGCGCGCCGTGTGCCCCGATCCGGCCCGACAGCAGGCCCGCGAACAGGCCGCCGAGCGCGCCGCCGCCGAACAGGAGCGTGCGGAACACGGCGGTCATCCGGCCCATGAGTGCCTGCGGGGTGCTGGCCTGGCGCAGGCTCACGATGACCACGCCCGCCACGCCGAGCCCCAGGTAGGTGGTGAAGAACGAGAGGACGAACATCCCGATCATCACCGGCTGCGGCCCGCCCGCGACCACGATGAGCGTGGGCCCGACGAGCAGCATCGACTGGGCCACGAGGTAGACCATGCCGAGACGGAAGCGCCCGATCACCTTGCGGGAGATGACGGCTCCGATGAGGCCGCCCACGGAAGCGGTGGCGAAGATCGCGCCGAGGGTGGTGGAGGACAGCTCCAGGTCGCGGGTGCCGTACAGCAGGAACATCGTCCACACCGAGACCATCGACAGGTTGCAGCAGAACCCGATCAGCGCCAGCGAGCGCAGGATCGGGTTGCCCAGCACCCACTTCAGGCCGTCCCGCAGCTCGCTCGGCCAGTGGCGCCGCGCGGTCTGCTCGGGTTTGGGCTCTGGGGAGCGGATGAGCATGAGCGAGATCAGCGACACCAGGTACGAGAACGCGTCCACGATCAAGGCGATCGGGGCGGTGAGCGCCCCGACCAGGACGCCCGCGATCCCGGGCCCGGCCACCTCGGAGGCCGAAGCGCTCATCCCGAGCTTGGATCCGGCCTCGACGTAGTATTTCGGGTCCTTCACCAGAGTGGGCACATAGGACATCCAGCTGACGTCGAACAGCACCGAGACCACCCCGATCGCGAAGGCGATCACCAGGAGCGAGACCATGTCGAGCACGCCGACCCAGTACAGGATCGGCACCAGCGCGATGAGGATCATCCGGGTAAAGTTGGCGCCCAGCATGATCGGGCGCCGCCGGGCCCGGTCGACCCACACCCCGAAGATCAGGGCCAGCCCGAGGTACGGGACCAGTTGCAGGAAGCGCAGGACGCCGACCTGCTCGTCGGAGGCGTTGAACGCTAGGATCGCGGTCAGCGGCAGCGCGAGGTTGGTGACCTGCGCACCCAGGAGCGAGAGCGTCTCGCCGAGCCAGAACTTGAGGAAGTCGCCGTTGCGCCACAGGCTTTTGTACTGCGCCGGGGCCGGAGGCGTGGCCGTGGCGGTCATCGGCGGCCCTCGGACGCGAGCTCGGCGATCGCCGCGGCCACATGATCCACTTCGGACTCGGTGTTGTAGTAGTGCGGGGAGAGCCGCAGGCACCAGTCGACGCCCTTGTCGCCGAAGTCGTACTGCGCGAACTCGCGGAAGCTCAACGCGGAGTTGATGTCCCGCTCATCGACCGCGGCCTTGAACGGCTGCGGCTCCCAGCCTTCGATCGTGAACGTGACCAGCGCGGCCAGCAACGGCCCCTTGTCGAGCACCCGCACGCCCTCGATCGGGGCGAGCCGGTCCCGCAGCCGGGCCGCGAGCGCGGGGGTGCGCTGCTCGACGGCCTCGATCCCCACGTCCCGGGCGTAGCGCACGGCGGCGGCGCTGCCCAGCACTGTGGCGTAAGGGAACTCCCACTCCTCGAAGCGGGCGGCCGTGGCCACGGGCGTGTACTCCTCGGGCGCGGTCCAGCGCGCGCCGTGCATGTCGATGAACAGCGGCTCGTAGTCCTCGCGGAGCACGCGGTCGGACACGTAGAGGAACCCCGAACCCCTTGGGCCGCGCAGGAACTTGCGGCAGGTCGCGGTGAGGAAGTCGCAGCCGATGGCCTCGACGTCGATCGTGAACTGGCCCACCGACTGGCACGCGTCCACAAGGTACAGTAGGTCGAGTTCGCGGCAGTGGCGGCCGATCGCGGCCACCGGGGCCACGAGCCCGGAGTTGGTGGGCACGTGCGTGGCCGAGACCAGGCGGGGCCGCAGCGCGTGCATGAGCGTGGCCATCGCCTCGACGTCCACACCGCCTTCGGGGGCGTCCGGGGCGTGGACGATGCGCACGCCGAATCGCTTGCGCAGGGACAGGAACGCGATCTGGTTCGACACGAAGTCGTCCCGAGTGGTGAGGATGACGTCGCCGGGCTCGAACGGGATCGAGGCCAGGGCGTTGGCGTACGCGTGGGTGGCGCTGCCGGCGAACGCGATGTTGTCGGGCCCGGCGTTGATGAGCGCGGCGACCTCGGTGTAGAACTCGCGGACTCCGTCGGCGCGAGCGGCCGAGGCCTCGTAGCCGCCGATCTCGGCTTCGAGGCGGAGGTGCTCGATCATGGTGTCGCGCACGGGAGCGGCGAGCAGGCCGCAACCGGCGTTGTTGAAGTGGACGACGCGTTCGCAGCCGGGGGTGTCGGCCCGCAGCGCGGCCACGTCCAGGGCCGGAAGTGCTTCTCGATTCGAACCAGTAGCGCTATTATAGTCTCTCATGTACGAGAGTAGCACTTCTGGCGAGCTGGCCGACCGGCTGCGCGCGCTCGTGGCCCGCCTCGCGCCCGGAGACCGGCTGCCCAGCAGCCGAGAGCTGGTGCGCGAGTACAAGGTCGGCCCGGCCACCGTCACGCGCGCGATCGCCGCTCTCGCGGCCGAAGGCGCGGTGGTGACGCGCCCGGGCAGCGGCACGTTCGCCGCGCCGAGGAGCCAGGGCCGGGCCGCGGAGGCCGACACCGCGTGGCAGACCGTGGCCCTGACCGACCGCAGCGTCGACACCGGCCTCGTCGCCGACCGGCTCGCGCCGCCCCCGGCCGGGACCATCGCGATGGACGGCGGCTACCTCCACCACTCGCTCCAGCCCGCCCGCGCGCTCGGCGCGGCCCTCGCGCGGGCCGCGCGCCGCCCCGACGCGTGGGACCGCGCGCCGGTCGGCGGCCTCACCGCGCTGCGCACCGTGTTCGCCCGGCGCATCGGCGGCGACGTGACCGCCCAGGACGTGCTGGTCACCGCCGGGGGCCAGAGCGCGCTGTCGATCGCGTTCCGTGCCATCGCGGGCCCGGGCAGCCCGATCCTCGTCGAGTCGCCGACCTATCCGCTCGCGCTGGCCGCGATGCGCGCCGCGGGGCTGCGGCCGGTGCCGGTCCCGATCGACGCGGAGGGCCTGCGGCCGGACCTGCTCGCCGACGCGTTCGCGATGACCGGCGCGCGGCTGCTGTACGCCCAGCCCACGTTCCACAACCCGACCGGCACGGTGACCGCGCCGCATCGGCGCGAACAGATCCTCGACGTGGCGCGCGCGTCGGGCGCGTTCGTCATCGAGGACGACTTCGCGCGGGACCTGGGACACGGTGGGGCCCTGGCGAAACCGCTGGTCGCCGACGACCGCGACGGCACCGTCGTCCACGTGACCTCCCTGACCAAGCCCGCCGCGCCGAGCCTGCGGATCGGCGCGCTCACCGCCCGCGGGCCGGTCGCCGAGCGCATGCGGGCGGTGCGCATGATCGACGACTTCTTCATCGCCCGCCCGCTGCAAGAGGCCGCGCTGGAGGTCGTGAGCTCCCCGTCTTGGGACCGGCATGTGCGCGGACTGGCTGCGGCCCTTCGGGAACGGTGCGCGGCCCTGGCCGCCGCGCTGCATCGCCAGGCCCCGGGCGCGGCCGTCGAACGCCTCCCGACCGGCGGCCTGCACCTGTGGGCGCGCCTGCCCGCGGGCACCGACGACACCGCCTTGGCCGCCGCGGCCCGCGGGCTCGGCGTCACGGTCAGCCCCGGCAGCCGCTACTTCCCCACCGAAGCGCAGGCCCCGCACCTGAGGATTAGCTTCGCCGCCCCGGCTGACCTCACCGAGCTCACCGAAGGCGCCCGTCGCCTGGGGAAGGCGCTCGCGGGCTTCACCGACTTATCCGGCCTGATAGGACGAACGCGACGCCGCGATGTCACCGGCGTGCTCCACGGCCCATTCGGCAAGGGCCGAAAGGGGATCGAGCAGCGTGCGCCCGAGCGGGGTGAGGCGGTACTCGACGCTCGGCGGATTCGTGGGGAACACCTCGCGGTGCACGAGCCCGTCGGCTTCCAGGCCGCGCAGCGTGCGGGTGAGCATCCGCTGGCTGATGCCCTCGATGCCGCGATGCAGCTCGTTGAACCGGTACGGGCGCTTGCCGAGCAGCACGATCACCAGGATCGACCACTTGTCGCCAATGCGGCGCAGCACGTCGGTCACCGGGCACCGCTCGTACTCCTCGGCGGGCACCGGGTCCGGCAGCGGGGCGCTGACCAGGACGGGAACCTCCGTGTGCGTACCTGACATCGAACTGCCTCCTTGTGCGAGCGACAGCGGTTACCGAAGATGAGGGTGCGCACTATCGGTAACCACTTAAGGAATCCTGCCATGTCCGAGCCACACCACCCCCGAACCGTCGTCATCAGCGGCGGCACCGACGGGATGGGCCGCGCCCTCGCGCTGGCCCGCGCCGCGAGGGGCGACCGCGTCGTCGCGATCGGCAGCAACGCGGACAAGGGGACTCGACTCTTGGCCGAGGCGAACGGCCGCGTCGAGTTCCTCCAGGCCGACCTCTCCAGCGTCGCCGAGACTAAGAGGGTCATTGACACGATCGCCGAGAATCACACCACTGTGGATGGATTGTGTCTCTTCGCGAACCGGCAGTCGCCCAAGCGAACCGAGACGCCTGAGGGACTCGAGCGGACCTTCGCGCTCTACTACCTCAGCCGCCACCTGCTCGGCCGGGGCCTCGGGCCACTGCTGGGCCGCAGCCGGAATCCGGTGATCGTCAACGTCGCGGGTGTGGGGATGACCAAGGGCGAGATCCATTGGGACGACCTGCAACTCTCCCGCGGGTACGGCATGATCGCCGCGCAGCTCCAGGCGGGCCGGGCCAACGATCTCCTCGGCGTCGCCTACGCGGCCGAACCGGCGGGCCCGGCCAAGTACGTCCTGTACCACCCGGGCTTCACCAAGAGCGGCGACCTCAGTCCGCTTCCGGCCGCCGGGCGCGTCCTGCTCCGCCTGGCCGCGGGTGTGGCCGCGCATTCGGTCGAGCGGTCCGTCGCGCCGATCCACGGCTTCCTCGACCGCCCTCCGGCGGCGCGGCTCACCGCGAACGATCGTGGCAGGGAGCTCCCGCTGACGCTCCCGACCCTGAACCGGGCCAACGCGTCTCGCCTCGCCGAGGCCACGGCGAAGCTGCTCGCCGAGATCTGAACACCGAAACGGCACCCGGCGCGAGGCGGGTGCCGTTTCGGTGTCGTCCTATGTGGCGTGTTCAGGCGGCGGCGAGCTCGGCCTTGCGGGCGGCCGCTGCGGCGAGGCTGTCGGCGAGCTTGAGCCAGACCACCCCGGCGATGATGACGGCCAGCCAGAGCGCCTTGGCCAGCGTCAAGGTCTCGGAGAAGAAGATCGGCCCGAAGACCGCCGCGCCGACCGCGCCGATGCCGGCCCAGACCGCGTAGCCGATGCCCACGTCGATCTTCTTGAGGGCCACGCTGAGGAAGTAGAGGGTGAGCAGGAAGAACACGATCGCGGTCAGGGACCAGGTGAGGATGGTGAACCCGGCGCTGCCGTTGACGCTGAGGGCGTAGCCGACCTCGAACACTCCGGCGAGCAGCAGGGCGATCCAGGCGGCGTTCTTCTTGTTGGCGGTGGTCTTGGCGGTGGAGGCGTTGGTGGTCATGGTGGTTCCTTTCAAGAATGTGGTGAGGAGAAGTCGAGGTGGGGCGGGCTTCTAGTGCCCGCCGCCGGCGAGGTTGAGGCCCACGACGCCGATGATGACGACCGCGATGCCCACGAACTTGCGCCAGGTGAGGCGCTCGGAGAGGAAGAGCGCGCCGATGACCACGATCCCGACCCCGGCAAGCGAGGTCCAGAGGGCGTAGCCGACGCCGACGTCGAAGGTGAGGAGCGCGAGGCTGAGGAAGAAGGTGGCGATCGCGCCGCTGACCAGGGTCGCGGCGGTCCACCACGGCTTGGTGAAGCCTTGCGCTTTGCCCGCGGCGATGCCGACGGCGACTTCGAAGATGACGGCGATGGCGAGGAAGAGCCAGCTCATGGGAGGTGTCCTTTCGAGAATGCTTACTTAAGTGCTTGTACATACATGTTTTGTGAAGGCAGACGGGACCCAAGGTCCTGTGCGTGCCGGGGTGGGGTCTTGCGGGAGATCAGGAGGCGATGAGGGTGCCGACCTCGGTCAACGCTCGGGCGAGCCCCTTGGCGTCGAGCTGCGGCAGATCTTGCGCCGCGGCCTCGATCAGCTCGCGGACCCGGTCCTCGTACGGCTCGCGAACCTCGCGGACGAGCGCCTCGCCCTGCTCGGTGATGACCGCGTACACGCCGCGGCCGTCCTTTTCGCACAGATCCCGCTTCGCGAAACCCTTGCCCTCCAACCGACTCACCAGCCGCGTAGCCGAACTCTGGTTCAGCCCCACCCGATGCGCCAGGTCATTGACCCGAAGCTCCTTCTCCGGAGCCCGCGCCACCAACGTCAGCGCCCGATAATCGGTCAACCCGATCCGATACCGCTCAGCCAGCCACTTGTCCAACCCCGCGTCCACCGCCGAAGCGAAGGCCGCGATGGCCGCCCAAGACCCACTGAGACCCCCGGGATTCTCTCCCGCTCCATCTCTCTGCATGTGCATGCAAATAACTTAACACAACAATCCCCGGTGTCAACCCCACCCCCACCAAACCCCACCCACCAGCGAAAACACCTCACGTACGTCCGCCGAGGGGGCAGGCGCGGCCCCGCGCACGCCATGAGAACCCGATGGCAAGCGAATGACAAGATCCACCGCCTACAGTTCCGAGCGTTGGACGCGACGGCTCCGCGCGGCATCGTCGCGCTGGTCTGCACGCCCGGAATGAGGAAGCGCGACATGGACAACCGGATACTCGACGTGGAAGACGCGAAGGAACGCCTCGCCGCGTGGAAGGGGCGGGCGGATCAGCTCTCCGCCAACGCCGAGGCACTGAGCGAGCGGATGCGGGAACTCCGCATGACGGTGAACGACCCGAACCACCTGGTCGAAGTGACCGTCGATTCCAGTGGCGGCCTCATGCGCATCGAGTTCAGCCAGCGCATCAAGCAGGTGCGGGTCGAGGACCTCTCGCAGATCGTCATGGAGACGCTCAAGGACGCGAAGCGGCAGCTCGCCGATGAGGCCGGGCAGATCGTGGCCTCGACGCTCGGCACCGAGTCCGCGGCAGGTCGGGCGATCGCCGAACGAGTGCGCGACCAGCTCATGCCGTCCGACGATTCCGAGCGGCGGTGACCGGGATGGGGCAGGGCTACTCCGTCGAACCCGAGCAGTTGCGAACCCACGCCTCGCACCTTCTGGAGATCGAGGGCCGTTTCGCAGCGGTCTTGACCGCGAGCCAGCACATCGAACAGGACGAGGAAGCGTACGGGTTCTTCTGCGGATGGATCTCCACGATCCTCGAGGGGCGCCACCAGACCCAAGACGAGCTGATCGGCATGGTCGCCGCGAACCTGACGAGCGCCGCTGAAGCCTTGCGCGCCAGTGCAGACGACTACGAGGACACCGACGGCCAGAACGGTTCCGCGTTCGACGAACTCCAAAGCCGACTGTGGGAATGAGGGCGGAGACATGTCTGACACATCATTGATCGCCGAGGTCGAGTCGACCCGGAAGCCTTGGACCGGTTCAGGTATCGCCGACAGCATCGAAGGCCTGATCATAGCCATCGAGAGTGAGGGCTGGGTCGACGACGCCCTCGCTGGTCTGGGTCTGGTGCTCGAAGGGGCCGGGGCGGCGCTGGATCCGTTCAGCGCGCTGCTGTCGAACGGTCTGGGCTGGGCCATCGAGTTCTTCGAACCGCTGCGGGAGATCCTCGACTGGCTGACCGGCAAGGTCGACGTGGTCGCCTCCCATGCGACCACCTGGCGGAACATGGCGGCGGAATTGTTCTCGATCGCCGAGGACCTCAACGGCCGCCTGGGAAATGACCTGTCCGAGTGGACCGGGGACGCCTCCGAGGCCTACCAGGAGAAGATGACCAACAACGTGGACGCGATCGGCGGCCTGGGGGCGATCGCTTTGGCGATGGCATCGGCGACCGAGGGGGCCGGAGGCCTGGTCGAGATCGTGCGCGAGGTCGTCAGAGAGATCATCGCCGACCTCGTCGCGAAGGTGATCGTGTGGGCGATCGAAGCGGCGCTGGTCGTCACCATTCCAGTGGTCGCCGCGGGCATCATCGGGGCGGTAGTCGAATGGGTCGGCACGATCATGTCCTATGTGATGCTCCTGCTTTCGAGCATCCAGAATCTCGCGAAACTCATCGACTTCTAAGGCGCGAAAATGGCACGTTTCTCACCGGATCTATCACCGGACCTCACCGTCGACCTCTCTCCCAATTCGGGGGGCGGATTCGACTTCGTTGACGGCGGAACGATCGTTCCCACCACCACAATCGATGTCGACGGCATGAAAGTGAACGTACTCGACGGCGATCCCGACGCCGACCTGTACACACCGTCGAACGACGGGGACGGACGGTCCGGTGGCGCTAACGGTGCTTCTGTATCGACTGTGGACAATGTGACTGCTGGTCAAGGCAGGGTCAGGGATGCCATCAACGCAGCTGCCATGGGTAGAGGCGAAGGCAACCAGCTCACCACGCAGCAGATGGCCGACCAGCTCGGGGTGAAGCCGCTCAGTCCGTTCCAGCAGACCATCGCCAATCTCCGCGGTGGCTTGCAATCGATGCTGACAGGCAAGCCGAATCCGCTCGCCGAGCAGATCCTTCGCAACCCCGAGTTCGACGAGTTGAGAACGGGGACTCCCGAGCTGAAGGCGGAAGTGGACCGCGTGCTCGCTGAGGCGGAGGAACTCTCCGGACGCGTGGACGCTCATGAGGCGGTCGAGGCCTGGGCCGCCCAGCGGAAGGCGGAGGTCGAGGTAGGTTCCGGAACGTCCGGTTCGTCCGGTTCCTTGAGACAGCGCGCAGGCGAGATCGGCCTCGCGTTCCTGATCGCGGGTGCCGAACTCACCGGTGACCAGGGGATGCTGAGGATCGCTGGAGCAGTCGGCCAGTCCGTCGGCGACCTCGGTGCTCCCGTCTCGGCGCAGGCGTCGCCGCAGTTCGACCTCAGCTCCCATGGGGAAGTGCGGACGCCGGGGGAGGGGTTCCAAGGCACCGGACCGGACAATCCGCGGTACATCTACGGAGACGGCGACGGCGGGAGCGTGCCGATCGACGGGCGGAGCCCCGGGCAGTCCGGACTGTCACCGACCGACAGTGAAGCCCCCAGACAAGAAGGTACCCAGCCCGGCCCCAAACGGGAATACAGCGACCGACCGGAACCGGACTAGGGCGGGCGCACGTGGCGCGGCGGCCGTCGATGACGATCATCGCGGGCGCTGGCGACGGGGTCGGATCCGCTCCGATACGAGTATCCGCGCGAGTTCCATGAGTGGAGGCGGGGAGGCTCTCATCGGGATCCGTCATGCTCACGGAGTTTCGATAGAGTACTCACTTTGTGAGAAGATCGACTCACCTGTGCTTGGCGTGTCCTTTTGAGTCGGATATCCGACAGGTTTCAAACACCATGCGCCCCTGGAGATCCGCTGATGGCCCCAAACCGACATCGAGCCATGTTGATCGGCAACGCCCTCTACCTCCGCGACCCGGCAGGCCTCCCGAGGTTGAGGGGCCCTGGGGCCGATGTCGCCGCGCTCTATGAAGCGCTCACCGATCCCGTCGTCGGCCTCTTCGAACCCGACGACATCCACCCGCTCCTCGATCGCCCCGTCCAAGAACTCCGCGAGCACCTCGACCGCTTCTTCCTCGACGACGTCACTCGTGACGACACCCTCCTGCTGTACTACAGCGGCCACGGCAAACTCGACCTCAACGGCAGGCTGCACCTGTGCGCCCTCGACTCGCAGACGAGTCGCCTCTACTCGACCTCGCTCAGATACACCGCCGACATCGAAGCCCTCATCGAACAGTCCCCCGCCGCGTCCATCGTCACCGTCATCGACTCCTGCCACAGCGGCGCATTCCGAGGCGAGGTCGCCATCACCGCCACCGGCCGCGGCCGCTGCGTGATGACGAGCGCCGGCGCCGACCAGCTCGCGACGGACGAAGCGCGCCCTGACAGTCCCAGCCCTTTCACCACCGCGTTCGTCGAGGGCCTGCGTAGAGCAGAAGCCAACGGCCACTTGACGGCCCAGCAGCTGTACCACTACATAGAACGCACCCTCGGCCTCACGGGAACCGCGCGACCCCAGTTCCGCTTCGACGGCGAAGGCTCGATTGTCCTGGCCCGTCGTGATGCGGGACCGGCAGAGGTACGAACCGAAGATGAGGTGGCGATCCGGCGATCCGTTACCCCTCAGCCGATCCCGAACCTCGCTCCGAGCGAGCTCGTGCTACCTCCCGCGAGGGACCAGACCACTAATCTGCTCCGTTGCGCGCTGGAGTCAGCGTTGGAAGAGGATGCCGACCAGGCACCAATCACGGTCTTCGAATTCTTCCGACGGGCCGGAGTCCTGGACGAGCACTGGTGCACCCAGGCCCTGAACGGCATGCCGCCGAACGAGATCAAGGAGGCGGCGGTCGAGGGATTCGTTCAAGGCATCGCCGTCCTCGGCAGTGACCGCATCTCTCGCAAATACTCCCTGCTCACAACATGGCCATTCAGCATCACCGCCAGGATTGCCGCAGTTCGCGGCCTCGGCGACGGCCGGGTCAACATGGCGTCGACGCTGCTGCGAGGTGCGGCGGACGAAACCAAGGAAATGGACGGCGACCGATTCAGCCTCCGCGGCTTGACCACGCTGATCTTGGCGCTACTGGCCGCCAATGACACGAGGTTCGCGGCCAAGGTCGACCCCGAGCAGTTTCCTCCATCACTGTTGTTGGCAATGCGGGCCGCGTTTACAGACAAGGAACTGTGGTATCCAGTGCTCCTCGCGAGGCTTCGTGAAGCGGCCCGGAAGACGCCGGTGGAGACCAAGCCTTTGGCGTTGGCCGAAGTCGGGGTCCGGCTCGCTCCGCTGATTCCCGGTGTCGCCCTTGAGTTCCTCGTTCAAGACGGGGATCTGCTCCCGTACTCCGCCTTCGCCTACGCCTCATTGTCCGACCTCGTAGCCGCTGCCGCCGCGGTCCACCGAAAGGACCCGTCGTACTCCTACCGAATGCTCAGGGTCGCGAACCGGCGGATGCACGCAGATTCCAATGACGACGACCTCATAGAAGCGTTGCTGTCTCAATTGCAGGAGTCGGACCCTGCCGACTCCGCTCTTCACGAACTGCTGCTCCATGAAGCCGAACTCCTTTCGGCCGAGGACGACGATGACACCGTCTGGACGCTCAGGCACTATGCAGAGGAGCTGGCGGGAACACTGCCGAAAATCGCTGAACGGCTGCTCCTGCTCACCGAGCACGACAGCATGCTGCACAGCATTGAGGACACCTGCCTGCGTGCAGCGCCGGTCGACATCGAGGCAGCAAGGAGGATGGCGGCACTGGCCGAGCGCACGGCCGTCGCGATCTCGGACCAGAAGGCCCGCGATCGAGCCAAGTCACGCGTTGCAACTGCCTACGCAGCCTTCAGCGTCAACGACGCACTCCGCATCATCAACAGTATGTACCAGGAATCCAGCATCAGTGTGACGCTCCAATACGTCGCAGCCGTTGTCGCCAAGACCGCACCGGAGCGGATCGATGCGCTCATCGCCGGACTCCCAGCGAGTGGCGACCTCGACGACCAGATTGCATCCATCTACATAGGAGTCGCCAAGGTCGATCCCCATCGGGCGATCAAGCTCGCCTCCCGATTGCAGAACGACTTCGACCGATTCTCCGTACTCGGAAATGTCGTCGAGGCCCTCGCACCCGACTCACCCGCCGCCGCGGCCGAGGTCGCACGCGGCATCGAAGGGCCGCACCACCGCGGCGACGCGCTCAGCACCGCCGCACTTGCGCTCGTGCCGAGCGATCCTGAAGCGGCGGAGGCGCTGGCGAGGCAGATTCCCCGAGGAAACTCCGACCTCGACAAGAAAATCATCGCTTTCGCAACCGTAGCGAGATGCCTCCACTCTTCGAAACGCGCCCTCAGCCTTCTGTCCGAGGCCGAACGGCTCCTCGACGAACTTCCGGATGACGAGATGACCAAGGCAGAGGTGACGCGCTTGGTCGGTGAAGCATATGCGGCATTCGACACGTCGAAAGCTGCGAGGCTCTTCACTTCCGCGGAGCGGCACGCCGACGCGATCGAAGACAGCTATAAAGACTATCGGTCAGGGGACCTCGCCGACCTCATGATCGCCTGGGCGACCGTGGCCCCGCGGCGCTCCGAAGAGCTCGCGCAGAAGATCCCCTCAGAATGGTCGCACTACGACTTGCACGTCAAAAAAGCAATCCTGGCCATGGCGGACCTCGACCCCCGACGAGCCGAGCGAATGCTTCTACTGATACAAAACGAGAACCAGCGCATACGGGCACGTTCCGATCTCGTCAAGAAACTCAGCCAAACCTCCCCCGCCCGAGCCGAAAGCATCGCCACATCACTCCCGAACGGCCACAACAAAACCCTGGCCCTACTAACAGTGGCAGAAGCCTCCCGTACCGAAAACCCAACTGCCTGAACAACTGCGCTCAAAAGGCTTCAGTAATGAAGGCGACTCCCACGAGCACAGTGAGTACACCTACCAAAACCACAAAACTTCGGACTCGACCCTTCCACAACGTGCCCTTCATTCGCCGCACCTCGACAACTCCCAAGTCAGCTCGGTAAATAGGAGCCACCAAGAACTTCGGGATATTTCGGTAGATGATCAAGTGCGCGAGAATGAGTATCACGAACACGACGCAAACGACAGGTACATACACGAACTTCAGAACATCATCGCTGACTCCGAAAACCACTTCGGCGCAGATCCCGATAGCCGTATACGTTCCACACCATGCCGAAACAGTTATCAGTGGCAGCAGCCTCCGAATCCCCGATTGGAACTCTTCGCTGTACGGATACATCAATGCCAACTCCGAATCCCCTTCCCTGTATTGCCCTCGCCAATGAAGCGGCAAGATATGGAAGGTGAGGACAGCCGATCCTGATGCCGCAAGCAGGAACATGAGAATTGGGATGATTGAGGGAATTCGGACACATCCAATCGGTAAGGCGACCGCTGTCGCTGCTCGGGGTGCGGTATTGGAGGGGTGGCACTCGGCTTGGCAGTCTTATTCTCTCCTGTCATCGGCGGTGGTGGAGGAGCAGGGACCAGGCGAGGCTGGCGAAGGCGGTCAGGGTTGCCAGGGCTCGTATGGTGTTCCAGGCGGTCCAGCGGGCTTCGTCGAGTAGGGCTCGGGCTGTGGTGAAGTCGGCGTCTGAGTTGAGGTCGGTCATCGAGCGCAGCTCTTGGTTGAGCGGTTCGTTGACGCCCATCGTGATCACGACCGACACGAGGTAGGCCGCCAGCGCCACCGACAGCCACACCAGCACGGCGCGCTGCCCCGAGCGCAGGTGGAGGATCAGCGCGAGTGCGATGAGCAGCAGCGAGCCGGTGAACTCCACGCCGAGGAACAGCGGGTTCATGATGGCCGCGTCGAGCGCCTGGAACGCCGCGACGAACGTGCGGTCGTCGACCTCGCTGAGGCCGGGCATGATCGTGTTCGACCAGTCGGTGTAGACGCCGGCGGTCAGCCCGGTCGTGATCGTGGCGAGCAGCAGGGTCGCGGTTCGCAGCGGGTGGGTCGGGCGGGTGAGGGTGTTCGGTGCGGTTGTCATGTTCTCATCAAAGCCCGTCAGGGTGCGATCATCCATGGCACGTAAGCGCGATTTCATTTGAATTCGTCTACCATCGGTGGGATGGACCCGATCACCGCGCTCCTCGACGCCCCGCGCGCGCAGGGCGCGTTCCTGCTGCGGGTGACGATGTCGCCGCCGTGGTCGGTGCGGATCGAGGACGAGGCGCCGCTGACGGTCGTGGCCGTGACGTCTGGTTCGGCCTGCTACGTGCCTGACGAAGGCGATCCGGTCCGGCTGGTCCCGGGCGACCTGCTGCTCATCGCCAGGCCCGACCCGTACCTGTTCGCCGACGAGCCCGACCGGCCGCCGCAGGCGGTCATCCGGCCCGGGGGCCGGTGCGAGACGCCCACCGGGGCGAGCCTGGAACTTCCTATGCGGCAAGGGGTTCGAACTTGGGGCAACGCCGCGCAGGGCCGCGACACGATGCTCGTGGGCACCTATCCGGACGTGGGCGAGGCCGGGGCGCGGCTGCTGCGCGTCCTGCCGTCCACGGTCCATGTGCACGGGTCCGACCACCGCACCGGGCTCATCGCGGTGCTCGCCGAGGAGATCCAGAGCGAGGGCGTCGGCCAGGCCAGCCTGCTGGACCGGCTCCTCGACGGCCTCACGGTCACCGCGATCCGCCACTGGGTCGACTCCCCCGCGCAGCGGCCTCCGGGCTGGCTCGGCGCGGGCGCGGACCCCGTCATCGCGGCGGCCCTGGCCCTCATGCACGACGAGACCGCCGAGCCGTGGACCGTCGCGTCCTTGGCTCGGCGGGTCGGTCTGTCGCGGGCCGGGTTCGCCCGGCGGTTCACCACCGTCGTGGGCGAACCTCCGATGTCCTATCTGACCTCGTGGCGCCTGGCCCTGGCCGCCGACCGGCTCCGCCGCGACGACGCGCCGGTCTTCCGCGTCGCGGCCGAGGTCGGCTACCGCGACCAGTTCACCTTCAGCACGGCCTTCAAGCGCCACTACGGCGACAGCCCGCTCGCCTACCGCAAGCAGGCCGCTTAGGGCTCGCGGCGAGTCGGTATCGGAGTCCATTCGTTCGCTCGGGAGGCCGAAGGCCTTCCCGATACCGCTGTTGTATCGGGAAGGCCGACAACGAAGCGAGCGGGCGAACGGGCCCGATAGCGGCCGTCGGGGGTTCCCGAACACGCCCTAAAGCGCGAGCATGGCCGCGGCGACCTCGTCGGCGGCGGCTTCGGGGAGCGCGGTGGCGGCGTCGAGCACGAGCAGCCGAGCGCCGGGAATCTCGCGTGCGAGCGCTTCGCCGTTGCCGACGGGGAAGAACCGGTCGTGACGCCCGTGTACCACCAGGGTCGGCAGCGCGAGCTCGGGCAGGCGTTCCCGCCAGCGGGGTTGGCAGTCGAGTCTGGCGAAGACCATGCCCAGGTGGTTGGCCATCTGGACGGCCGGTTGCGTGCTCGCGGCGCGGTCGAAGACGCGTTCGGCTCTCGTGCGCTCCTCGTCCGGGTCGTCGCCGAGGATCTCCGCGTCGGCGGCGGCGAACCGGGCCACGGCCTCCCGGTCGGACCAGTCGGGCATCGGGAGCGCGAACTGCCGATTCATGGTCGCGGCGTCGTGGTCGGGCAGGTCCTCATCGACCGGACCCGGTGCGACGGAACGGGTTCCGACGAGGGTGAGAGCCGAGAACGCCTCCGGGTGGTCGAGCGCGGCGACCTGGGCGACCATGCCCCCGACCCCGATGCCCGCCAGGTGTGCAGGCTGGTCGGTGAGTTCCCGGGCGAGCGCGGCGGCGTCGGCGGCCAGGTCGCGCAGCGTGTACGCGGGCGCATCGGGGTCGACGGTCGTCGACGCACCGGCGTCGCGCAGGTCGAAGCGCACGACGTGCCGTCCCCCGTCGGCCAGGGCCCGGCAGAGCGAATCGGGCCACGACAGTATCGTCACCCCGCCCACGAGCAGCACCAAAGGCGCTGCCGAGTCACCGAAGTGCTCGACCCCGAGCTTGACGTCCATGAACCACTCCTCCGATCAGGCGGCCCAGGGGCCGCACTCATCCAGACGAGCCGCAAGCCCGAAAGTCATCGGGGCCCTTGAGGTGCCGTCTCATTCGGGTGGCGCGAAACGCTCGACGATCTGCCCGGCTTCGGCGAACGCGTCAGCCCTCGCGGCCTTGATGGTCGCCAGGAGCTCCTGGGCCACGATCGAGGACTCCTCGATGCCGAAGACGTCGTTGCGGAAGAAGATCACGTCGCGCAGGTTGCCGTCGAGGCCGACGATCACGCGGCACAGGCCCGATTCCGAGACGCGTTCGAACGTCCTGCCGTGTTCGGCGGCGATGACCGCCTGGGCCTGCTCGACCTGGTTCATCGACTCTCGGTACCGTCGTTCCAACTCGGTCATCGGCTCTCTCCGGTGATGCGGGCGACTTCGCGATTGATCTCGACTGCGGCTTCGTCTCGGTTCGCGACGGCGGCGTTCCAGGATTCGACGAGCGCGGCCGACAGCGCCTGGGCACTGCGCGCGGCCACTGCGACCTGGGTGAACTCCAGTTCCACCGGTTCGCCGTCGAATCCGATGGTGAAACGTGTCGACCTCGCCTGGTCCCAGCCGTCGTACCGCCGGTCGGCGAGTCCCGCGGTCGCTTCTTGCAGGGCACTCGCCTGCGCGTTCATCGCGTCGATTTCCTCGGCGGTGGGCAGGGCCTCGATCTGGGCGATGGCGGCGTCCCGCATATGCGGCGGCAGTGTCTCCGCTGCTTCACGCATGAACGCGAGCTTCTCGGCATGGCTGCTGTCGGTCGGTGGCTGCCACCGCGCGGCGATGGCGGCGGCGTCCTCCGGGGAGCCGCCGGGCAGGTACCGGTCCTCGTAGGGGTCGTCGTAGTACTCGTCGTCATCGTGGTCGGTCATCGCTTGCCTTCAATCGGTTTGGGTTTGGCCAGGCCTTTGGTGATCCACCAGGGAGGCAATGAGCCTCCGAGGAAGTCCGGGAAGTCGAACCTGGTGATCATGCGAATGAGCGCTTCGTTGAAGTCGACGCCCTCCCTGAACAACTGGCCTTGCCCGGAGTTGTAGACCTGGCCGTCGTCGGCGACCAGAAGCAAGCCGAGTCCGTCGTCGGTGTCGGCGATCGGGAAGAGCGTCGTTCCCAGGTCCCGTTCGATACCGGAGACGAGTTCGACGAAGTCGACGGCGTCGCCTTCGGGCCGGAAGGCGACGCGGGCCCGCCCGAACTTGGCGCCGGGCACCTTCGGCTCCTCGCGGTCGATCCTGATCCGGTGGAAGCTCTGGAGGATCTCGAAGGCGTGCGGATTGCTGGTGAAGCCGGCGTCAACGAGCTTGTCGATCGCGGCGCTCGGGTCGACCCGCCGCTCCGGACTCCACCCCGACATCTGCAATGCGGCGCGCACGTACTGGTTCTCCCACAGGGGCGCGAAGCTAGTCGGCATAGGTCACTCCGAAATGGTCGAGCACCTGAGAGCAGGAGGCGCAAGGCGGGTGGGCGGTGCGGTGCTCGGATGAGGCAGGTCCGCGATTCTTCATGGTGGCGATGGTGCTCCCTCGAACGTCGTTGACGCTGGGCTGGGCCGCGTTGAGCGCCCCGATCTCCGCGCAGAACCCGTGGGACCGCGACCGATCGTCAGGGTTGATGTTGTCGAGCGCGGCTTGGACGGCCGGGTCGTTGATCCGCTGGTGGCGGACGCTGGGGCCGTAGGTGATGTTGCCGTTGGGGTCGACCATCGCGGCGGTCGTGCGCGGGTCGACCTCGGTTCGGGGCAGGTCCTGCTGCTCGCAGTAGGAGTCGACCGCGCTCCTTGCGAGGTCGCTCGGGTTCTGCGGCACGGTGGTCGGCACATAGGCGCCGATCGGGGTGTCGAGCGAGAGGACGTCGGTCGTGCCGAGCGACATCGCGAAGCCTTGCAGCTGCGCGGCGGCGCCCGCGTCCTGGGTCTGGAGGGCGGTCATGCCCGCCCAGAGCGCCGAGGTGTAGACGCCCGCGATGCTCCAGTACGCGGCGATGATCCCCGGTGCGGCGACTCCGGCCTGCGACGCCTGCTGGTAGTGCCTCGGCCCGGGCATGACGAACGGCGCGGGCAGGACTCGGAATCCGGCCTTGTCGGCGGTGTCCTCGGCCTTGTCGAGCGCTTCCGCGGTCGCCTTCATGGTCGTGCCCAGGACCTTCAGCGCGTTTCCCGCGGCCTCGGTCATGACTCGGTTGGTGTTCGCTGTCAAGGCGAGTCGGTCGACTTGCCGCATCAGGGCCTCGGAGTCGTCGCCTTTCCATCTGACGCTCTGGTCGGAGCCTCTGAAGTTGTCGATCTGCTTGGTGTAGGCGCGGCGGGCGCTCTTGACCTTGTCCGCGGCGTCGGTGAGGTCGCCTCCGAAGTCCTCGAACTTACCGGGCTTGGAGTCGATCGCCTGCTGGAATGTCGGCATGCCGGGGTCCTATCGTTCCAGGTTCGATGCGATGTCCTTGAGGTCCTTGGCGACCGCCTCGTCGGCTTCGGACCATGCGTCGGCGGCGTCTTTGATCAGATCGGTCTGCGTCTCGACGCTGTCCTTGATCGAGGTCATGGCCTCGTCGAACCGCTCGGCGTACTGCTGCGAGGCCTCACCGGTGAGGTACCCGCGATTCGCCCGATCGGCCTGCCCCGCCCCCCGGTTGAGCGCGGAGGTCATCGCGGTCATCTTCGGTGCGGTGGCCTTGGTCTTCGTCGCACCGGCGTGCAGTTCGTCGGGATCGACCCTGATCTCGCTCACCGGTGTGCTCCGGCCGGGGTGGGGCGGGACGCGTGCCCAGAGGTGCTGGTAGGCAACAGAACGCCTCCTTCTCATGAATTTGTAAAGCGCTCGCCATCGTACCGTTCTCACGCTTGCACTGGGGTACAAGGAAAAGCGGAGGAAAGCGAGAAGCCCCGCCGAACCAGGTTCAGCGGGGCTGCGTGGCGGAGGCCCTGCTTTCGGACCTCCACTTCGTGGCGGAGGATATGGGATTTGAACCCATGATCGGGTATCACCCGAAACCCGCTTAGCAGGCGGGCGCACTAGGCCACTATGCGAATCCTCCAAGAGCCGCACGAGACGTACGAGCATCGAGCATACCGGTAGGCGCGGCGCAGGGCCAAGGGGGTTGGTGTGGTTCAGAGCCAGCTCACGTGGGGTGCGACGAGGAGGTAGCCGACGAACGCGACGATGTCGAGGAGCAGGTGGGCGACCACGAGCGGGCCGGTGCGCTTCCACTTGAGGAAGCACAGGGCGAACACCGCGCCCATGACCGCGTTGCCGATGAACCCGCCGAAGCCCTGGTAGAGGTGGTACGTCCCGCGCAGGAGCGCGTGGGTGACGACGATCGGCACCGGTTTCCACGCCAGCTGCTGGAGCCGCGTGATGAGATAGCCCACCCCGATGACCTCTTCGAGGATCGAGTTCTTGAGCGCGGCGAGGACCAGGATCGGGACGGCCCACCACACGTCGTTGAGGTTCGCGGCCGCGATCGTCGCGTTGACGCCGAGCTCGCGGGCCGCGAGGTACAGCCCGAGCCCCGGGATGCCGATGCAAGCGGCCAGAGCCGCCCCGCCGAGCAGGTCGAAGCCCGGGCGGCGCAGGTCGAGGCCGATGCGGCGGAACGGATCGCCGCGGTCGAGGCTCAGCAGGTGCAGCACCAGAGCGACCGGGGCCATCGCGAGCGCGAGGCTCACCAGCTGCCGAGCGAGGTCGTACCAGGGCCGCTCGGCCTCGGCCTTGGCCGTGTTCATCGACTGCACCGAGTCGGCCAGGCCGCCCGGTTCGGTGAGCGTGCCGAGGATGCTGACGATCGACCAGATCGCCGAAGCGCCGAGCGAGAGCGCGAGCACGATCCAGATCTCGCGGCGGATCACGCGCGGGGCGAGGACTAGGGCCTCGGGGCTGCTCGACGCAGTGGGGTTCGACATGCGCACCAGAGTGCCAGAGCCCTGCGAAGGCGATGGTCGCACCGCGTGTGCGACGCGTCGACCCTTGTCAGGGGCATGATCATCAGGCGAGGCGAGGTGCTGTGAACCTCATCCCACTCGGCGACGCTCACCTTCACAGCACCTCGCTCTCCTACGCTCAGTGCCCGCGTGGCGGCTGTCGGCTTATTGACAATCGCTCGAAAGAATCAGGTAAGGTTAGCCAGTCCTTACCTGAGAGGGGTACCCTATGCGGCCCACGACTGCGGGGGCGCGCTGATGCCGAGCGCGACCGCGATCGAACGCCGCTCGGGACTCGCGTTGCTTCCCGAGCCGCTGGACGCGTTGCGCGCCGTGGCCGATCGGATCGATCACCAGGTCGGTCCCCATCCTCTCGCGGGTCTGCGCCACTGGATCGACGGCGAGGCCGTCGCCGGTGTCGACTTCCCGGCCGCCGAACTGGCCGCCGGCGAGCGCGTCGAGGAGCTCATGACCGCCGCCGCGGCGCTGTGGGGCGGTTCCCCGCACGCGAACGCCGCTCTGGCGTGGAAGACCTACTGCTATTGGACGCTAGCCCCCGCGGTGCTCGGCTACGTGGCCGCGCGGCGCGTCCCGGTGATGGACGCGGCGAACACTGTTTTTACGGTGTCTTATGAGGCGCAGCCTCCTGGGGTGCCGATGTTCTCGGTGCGCCAGGTCCGCCGCAAGTTCCTGGTCCTGCCGCACGACCCGTGCGCGGGCCACCCCGACGCCGAGGTCTGCGCGAACGAGGGCGACCTGCTCGACCGCATGCGCGCCAACGTGTTCGAGGCCCACCTGGGGCCGGTCCTGGACGCGTTCCTCGCCCGGGTCCGGGTCGGCCGCCGCACCATGATGGGCTCGATCGCCTCGGGCCTGGCGTACGCGGTGGCCTCGACCGCGCAGGTCGTGCCCGAACCGGCCGACGTGATCGCCAAGACCCTGCTGGACGCCTTCGACGTGAGCCACCTCGTGGACATCGCCACCGACGAGGAGGGCCGCCTGGTCTACCAGCGCCGCACCTGCTGCCTGGCGTTGACGATCGAAGGCGGCCGCACCTGCTCCACCTGCTGCGTCCGCCCCGAGCAGCACTAGCGCACGCGTGGTCGTTTGGTAGATTGGCGTTTGCCTTCACGGGCCCTGGAGGGGTCGCATAGTGGACTAGTGCAGCGGTCTTGAAAACCGCCGTGGGTGTCAAAGCTCACCGTGGGTTCGAATCCCACCCTCTCCGCCATCGCGGCGGTCGCGCATCGAGCGGCCGGTTCGCCCGCTGTTCACCTGCCCCGCCCCGGATTCGGCGGGAGGTGCGGGCATGAAAAAGGACTCAGCACCCCGGCACGGTGCTGAGTCCACGATTAGGGTAACCCCATGGTGCAACATGCTTCACTTCCGGGTCGGGATATTCACAGAATCGTTACGATGGCGCGTCGTTGCGAAGAGGCCGACGGGATAGCGCCGTTCAACGAGGAGACCACTCTCGGGCTCTCCCGCAACCCCGACAAGCGCAGGCGCCATTTCGTTGTGGGCCTTGGCGATGGAGTGATCGCGTACGCGGGCGCGCAGGTCGTCGAAGGCGGTGCCGAAGCGGAATTGGCGGTCGATCCGGCCCATCGCCGACGCGGCGTCGGGAAGCGGCTGCTCGGTTCGATTCTGGACTGGCTTGAGTCGGATATCACGCAGTTGCGGGTGTGGTCGCACGGCGACCTGCCCGCCGCGCAAGGGTTCGCGACCGCGAACGGGTTCGCTCGCTCGCGCGCGCTGTTCCAGTTCTCGCGGGACTTGGAGGGCTTCGCGTGGCCTTCGGCGTGGCCGGAGGGCATCGGACGCAACTGGCCGACCGGGGACGGTGCGGCCGCGACGCTGGCAGACGGTGTTCGCCTGCGGCCGTTCAGGACCGGCGTCGACGAGGCGGAGTGGCTGCGGGTCAACGCGGCGGCGTTCGCCGACCATCCCGAGCAGGGCCGCTGGACCGCTGAGGACCTGCGCGCGCGCCAGGAGGAGGTCTGGTTCGACCCCGACGGGCTGCTCGTGGCCGAGGACGAGGAGGGCCTGCTCGGCTTCCATTGGACCAAAGTGGAGGAAGGGGTGGGCGAGGTGTACGTGCTCGGCGTCGATCCCCGGGCGCAGGGCACGGGCCTGGGCAAGACGCTCACGCTGGCGGGCCTGGCCCACCTTGCGGCGCACGGCATCCAGCAGGTCGACCTGTATGCGGACGAGTCGAACACGAAGGCCGTCGAGCTCTACCGCTCGCAGGGTTTCGCGATCGTGCGAACCGACGTGCAGTGGTCGAAGCCGCTCGGGTGAGGCGCAAGACCGAGGGACGCAAGACCGGGCGGCGGAGTGTCGGTGGCTCGCGCGATCATTTGCATCGGGGGCGCTTGCTTCGCGACACTCCCGAGCGCGGGGGTCGGCCCCTGCGGTCGGGCGTGTCGAAACTCGACTGCCCCCGAATCAATGATCCCTGGAAGGTCCGACAACCCTGCAATGCGAACACGACTCGCGGACGGCTCAGGCCGCGGCGAACGCGTCCGCCGGGTAGCCCTCTTCGCCGGGCATGACCAGGCGCGCGCCCGCCCCCTCGAAATCGACCCGCGGGAGGATCGGCGACATGTCCCGCTGCTCGGCGGCGGCGAAGACCTCGCCGACCGTCGAGTAGCGGGAGAGCTCGGCGAGCGTGGTGGCCTCGGGCATCGACATCTGGCCGCCGTACTGGCACACGGCCTGCTCGGGGCCGATCCAGGTCGCGTACTCCGGTTCGCGAACCCGGATTCGCGGCTGGAAGCCCTCGGCGAGCGTGGCCACGTAGATCCACGAGTCGAACCGCACCGGCTCGAACTCCGGTGTCACCCAACGCGCCCAGGCCCGCTGCAACGCCACGAGCGCCCCGGTCTCCTCCTCGACCGCGCGCACGCCGGTCATCGCCACGTCGGGGTCGTCGGGCTTGTGCCGCCCGCCGGGGAAGCCGTAGCGGGCGCCCTTGGGGCCGCTGGTCTGGTAGCCGTCGATGTCGAGGTGCGCCCAGCGCTCGCGGACGGTGATCGCGGGCTGGTCGGCCCGGCCGACCGATGGGAGCCCGAACGGCTCCTTCGCGGCGTGGCGCAGCAAGAACACCCGCAAGGGCGCCTCGCGTAGGAGGACGACGGCGGCGGCGCGCTCGGGCTCGGCCGGAGCGCCCTGCTCCTTGAGTCGGGTGAGTGCGCGAGCGGCCGACTCGGAGTCGACCGCTCGAAAGTCCCACTTCCCGTAGCGCTGAATGGACATGCCATTCACGCTAGCCCACGCAACCCCAGGTACTGGCCGCAACGGCCGAAACGGAGACGGCCCGGCCGGAGCCGGGCCGTACTCACGATCGCGTCAGCCGAGGAACTGGATCGGCAGGTAGAACAGCGCGCCCACCAGGGCCGCGATCGGGAACGTGATGATCCACGCGATCACGATCGAGCGGGCCACACCCCACCGGACCGCGCGCTTGCCGCCGGTCGAGCCGACGCCCATGATCGCGGACGTGATGGTGTGGGTGGTCGAGATCGGGGCGCCGAGCAGGAACGTGTTCGCGTACAGCACGGCGCTGGCGACCGTCTCGGCCGCGAAGCCCTGCGGCGGGCCCAGGTCGATGATCCGGCGGCCCATCGTCTTGATGATGCGCCAGCCGCCCGCGTAGGTGCCGGCGGCCATGACGGCGGCGCTGGCGAGGTAGACCCACTCGGGGATCGGCTCGGACGGGTCGTAGTAGCCGCCGACGCTGAGCGCCAGCACGATGATGCCCATGACCTTCGCGGCGTCCTGCATGCCGTGGCCCAGGGACATCGCCGCGGCCGAGGCGGTCTGCGCGTGGCGGAAGCCGCGGTTGAGCTTGTCGGGGCGGCCCTTCTTGAACAGCCAGTACACCGCGATCATGAACAGGAAGCCGAGCGCGAAGCCCACGAGCGGGGAGATCAGGGTCGGCAGCACGATCTTGTCGAGGATGCCGCCCCACAGCACGACCGCGCCGCCGGCGATGGTCGCGCCGACCATGCCGCCGAACAGGGAGTGCGAGGACGAAGTCGGCAGGCCGAAGTACCAGGTGATGAAGTTCCAGGTGATCGCGCCGAGGAGGCCGGCGATGACGATCAGGATGCCGTCGAGGCCGCCGGGGAGTTCGACCAGGCCGGACGCGACGGTCGCGGCGACCTTGCCGCCGAGGTGGGCGCCGATGAAGTTGCCGATGGCGGCCATGCCGAGCGCGACGCGCGGGCGCAGCGCCCGGGTCGAGATCGAGGTGGCGATGGCGTTCGCCGAGTCGTGGAACCCGTTCGTGTAGCCGAACAGGAGGGCCGCGGCGATACAGATCGAGACCGCGATGAACACACTGTCCACGTTCAGGATTCCTTGACGTAGACCGACTCGACGACGTTGGAGACCGACTCGAACGAGTCGCAGGCGGCCTCGAGCTCGTCGCCGACCTCCTTGAGCTTCATGACCGTCAGGGCCGGGTACTCGCCGGAGTAGAGGCGGACCAGGAGCATGCGGTAAGCGCGGTCGCCGTCGTTCTCCAGGCGGTTGCACTCGACCCAGTACTCCTTCATGCTGGAGTTGAGGCCCTTGAGCTTGGGCATGTACTCCACGAGCAGGTCGGCCTGGGCCGAGAGGACGGTGATCTGCTCGATCATCTCGCGGGGCAGGACCGGGAGCTCGGAGAGGCCGTAGAGGTAGACCAGGTTCGCGGCGGCCTCGATGTGGTCGAGGATGTCGTCGAGCTTGCCGGCCAGGTGGTACATGTCCGTGCGGTCCATCGGGGTGACGAACGTGGAGTTGATCTTGTTGAACAGGCGGTGCGTCAGCTGGTCGTTGTCGTGCTCGACATCGACGAGGCGCTCGGAGATCTTCTGGTAGTCGGGCTTGTCGTCGCCCAGTTCGGCCAGGATTCCCACCCCGCGGCGGATGTTCTCGGCCGCCTCGTTGAAGAAGGCGTAGAACGCGTCGTCCTGAGGCTTCAGTGAGAACCGCACTGGGCACCCCTGCTTTCGGTCGCTTTGTCTGTCCTCACTGTACCGATCGGCCCAGGGGACGGCTGGAAATCGTCTCCGCGAAGTTAACATCCAGGTGAACACGAGACAAGCTTGTGAAGTCCCCTGTGTGAGACTCCACGAAACCGCTCTAAGCTGGGGTTATACAAAGATTTTATTGAAGTTCATCTTTTGTTCATCTTGTGGCGGTGTCCGCGAGACGTCCCAGCGCCCCCACCACCGAATCGGACTTCGTGGTGTACCAGAACGGCGGCAGCGAGTCGCGCATGAACTTCCCGTAGGACCGGTTGGTCTCCAGGCGCGAGTCCAGGATCGCGACCACGCCGCGGTCGGTGGTGCGGCGGATGAGCCGCCCGGCGCCCTGCGCGAGCCGGATCGCCGCGGCCGGGACCGAGACCTCGGCGAAGCCCGAGCGTCCGGCCGCGTCGGCGGCCTCCGAGCGGGCCGCCGTCAGCGGCTCGGTCGGGCGCGGGAACGGGATGCGGTCGACGACCACCAGGCGGCAGGTCATGCCCGGCACGTCGACACCCTGCCACAGGCTCATGACCCCGAGCAGGCACGTGGAGTCCTCTTCCTTGAAACGCTTGACCAGGCTCCCGAGGGTCTCCTCGCCTTGCAGGAGGATGCTGTAGTCGGTCTTGGCCCGCAGCAGTTCGGCCGCGGCCTCGGCGGCCCGCTTGGAGGAGAACAGTCCCAGCGTCCCGCCCCGGCTGGCCTCGACCAGGCGCAACAGTTCCTTCCCGGCCTCGTCGGAGAGCCCCGAGGCGGTCGGGCGCGGCACCGAGGCGGCCACGTAGAGGATGCCCTGCTTGGGGTAGTCGAACGGGGAGCCCACATCGAGCGAGGTCCAGCCGTGCCCGTCGGCGGGCAGGCCCAGGCCGCGCGCGACCGTGTCGAACTTCCCGCCGAGCGTGAGCGTGGCCGAAGCGGCGATGACCGTGCGGTCCTCGTACAGCATCGCCGAGAGCAGGCCGCCGACCGACAAGGGCGCGGCCACCAGTTGCGGGCCGTTCGGTTCGGCCCAGATCACGTCGTCCCCGGCCGGGCCGACGCAGCGCCCGGCCGTCTCGATCGTCTCGGCCAGCCCAGCCTTGAGCTGCTGGGCCGAGAGCTGCTTCTTCGTCTCGGCGTCGAGCGAGCCCAAGTGGACGGTGGCCTTGACGCACGCGCCGTTGATCAGGTTGAGCGCCTCGGTCAGCGGCGCGGGCAGCTCGCCGGAGAACCGGCGCTCCCCCGCGGCGGTGAGCGCGCCTTCGAGCGCGTCGGCGGCCTCGCGGATCTGGTCGGCCACGTCGGTGTCGATCAGGCGCCGCCCGCGCTGCGCGAGCCAGCGCAGCCGGGCCGGGTGCAGTTCGGCGCGCGCGGCGTTGGTGACGCGGTCGACCAGTTCGTGCGCCTCGTCGACGATGAGCACGGCGTGCTCGGGCAGGACCGAGCGCTCGTTCATCATGTCGATCGACAGGAGCGCGTGGTTGGTGACCACGATGTCGGCCTCGTGGGCCTTGGCGCGGGCGGCCTCGGCGAAGCAGTCGGGGCCTTGCGCGCAGTCCTTCGCGCCCGGGCACTCCGAGGAGGTCGTGGAGGCCTGCTTCCAGGCCCGGTCGGACACGCCGGGGTCGAGGTCGTCCCTGTCGCCGGTGTCGGTGTCGTTCGCCCAGTCGAAGAGCCGCTGGACCTGCTTGGCGAAGCTGGCCTGCTGCCCGGCCCATTTGAGCTGCTCGGTGCCTTCGAGCGCGCCGTCGTCCTCGTCTTCTTCACCGGCGAGTTTGCGTTTGCACGCGTAGTTGTGGCGGCCCTTGAGCAGCGCGAAGGACGGCTTGCGGCCCAGGACCGGCGCGACGGCCTCGACCAGGCGCGGGAGGTCGACGGCGACGAGCTGGTGCTGCAACGCGAGCGTCGCGGTCGAGACCACGACGGGCTTGCCGGCGGCGAGCGCGGCGCACAGGTACGCGAGGGACTTCCCGGTCCCGGTCCCGGCCTGGACGAGCAGGTGCTTCCCCGAGTGCACGGATTCGGCCACGGCCCGGCACATGTCGCGCTGGCCTTCGCGGGCCTGGCCGCCGGGGGTGGCCGCGACGGCGGCGTCGAGGATCGCGAGCGCGGTGTCGGCGGCTGTGGTGGTGGTTGCGGTGGTCACAGCTCCTTGGCCGCCTGTCGACCCGCGTCGATCGGGTCGTCGGTGCCGCCTTCGGTGGCCGCGGCGTCCGTGGCGGCCTCGGTGTCGAGGCCCCGTTCTTGGGCTTCGCGGCGGGCGGCGCGGAAGCGGTTGAGGGCCCGGACGGTGCCGTTGACGATCGCCAGGAGCGGCACGGCGACCAGGGCGCCGATGATGCCCCACGCGAAGCCGCCCGCGGTCACGGCGAGAACGATCGCGAGCGGGTGGAGCTTGACGGCGCGGCTCATCAGGAACGGCTGGAGCAGATTCGACTCCAGCTGCTGGACGAGCAGCACGATGCCGAGCACGATGAGCGCGTTGATCAGGCCGTTCTCGGTGCCGACCAGCGCGACCACGACCGCGACCGCGCCCGAGACCGTGGCGCCGATGATCGGGATGAACGCGCCGAGGAACACCAGCGTGGTCAGCGGCAGCCACAGCGGGATGTCCAGCAGCCACAGGCCCAGGCCGATGAAGATCGCGTCCACGGCCGCCACGACGACCACGGTGCGCATGTACTGGACGAGCGTCGACCAGCCCGCGCCGCCCGCGTAGCGCATCGCCGCGGTCGCGGGCCTGGGGAGCATGCCGGTGAGGAAGGTCCAGATGCGGCGGCCGTCGCGGATGAAGAAGTAGGTGGTGAACAGGACCAGGAACAGGCCGGTGACGAAGTTGCCCAGGCCCGAGGCGGTCGACCCGGCCACGTCGAGTCCGGTCTGGACGATCGTCTCCTGGTTGTCGCTGTACCAGGTGGTGATGTTGCCTTGGATGCCCGCGAGGAACTCGGCGATCTGCGCGCCGTCGAGCCCGTAGGGCCCGGATTCGAGCCAGGTCTGGGCGTCTTTGAGGCCCTTGACGATCGAGTCGTAGAAGTCGGGGATGCCCGCGATGAACTGCTGCACCACGAACGTGAGGATCGCGCTGACGACCGCGAGGCCGGAGATGAGCACCACGATCGAGGCGAGGGACTTGTTCCAGCCGTGGCCGATGAGCCAGCGCGCGATCGGCTGGAGCATGGCCGCGAGCAGGAACGAGATCACGACCGGGATCACGACCATGGTGATCTGGCTGAGCAGGTACAGGACCACCGCGACGGCCGCGCCGATGACGAGCATCCGCCACGACCAGGCCGCCCCGATCGCGAGCCCGGTGGGGACGTAGCGCCGTTCGGGGTTTTCGCCTTCGCCGGACTGGTCGAGTTCGGGGGGTAGGCCGCCGCCGCCCGCGTCGTCCACCACCGGCGGCGGGGGCTCCTCGGCGATCGTGACCCGGGCCGCGAGCGCCCGCTCGGCGACCGGGTTGAGCCGCATGCCGATCCAGAGTTGTCGGGCACGTGCGGTGGTGCGGCGGAATCGGCTCACGGTAACTCCAAGGACGGTTCCTCCGAAAGGAGGTGGGTGCAACGTCAACACGTACCGTACCGGTTCGAGGCGACAGGACCCATCCAGCAGGCGCCACCGAGACCGGTCCCGCAGGCGCCACCTCCGGCAGGCGGCGCCCGGTCGCCCGGGCTGGATTGTCGTACCCCTCCGGCAGCCTTGAAACCGGGGGCCCGTTGGAAACGCGAGGTGTGCTCCCGCGACCACGGCGGCCCGGCGCGGGATGCCGGTGCGTCAGCGACAAGCGCTAAGCTGGGGCGTTGTGACCGATACACCGTTGGATTCCACGACCGGCCTGCCGGTGCGGCTCCTGCACGACCGGCTCCTGGTGCGCGAAGACCCCGACTCTGAGCGCCGCTCCGCCGCCGGGATCGTCATCCCCGCCACCGCCGCGATGGGCCGCAGGCTCCACTGGGCCGAAGCCGTGGGCGTCGGCCCGCTCGTGCGCTCGGTCGAGGCCGGGGACCGCGTCATGTTCGACCCCGAGGACAAGGCCGAGGTCGAGATGCAGGGCAAGACGTTCATCCTCCTGCGCGAGCGGGACATCCACGCGGTCGCGGCGGGGCGCGTCGACAACGACGGCACCGGGCTCTACCTCTGATGCGCGTCGCGGTCGCAGGGCTCGGGCTCATCGGCGGCTCGGCGGCGCTCGCGTTGGCCCAGGCCGGGCACGAGGTGATCGGCTACGACCCCGACGATGCGACTCGCGAGGCCGCGGCCTCGAAGTTCTCCGTGGTTTCGGACCCGGCCGCGCTCCTGGACGCAGAGATCGCGGTCGTGGCGGCCCCGATGAGCCGCCTCGCCGAGGTCGCGACCGAGACCTTCCCTCCTGGCTACGGCGGGATCGTCACCGACACCGCCTCGGTCAAGGCCGAGGCCGCGCGCCTCTTCGCGCAGCACCCGCGGTTCGTCGGCGGGCACCCCATGACCGGCAAGGAGACCGCCGGGTTCGCCTCCGCCGAAGCGGGCCTGTTCCAAGGCCGCGTGTGGGTGCTGTGCCTGGAAGCGGGCACCGACCTGGACGACTGGGCCGCGCTGGCCCGCTTGTGGACCTCGGTCGGCGCCCGGGTCGTCCCCGCTACCGCCGCCGACCACGACCGGTCGGCCGCGCGGATCTCGCATGTGGAGCACGCGGTCGCCGCGGCGCTGGTCGAGGTCGCCGGGGACCCGCTCTCGCTGGCGCTGGCGGCCGGTTCGTTCCGGGACGGCACGCGGGTGGCCGCGAGCCCGACCGGGCTGTTCGCCGGGATGGCCGCGGGCAACCGGGCCGAACTGCTCGCGGCACTCGATGACCTGGGCGCCGAACTGGCCGAGGCGCGCCGCCGCATCGCCGACGGACCGGCCCTGCCCGGAGTGGTCGCGGAGTGGTTCGAGCGCTCGCGGCGCGTTCGCGCGGCTTGGCCGCCGGGGCCTGGCGAGGTCGAGGAGATGCCGCTGGAGCGGGACGCCCTCGTGGCCTTGGGCGCTGCCGGGGGGTGGGTCGAGGGCTTCGAAAGTGAGGTCGCGCTCGTCCGGCGTCCTCGCGTAGAGTCCACTCCATGAGAAGAATCATCGACGAGATCGCCGACCAGTACGTCGAGGACGTGATCGCCCTCAGCCCGATGGAAGCCACCGCGATGGGTGTGCCCGGGCACGATCACGAGCTGGACGACCTCTCCCCCGC
The DNA here is from genome assembly GCF_040645615.1 of Glycomyces sp. NPDC046736. Classification (NCBI taxonomy): domain Bacteria; kingdom Bacillati; phylum Actinomycetota; class Actinomycetes; order Glycomycetales; family Glycomycetaceae; genus Glycomyces; species Glycomyces sp. NPDC046736. The sequence continues at coordinate 124,709 of NZ_JBEYYO010000002.1, read as the reverse complement.
GGGGCTGGCGAAGTCCGCCGACCTCGAACGCAGGACGATCGCCGCGCTGGAGGCCGCCGAGCCGGTCGACGAGCGCGAGCGCGTGGCCAAGGAGGCCATCCTCGAGCGGCTGCGGCTGAGCCTGGAGCGTCACGAGGCCGGCGACACCTATCTGAGCCTGAACGTGCTGGCCTCTCCGGTCCACAGCGTGCGCCAGATCTTCGACCTCATGGAGAAGGACGGCAAGGAGGCCGCCGAGAACATCGCGGCCCGCCTGGCCGCCGTCCCGGCCGCGGTCGAGCAGTACACCGAGACGCTGCGCGCCGAGGCCGCCGCGGGCCGGGTGGCCGCGAAGCGGCAGGTGCTGGAGATCGCCACCCACTGCGACAACTGGAACGGCGCCAAGGGCAAGGACACCGACTTCTGGGCGGGCCTGGCGAACGGCGTGACGATCGACGGCGAGCCGATCACGTCCGGTCCGCTGCGGATCGCCTTGAGCAACGGCGCGAACTGGGCGCGCGCGGCGATCACGCAGTTCGCGCTGTTCCTGCGCGAGGAGCTGGCCCCGCAGGCGCCCGAGAAGGACGCGGTCGGTCGCGAGCGCTACTCGCGTGCGTCGCGGTACTTCATCGGCGCCGAGATCGACCTGGCCGAGACCTACGCGTGGGGCTGGCAGGAGCTGGCCCGCATCGAGGCGGACATGCGCGCCACGTGCGAGCGGATCAAGCCGGGCGCGTCGATCCTGGAGACCGTGGCGTTCCTCGACCAGGACCCCGCGCAGAACCTCACCGACAAGAACGAGTTCCGCGACTGGATGCAGGAGCTCGCCGACTCCACCATCGCCGACCTCGCGGACACGCACTTCGACATCCCCGAGCAGATCCGCGCGATCGACTGCAAGATCGCGCCGACCGAGGACGGGGCGATCTACTACACCGGGCCCAGCGAGGACTTCAAGCGTCCGGGCGCGATGTGGTGGTCGGTGCCCGAGGGCCAGGCGCTGTTCGGCAAGTGGCGTGAGAAGTCCACGGTGTACCACGAGGGCGTGCCGGGCCACCACCTCCAGGTGGGGCAGACGATGGCGCGTCTGGAGCTGCTCAACCGCTTCCAGCGCCAGTTGATGTGGTGTTCTGGCCACGGCGAGGGCTGGGCGCTGTACTCCGAGCGGCTCATGGACGAGCTCGGGTACTACGAGGAGGACCCGGCCGGGCGCCTGGGCATGCTCGACGCCCAGGCCTTCCGCGCCGCGCGCGTCGTGGTCGACATCGGCCTCCACTGCGAGTTCACGATCCCCGAGGGCAACCCGTTCGGTTGGCGCGAGGGCGAGGCCTGGGACGGCGAGAAGATGTTCGAGTTCATGCGGGCCCACACCCGCACGGTCGAGGACGACATGCTCAAGTTCGAGGTCAACCGCTACCTCGGCTGGGCCGGCCAGGCCCCGTCGTACAAGGTCGGCGAGCGCTTGTGGATGCAGGCCCGCGAGGACTACAAGGCCCGCAAGGGCGAGTCCTTCAGCCTCAAGCAGTTCCACTCCGACGCGCTCAACCTCGGCTCGATGGGCCTGACGCCCTTCGCCGAGTCACTGGCGCGCCTGTAGCGAAAAGTCCTCACACGCCCTGAATGTCGCACCCGTGAGGTACTGGTTATAGAACGGGGGCGCTGCGTTCGGAACATATCCGGCATTCCGGATTTGTCCGTATCGCGGTGCCCCCGTTCGCATGCCCGCACGCGGTTCCCTCGCCGTGCCCCCGCGGGCGCCCAAACCCCGGCCGCGCCCCACTCTCGCAGCGCTTCCGCGCCGCCCGGCCTCGCAAGGCGTCGCTCAAGCGGGACTGTCGAGCTGGAGGTCGAGCTCCTCGGCGTCGAACCAGACCCGCAGGCGCTCCGCGCCGCGGCGCAGCGCTGCGACCTCCGTCGCAGTGAACCCGCGCACCCGCAGCGTCTCGACCACGAGCCGCTCCTTCTTCACCGCGGCCTTCCAGTGCCCGATGACCTGCCCGTCGAGCAGGATCGCCGAGTTGAACCGCGGCCGGTCCGGGTAGGCCGAGCGCGGCATCGAATGGTGCACCACCCAGTCCTTGGTGTCGGTGTAGGAGCACAGCATCTCGTCGAACCCCTGCACGAAGTCGACCACCGGCCCGCTCGGGCCCGCCTCGGGCGCCTCCTCGGCCGCGTACAGCACCCGACCGTCCACATGGAATTCGTTGAGCTCCAGCTCGGCCACGGCCGCCTTCGCGTCCGCGACCTTGAGCGACGCCCAACGGGTGAAATCCTTCAGCGTGGCCGGGCCCCGCGAGACGAAGAACCGCCGCGCCAGCGCCAAGACCGCCTCGTCCACCGGGACGGGACCGCCGGGGACGCGCTCGTCGAAGTTCGCGTAGGTCTGCTTGCCGCCCGCGGGCGTGCCCGAGCAGATCGCCTGCTCGATCTCGGCGTGGAACAGCAGGTGGATGAGCCTGCGGCCGGTCGGGTCGGCGATCCCGGCCTCGGCGAGGACCTCGGTGGCCTCCTCGCGGGCGAGGTGCCGTCCTCCGGCCGTCCCGGCCGCGAGGGCCTTGTCACCTCGTTCGAGCACCGAGGCCTCCAGGCCCAGTTCGCGGTACTGCCCGGCCGCGAGCTGCTGGACCCGCGCGCCGGTCGCGGCGAGCATCATCCGCAGGTCGAGGGCCGGAACGGTGTGCCAGGTGGGCCGCAGGACGTGCGTGCGGATCACTTCGCCGCTCTCGATCAGCGCGTCGACGCTCCCCACGCCGGCGAAGGCGCGGCCCGGGCCGTCAGGCGCGGACCGCATCGCGGGGGTGAGCTTGGAGGGCTGGATCTCCTGGGATTGGACCGCCCCGAGGTGCGCGAACGCCTCCATCGGGGTGGCGAGCGGGGTGCCCCAGAGCCGCTGCGAGCGGGCGCGCCAGGCCGCGATGGCCGCGGGCGTCAAGTCGCCGTTGGGAGTCGACATGGGCTCATGCTAGTCGCCGGGGGCGACAGAGGCGCGCCGCTGATCGTGTAGCGCGAAACTCCTTCGATGACCTTCCTGACTTGAGTAGACGCGGTTGCGAACAACCGCCACAATTTAGGAATGTCCCTTCCGAACGCGATACTCAGGCTCACCACCGACGTGCTCGCCGACATCAACGACGACGAGCGACTGGCGTTCGCCTACGCGCACGGGCCCGCCCTGTCCGGTTTCGGGGAGGACGCCGAGTTGGTGTGCGTATGGGAGACGGACGCGGTGCCCGACGAGGCCAGCGCCGAGGCGACGAACCTCACGGTGGCTCGCTTTCAGTCGCTGCTGGAGACGCTCGAGAACGGCGAGGGCTGGCGCGAGCCGGGCGACGAGCCGTTGCGCGTCATCTCCCGGTTCGCCGAGGGCATCCTCCTGGCCGACGACTCCGAGCTGGGCTCGCGCGCCCGCGCCGAGGTCACGGAGTTTCCGCAGGCCCTGGCCGACGCGGCGCGCGATGCGGTCGCGGCCGAGTCGGAGGCGATCGCCAAGCGCTTGAGCGACACGGAGGACCCGTGGGAGCTGGCCGAGACGCTCACCAGCGGGCTGCATCGCGCTTACGTGGCGTTCTTCGCCGCGGCCGGGCACTTCTTCCCCGGCCGTGAGCACCGCGCGGCATCCGTCGAGCGCTACCTGCTCGAAGCGGAGGTCCTGGAGGCCGAGACCGCGGTCTGGGCCGCGGCGGCGATCATGCATCCCGAGCGCGCCGAGCGCCTCCCCGAGGCCTGGCGCGACTTCACGCGAACGGTCCTCGACAACTGCTGACCACGCGAATGACCCAGCCCACAACCGCATACCCGCTTGCACGCCGGTTTCCGACCCGGGTAAGGTTATGCCCGGCCAGGTGATCACCACCGAGCCGAAGATGCGCCCCTAGCTCAACGGATAGAGCATCTGACTACGGATCAGAAGGTTGGGGGTTCGAATCCCTCGGGGCGCACCATAGAGAGAAAGCCGAGTCTGCGGACTCGGCTTTTCTCGTTTTCACGGCCGAGCGCGACTCCACTTGAGCGGCTCCTGTCGGATTCCCGACAGCTGGTGCGGGTGGGGCGGCTGTGGTGTTGTGAGGGGCGTCGGAAGTGTACCGCGAACCTACAATTGTCGCCGTGCCCCCGAGAAAACCCCGTTTGGTCTTGAAACCGGAGTTCGCCAGGCTGTTCAAGCAACACCGGGAGCGATCCGGCCTTTCCCAAGAGGCCCTTGCGAAGCATGCCGGGGTCGCGGAGAAGACGGTCAGGCGGTACGAGAACGGCATGGTGGCGCGGCCGAGAGAGGCCACGCTGCTGCTTTTCAAGGTCGCTTTCGGACTCACCGATGAGGAGTACGAGGAGTTCCACACCGCCGCTCACCGTTCCCGCACCGAGGAGCCGTCGATCATCCGCCGGCGTCTGCACCGGGCGGCCGACAAGCTCGCGTTCGAGGTGAGGGCGAAGCTCGAGCAGGAGGAGGAGCGCCAGGACCTCCGCAATCCCTCCGCGATTCCGGTCGGTTGGCGCACGGTCGACACCGACGCGGTCGACCACTGGGAGAACATCGCCGAGGCCGAAGCCGGGGCGACCGTCCCGCCGCTCGACCTCGACGGGTCGCTGGCCGACCTGGAGTCCGTGTACGGCCGCATCCCCTCTGGAAGGCTCGTGGTGCTCGGCCGGGCCGGGTCGGGGAAGTCCGTGGTGGCGACGCGCCTGGCCCTCAACCTGCTCGACACCTGGGAGGCGCCCTCCCCGGTGCCGGTGGTGTTCCGGCTCGAATCCTGGAATCCGCGAGTCGACCTACAGGAGTGGTTGGCGACGCAGCTCGAGAACGAGCATCCGCACCTGCTGCGGCTCATGCCGAACCGCTCGACCACGGCGGCGGCGCTGCTCACCGCCGGGCTCGTCCTCCCGATCCTGGACGGCTTCGACGAGATGGCGGAGGGCCTGCACCCCAAGGCGTTCCGACAGCTCAACCAGCGCTCGGGCCCGCTGGCGCTGACGAGCCGACCGGGTGAGTTCGTCAGTGCCGTCGAGGAGACGGGGCTCCCGCTGTCGCGGAGCGCGGTCGTCGAACTGGTCGACCTCGGCCCCGACCAGGTCGCGGGATACCTGTCGCGGGCCGCGCGCCCTGCGAGCCGGTGGCAGCCGGTGCTCGACGCGGTGAGAAGCGAACCCGAAGGGCACCTGGCGCGGGCGTTCGCGACCCCGCTGATGGTGTCACTCGCGAAGGAGGTGTACGGGAGTCGCCGCGGGCGCGATCCGGTCGAGCTGCTCGACACCCGCGCGTTCTCGACCGCCGAATCGGTCGAGCGGCACCTGCTCGGCAGGCTGGTGCCCACCGCGTACCGCGACCAGACCGAGGACGCGCGGTTCGAACCGGTGCGGGCCGGACACTGGCTCGGCTACCTGGCCCACCACCTGGAGTCACGCGGGGAGCACGACCTCGCGTGGTGGAAGATCGGTACGTCCCTGGGGATCTGGGAGCGAATGGCCGTCATGACCGCGGTGTTGGGACTGCTCCTGGCGTTCCTGGACTCGATCGCCATGATGGTCGTCGGCCGGACGATTCTCCCGGTCGGCATCGCGGTCGATTTCGCGGTCGCGGCTTCGTTCGCGATCGCGCACGGGGTGCTCGCCCGGTCCCGGAGCGAGGGGTTCGGGCCCTCACGCGTGCAGATGCGCCTGCGCGGGAATCCGACGCTGAGCTGGGGCGATGTCGGCCGCCGGTTCAGCCTCGGCTTCCTCGCGGGGTTGCTGCTGCCCGTAGGCTTCACCGTCGTCCGCGAGGTGGTGCTCGGCACCGAGTACGGACTCAGCGCGGCACAGATCGCGGTCAACACCGTGGTCGACACGCTCGGCTTCGGCATCCCGGGCGGCCTCTGCGGTGGGATCGGGCTCGTGGTCATCGCGTTGCTGGAGCGGCCGCTCGACCTCAAATCGGTGCCCACTCCAACCGACCTGATGCGGGCGAGCCGTCGAACGCTGCTGACACAGGCCCTGATCTTCGCTCCTGTGCTCGCGGTCGCGTTCCCCTTCGCCCTCTGGAGCCAGATCCAGTTGTTGCGGCTCCTTCCGCCCTCGTTCGGGCAATGGCATTGGGCTCCTGCGGAAGCGGCGATCCTCGGCGGGTACGCCGGGACGTTCGCCACGATCGGCTACGTGATCGCGTTCTCCGGCTGGGGTCAGTGGCTGGTGTTCGGGCGGCTGTGGCTGCCGCTGACGGGGCGGCTGCCGTGGCCGCTCCCGGTGTTCCTGGACGACGCGTGCGCGCGTGGGGTGCTGCGCCGCTCCGGAGCGGTCTACCAGTTCCGCCACGCCCAGCTTCAGGAGCACCTGGCCTTGGCGTACAAGGAAAACGCCCGGAGGCGTTCGCGCAGGTGAGGCCCGGGCAGCGGGCTGGTCATATGAAATGACCGGAGCGATATCACCTGTTTTGACCACATTCCTTCGTTGTCGGTTTCACGGCTTGTCCACATGATCGGTTGCACGACGCCGGCCACACGACCGGCGCGGCGGACCGAACGGCCCAGGCAGGCGCCCGGGGTCCGCCCTCGACGAGGAAAGGCCCGAACATGGCAGGAAAGACCAGACGATGGCTGCCGGTCATCGCATTCGCAGTAGTGGCGTTGACGCTCCCGGCGACACCGGTGCAGGCCGCTGACCACGAAGCCCCCCAGTCGCTGCTGAACCGGTACCAGGCGCAGGCCGGCCCCGGCGCGGCCGTGCACGCCGGCGACGCCGACGAGGCGTGGACGCTCACCAGCGGCACCGCGACGCTGTTCCCGACCCGCCCCATCACCGAGGACGACCACTTCCGGATCGCCAGTCAGAGCAAGACGTTCACCGCCGCCGTGGTGCTCCAGCTCGTCGACGAGGGCGCGGTGGACCTCGACGCCCCGATCGGCGCGTACCTCCCCGGCGTCGTGGACGGCGACGGATACGACGAGGACGCGATCTCGGTGCGCCAGATCCTCCAGCACACCGCCGGACTCCCGCGCGACGCCCAGAACCCCGCCGCCGAACCCGACGGCAGCTTCACGCTCGCCGAACTCGTACGCTCGGGACTGACCCAGCCGCCGCTCTACGCGCCCGGCGAGGGCTGGACCTACTCCAACATCGGCTACCTCATCGCGGGGATGCTCATCGAGGAGGTCACCGGCCAGGCCGTGGGCGCGGCGGTCACCGAGCGCATCATCGTCCCGCTGGGGCTGGCCGAGACCTCGTTCCCCGCACCCGGCGACAACTCGCTCGCAAGCCCGTACCTGCCTGGCTACCAGGGCTTCTGGGTCGGTCCGGTGGGCTTCTGGACCGAGGTGACCTTCAGCTTCGAGATGTCGCGCGCCTCCTCGGCCGGGGCGGTCAATTCGACGCTCGGCGACCTGACCGAGTTCTATCGGGCGCTCGCCGCGGGCGAGGTCGTCTCCGAGGAGTCCCTGGCCCAGATGCGCACGACGGTCGACGCTCCCGCGCTGGGCGTGGACTACGGGCTCGGGCTGTTCAAGCTCGACCTCTCGTGCGGCGGCGAGGCGTGGGGACACGCCGGGAACCTGACCACCGGGCATTCGTCGGTGACCATGACGACCGACGACGGGCGCTTCGCGTCGCTGGTGACCAACGCGTTCCCGGCGAACGAGAACCCGCCGACCCGCTACGAGGTCGTCGACGCGGCGCTGTGCGAGGAGTCGGCATGAACGCGCGCGCGTTGACGACCGCGATGCTTGCGGGAACCCTGGCCTCCGGGATCGTCGCGGTCCCCGAGGCGCAAGCGGCGATCGCACCGCCGCACCTCGCGGACGCGTTCGGGCTCACCGTGATCGCGCAGCCCGAATGGGCCGAGGGCAGCGACCGCACGTTCACCTTCACCGTGGCGACCGAGGAGGTTCCGGCGTTCACCGTCATGCCGGGGCAGGTCTCGGGCGAGCACGTGGTGTCGGTGACGCTCCCGAACGGGTACGACCCGGCCCAGTCCTACCCGGTGCACTACACGCTCCACGGCGGCGGGGACTACCCGAACGCGCCGTGGCTTCGACAGGCGATCGAGGAGTCCACCGCGCACGAGCCGCTCATCACCGTGGCCCCCAACGGCGGTGGACGCGGCTGGTACACCGACTGGGTGTACCCCGGCTCGCTCGGGCTCCAGAACTGGGAGACGTTCCACTTGGAGCAGCTCATCCCGTTCATCGACGCGAACCTCGCGACCGTCGACGCGAAGGAGGGCCGCGCGATCTCGGGCCACTCGATGGGCGGCTACGGGGCGATGAGCTACGCCGAACGCCGACCGGACCTGTTCACTTATGTGGGCAGCTTCTCGGGCGGGCTCGATCTGCTCAACCTGGAAATGCGGGCGGCCGTGGTCGGCTCGACGCAACTGGCGGCGTACGGCTATCCGACGGTCGCGCCGGACGCGATCTTCGGCTCGCCCATCTGGCCCCTGGACTGGAATTGGAACCAGCGCAGCCCGGCGCAGCATGTGGAGTCGCTGCGCGGCATGGGGATCGCGCTGTACTCCGGGAACGGAGGTGATCTCGCCGTCGACCCGGTCCAGGCGATCGTCGAGCACCGAGCCCGCCAGACCACGGCGGTGGCCTCGGCGAACCTCACCGCCGCGGGCATCGAGCACGATTTCCTCGACTACGGAGACGGGAGCGACTGGGCCGCCGGGTGTACCGGCAAGCACGCCCAGTTCGCCTGCCTCCAAGCGAATTTCGACCACTTCATCCCCTTGGTGATGTCCCGACTCCAGCATCCCTGAGGCAACCGGGACCGCGGCGCGGCGGCCAAGGCACACCGCCGCGCCGCTTCATCCTTCCCGCCGGTGGGGCGGGAGAATCCGAGGCCAGTATGAACGCCCCTTCGAACAGCGCCGCCGGTTCGGGGAGCGCACTCGCTCCCGACCGCCGGTTCAAGCACCTCGGCACCGCGATCGTCGTCGAGGTCGTGGCGGGAGTCGTGATCGCGATCCTCTCGCTCAAGCTCGGGCTCGACCCCGGCGCTGACACCGATGTGAAAGACAGCCCTTCGAGCACCCCGACCACCTCGGGAATCGGTGTGGAGAGCACCGAGCCCCGAGACGAGAGCGAACCGGACGACGAGAGCGAGCGCGAATCGCACTCCGAATCCGAATCCGAATCCGAATCCGAACCCGAGCCGGAACCCCATGTGCTTGCGGACGTCTCGGTCGGCGAGTGCGTCACCGCCGACGGCGACGACTACTACTTCCCCGCGTACTGCGACGTGGGCAATTTCCTGGTCCTGGAGCGCCTCCAGGGGAAGGACGACTCCGCGTACTGCTCCGAATGGGAGTTCTACAACGGGTCGCTGAGCTTCCACGAATATCCCGACTCGCCTCCGGTCCTGCTGTGCATGCGCATGCAGTACCCCGACGACATCGGATACGCCCAGACCGACCACTGCCTGTACGCCAGCGGTCCCGACGACGACATGACCTTCGAGTTCGCCGATTGCGCCTACTCCAATGTCTACGTCGTAGGCCGCACCACCGGCCGCGACACGTCCTTCTGCGACGGTTACGGCTGGGCCACATGGCAGAACGCGGTCTTCACCGAGTACTCGTACACCGTGTGCTTCGCCTGGCTGTGACCTGTGTGGACTGAAGCGTTCACCGGTCGAGGATTCGGCGTTCCTTTTCCGGTGCGATGCCCATGTCTTCGGGGATCTGGTCCCGGGTCAGGCCGGATTCGGTCACCCAGGTCCAGGTGTCGGCGACGGTGTCGGCGATCGGGCGGGTCGTCAGGCCCGCGGCCCTGGCTTTGGCTGAGCTGGTGTTCCAGGTGCCGGGGGTGGTTCGCCACAGCGGCAGCTCGTTCCATTGGCGCACACCGTGGTCGGTGAGGACGTCGCTGGGGGTCCAGACCAGTTCGGCGTCGGATCCGGTGGCCTTCACGCATGCGCCGAGGAAGTCCCCGAAGGTGGCCTCGCCGGATCCGGCCACGTTGAACGCGCCGTCGAGGCTGCGGGCGAGGGCGTCGGCGGCGAATTCGGCGACGTCCCGGGCGTCCACCGGTTGGATGCTCCGGTCGGAGCGTTCGGGGGCGACGACCCGGCCGCCCTCGGCGATGCGGAGCAGCCACCAGGGGAGGCGGCCGACGTACTCCTCGGGGCCGAGCACGACTCCGAGGCGCAGGACGGTGCTGCGCCCTGGCCCGAAGACCTGGAGCACCGCTCGCTCGCAGCCGGCCTTCTGGTACCCGTACCGGCTCGGCCCGTCCTTGACGTCCTCGCCGAACGTATCGTCGGCGTCGGGCGGACACTCCAGAATGGGCGATGCCTCGGACAACGGCTCGATCGGCCAGCCCTGGTAGGCCGAGAGCGTCGAGATGAACAGGTACCTGCCCGTCGCGGGCTCCAGGACCGAGGCCGCTTCGAGCACGTTCCGCGGCACGTACCCGGAGACGTCCACGACCGCGTCCCACGGCCCCGACGCGGCGAGCCGCTCCAGGTCCGCCCGGTTCCAGCGATCCCCGTGGATCACCTTGGCGCCGGGCAGATCAGTGCCCGACCTCCCCCGGTTGAACACGGTCACCTCCCACCCGCGCGCGAGCGCATCGGCGACGATCCCGCGCCCCACGAACAGGCTTCCACCCAGGACGAGCAGTCTCATGAACCACCCCTTCACCTCGAAGTCCCCGCGACCGCAGATGACGGCGCGGCCCCGATCATCCCTCTGATCACCTTGGGACGCAACCGCCCCGAGCACTCACGGGCGGTCGAGGCCGAGGCGGGCGCGTTCGGCGGCGATGATGCGCTGCTCCAAGGGGATCGAATCGTCACCCGGCGACGCCACGGCGGTGGCGGTCGCCATCGCGCCGGTCGACTTCGCGTCGGAGTGGCGCGCGTAGTGCTCGAACAGGAGGTCCTTGTGCTCCTGCACTTCTCGGATCCGCTCGTCCACACCGTCCTTTGCCAGCAGCCGGTGCACCTGGACGCGGCGGGTCTGGCCCATGCGGTGGGCCCGGGCGACCGCCTGCTGCTCGATGCTCGGCTTCCATTGCGGCTCAGCGAGGATCACCATCGAGGCCGCCTGGATGTTCAGGCCCACACCCCCGGCCTCGATCTGCGCCAGGATCACCGCGGGGCCTTCGCGCTGCGCGAACTGGTCGACCATGGCCTGGCGCTTCGCGGCCGCGACCTTCCCGGTGATCGGACCGATCGCCTTGTCGCCCAGGCGTTCTCCTACCGCTTTGAGCACGTCGAGGAAGTAGGAGAACACGATGACCTTCCGGCCCTCCTCCCCTGCGTCTTCGACGAGTTCGGCCAGGCGCTCCAGCTTCGCCGATCCGGCCGTGGCCGAGGACGCGCGGCGCATGCCCATGAGGTTACGGCGCCGCACCTGCTCGCGGTATTCGTCCTCGTCGCTCGCGTTGAACTGGACCCACTCCTCGACTTCGATCTTCTCGGGAAGTTCGGTGAGCACGTCTTCCTGGTTGCGCCGCAGGTAGACCGGAGCGACCATCCGCCGGAACTCCTCGGCCCCGACCACGTCGTCGGCCTCGCCGACCTGCTCGGCGAGGTCGGGCCGGAGGTGGCCGATGAGCGAGGTGAATTCCTGGACGCGGTTTTCCATCGGCGTGCCGGACAACAGGAGTGCCCGCTTGGAGCGGCCGATCGCGTCCCCGACGGCCATGCTGCGCTTGGCGTTCGGGTTCTTGATGTAGTGGGCCTCGTCCACGACCAGCAGCGCGATCTTCGCCCGCGGCGGCAGCGCTTCGAGCCGGTCGATCGTGTTGAACGTGGTCACCGCGACCCCGCCGCGGCGCAGCCACTTGCGGGTCTCCTCTTCTCGTCTCGGCCCGTGGAGGCCGAACGCTTCGAGTTGGGTGTGCTTGCGGATCTCTTTGAGCCAGTTGGGAACCACGCTCGCCGGGCAGATGACCAGGCAGCGGCGCTGGCCCTTCGCTGAAAGATGCGCGGCGACCGCGAGCGCCTGGATGGTCTTGCCCAGGCCCATCTCGTCGCCGATGATCGCCCTCTTCTGGTAGACCACGTACTTCGCGCCGAAGAGCTGATAGAAGCGCAGGTCGGTGCGCAGCAGCGACCTGTCGAACGGCAGCGTCTCGATCGCCTGCCGCAGATCATGCCCGACGAAGTCCTCGGCGCGCTCGGCGTCCTCTTCGTCGGTGCCGGTGATCTTCGCGAGCTGCGTGTTGACGCTCGCGGCCTGGCGCTCGTAGTCCCTCCAAAGCTCGTCGGTGGTCCAACGCTCGGGCCTGGCCTCGTCGAGCGCCGCGGCCAGGTCGCGCTCCAGCACCCGCGTCTCGTCTTCGGCGCAGACCGCTTCGAGCATCGCGAAGCGGGCCAGCGTCTCGGCTTTCCGCTTGCGCCTGGAGAAGAGCATCGCGAGCCTGCTGCCGACCCGGTCGGCCGCCGCGAAATACGGCAGCGCCCGTTCCCTGAAGCGGGACACCGACTTCTGAAGCTCACCGACGGCCTCCGTCGCGGCCCGCTCGGCCTGAAGATGCGCCAGGATCCGGGTCTGCCGCGGGTCGCGCCGCTCGGGATCGAACCGAAGCCCGGCATCGACGCGCGACCGCTCAGCGAACAGCGCAGCGGCGGCCTTGACCTCGTCAACGGTCTGCGCGCCGACCCCCGGGATCCGCGTCAACTGCTCATGCGAGTTCTGAAGCACATCGGCGACAGTGGTGATCCCAGCCTGCTCCAACTTCGCCAGCCGCAGTCCCTTTGCGACCTTCTTCAGCTCCGTGACCCGCATCGTCGCAAGCCGAACGGACACATCCTCACTCGCCAACGCCGCGACATGCCCACGCACCGCCCCCCGCAACCGCATCGGCGCAGCAGCCAGACTCTCATACTGCCGCAACACCTCACGAGCACGAGCGACCTGCGTGCGGGCGCGCTCGCGGAGCTTCCGTCCGCTGTGCGGCGTGTCGGCCATGGGAACTCCTGGGGTCGGGAGGGGACCCATTGTATTGGCCTCTCGGGGCCGCGCCGAGCTCGAATGACCTCGGGGCCCGATCGCGATGCGATCGGGCCCCGGCATGCCGCCGTCCGGCACTGACCGGTCGGACCGGTCTAACCATCGCATTCTCGGATGGCCACGCCCCAGATTCGTTTTGCCTCTTCGATGATCGCTTCATGGTGGCGGGCGGCCCACTCGACGTGGAGCGGGGTCGAGATGCGCAGCCCGGGCTGATCGGTGTCGAGGTAGACCACGGATCCGAGGACGGGCGGTTCCATCCCCGTGAAGACGACCCTCAGTCGATGCTGGGAGAAGATCGCCTGAAAGGTCAGTTGACGTTGGCCGATCTCGGCCCTGGCGGTCAGCGTGTCCACGGTCATGCCGCCGTCGCCGTGTAGCCCGCGTTGAGATCGAAGTGCAGCCTCGGCAGTGGCGAATCGGGTGGACCCGCCTGGGAGGCTCGGGCCGCGAGGCGGCCTCGCGCGGCCCCGGCCCGGAACATCGCCGCCGCCGCTCCTGGGAGGGCTGCGGTCCGGTTCGCTTCGGGGAGCGTCCGGGTCTGCCTGGGCACCTTGGGTTGCGTCGCTTGCGGTGCGGGCGAGAGCCTGCGACCGGTGGACTCGGCGCGGAGTCGCGGCATCGGCGTCACGCCCAGGGCGAAGATCCAGACCAGGCAACGCAAGAGCCACGCCAAGCGGTCGCGGAAATCCGGCTCGGGCGGCTCAAGGTGCTCTTCGTAGAAAGCCTGGGAATCGGCGAGAAACTCCGACCACGCCCGCTCCCGCAGACCCGGGAGGCGGTACGGCTCCTCGGCGGCCGGTGCGGCGGTCGCGTTCCAGCCCTTCGAGTCCGGTGCGGGTTCGCTTCGGGCGTCCGGTCCGGGGCGTCCGGACCTGTAGTGTCTGCCCTGGTCCGGTTCCCGCTCGTCCCGATGGCGGGGGCGACGCGGCGCGGGCCGGGGGTCGGCGGCTCTCTGGCGCTCGGCGGGCGCTTCCTGGGGCCCGGAGGGTTCGCGCTCGGCCCAAGCGCGACGTGCCTCGCCGGAACCGGAGGAGCGGCCCGACCCGGGGTTTTCGTCGTCGCGGTCGGTGTCGCGCTCCTTGCGGCCCCTATCGAGCTCGGCCTGGTCCGAGTCGGTCGAGTACCGGTGGATGAACTTCCAATCGGTGTCGCGCCGAGGCCCGTGGCCGGGTCGGTCGCCTTGGCGCGCATCGTAGGAGCCGGGGTCGGGGCAGCTCCCGCTGAGCCAACCGGGCGCTGGGGCGTAGGCGACTCGCTCAGGGACGGTTCCCGCGCCGTCTTCGGGCCTGCCGGAGGCCTCGATGCGGTCGGGGGTCCAGTCGCCGTGCGCGTCCCAGCGGATGCGGGTGCGGGCGAAGTCCGGCGGTTCGGGGTCGCCCTCCCGCCACTCCCAGGGCGCGATCGGGTCGGGGCGTTCGCCACGGCGGTGACGCCCGGTACGGCGGTCGGGCCGCCACAGCGGGTTGCCATAGGGGCCGGGGTCGTCGGGATCGTACGGCTTGCCGCCGATCATCCAGGTGTCGCCCGGCTTGTGGCGCAGCCACATCGGTTCGTAGCGCGGGGAGACCGGTTCGGAGTCGGGTGCGTTCGGGTCGCACAGGTCCGGGCGGGTCTGGTAGCGATAGGCCCCGGAGACGCCGGGGTCGGGAGAGCCGTCGGGCAGGAAGAGCCGCCGACCGGCCCAGTCGTAATAGCCGTCCGAATCGGCGATCAGGCCGGGGTTCTCGGGGTGCGGCCACTGGTCGCAGCCCCGCTCGCGGGTGCGGGTCTCGGTCCACCCGGCGGGGGTCCTGCCGGGGGTGAAGGGCATCGGCGAGTAGACGGTTTCGTCCTCGTCGCCGGGCCCGAACGGGTTTCGCTCTGGTGTGCCGCCGCCGTTTTGGCGTAGGCTGTCGCTGACCATGGGAGGTTCACCTCTCTGGTTGGTAGCGGGCCACCGACTTGGTTTGGCGATTGGGACGGTGGCCCGCGTTGATATTCGGATGTTGCGGTTCGTGCCCGAGTGAACACAAACCACGTTTTGCAACCCTGACACAACTCCTGTGCTAAATCAACGCAAGACACACCCCCTCCCCCAAAGTGTCTAGATCGCCTCGCACCGAGCCTCGTGCCGCCCGCGATTCGCGGGTGGTTGTGATGGGGCACACTGGGGGTGCTGGAGACCGGATCGGTTCCGGCGCTTTCTGACTCGTAGGGGTGATGCGTGAGCAAGCCGAACTTGAGAAGAAGGAATCTGCTGCGGGCGGTGGCTCTTGGGGCTCCGTTGGCCGCTGCGGGTGTGGTGGGGATCGGGGTCGCGGCGGCTGATACCGCGAACTTCAAGATCATGGCCACCGAGCAGGAGACCAACAAGGTGATGGTCTTCGACAAGAACAAGTCGTTCAGCAACGCGAACCGGTACAAGTCGTGGAGCCCGGGCAAGGGCGGCTGGTCGAACCTCTCGGACTGCCGCATCCGCAACACCGCGCAGTTCGGCGTCATCGGGCTCGCGGCCGCTTCGGGCGGGAGGGTCGGGATCTGGGACATCACGTCCGAGCTCGACCAGGAGCTGAACGACGTGTTGTGGAGCGCCACCCCCGGCGGCAACCCGCATGCGCTGGAACGCATCCCGGACCTCGGGGCGTTCGTGTCGGCCTCGTCGGACGGTTTCCTCACCGTCTACGCGCCGACCGCGATCTCCAAGCCGTCGACGCTCGCGAAGGTCCAGACGGTGAACCTCGCAGGCGCGCACGGGGTCCTGTGGGACCCGAACAACAAGCTGCTGTGGGCCTGCGGCAACAAGATCGTGCAGGCGTACTCGGTCACCGGCACCTACCGCAACATCCGGTTGAAGGCACACTCCAAAAAGGTCACCCTCTCGGGCCTGGGCCACGACCTCCAGCCCGACTACTCCAACACCGGGCGCCTCCTCGTCTCCGACACCCACGGCGTCTACTCGATCAACAAGTCGACCCTCGCCAAGACCACCCTCCACACCACGACCCGCATCAAGTCGTACGTGAAGATGAAGTCCGGCGAGTACTTCTACGTCCGAGGCGACAACGCCGGCTCCCGCACCTGGGGCAGCCCCACGGTCGTGTTCTCCCAGTCGGCCAACCGAACCAGGTCGGGCGCGGAGTTCTACAAGGCCCGCTACTACTCCACTGCGTACAACTAGAACGCTCGGGCACGAACCTCTGCCGGTTCGGGCGGTCGACAACGCGTTATCGCTCTGCTACAAAGGGATTCGACGCGGCGCGGTCACTCGGCCGCGTCGATCCCTGGCCCCCGCTAGCGCAGAGGACCGCAGATGGCCCGAGTCCGCGCCCTCAGTTCCACGACCGCCACCACGGCACTGGTCGTCCTCGCGGTGGTGGGGCCGGGCTTGAACTATGCGGCCCAGTGGTACTGGCAGGACCCGTCGGTGCCGCAGGGGCAGCGGCTCACCTGGCTCGCGGCCGGACTCGCCGCCGTCCTGCTCGCCGCGGCGGCCTCGATCGCGCTCGGCCACGCCGCCCAGAAGAGCACCGCGAAACGCGCCAGGGAGCTCAAGGCCAAGACGACGTGGACGCACGCGCCGAGGCCGCCGCGGACGAAGCGCGGGCGCCTGCGCATACGGCCGGGCCCGGCCAACGCGACCGTCCCCGCCGTACTGGGGGTGCTCGCCTGGCTCCTCGGCTGGGTACCGCTGGTGTTGAACACCGGCAGCGGCTGGACGGTCCTGGCGTTCCTGAGCGCGCTCGTCGGCCTGGTGTTCATCGGCTTCGGCATCATGGTGGATGAAGGGTGGGCCGCCGGACTGCTGGGTTTCCCCGGCTTCTTCTTGCTGATCGTGGGGGGCGCGTTTCTGCCCCTGGACGACCCCGCGTTCTGGTACTGGTTCGGGGGCCAGCTCGCGTTGACGGTGCTCGCGATCGTGCTGGTCGTGCGCGGCCGGCGGCGGCGGAAGCGGCGGCAGTGGGTGATCCGAAGGCTGCGCCACGGACGCTGGATCGGATACGACGACGAGAGCGACCTGGCGCAGCCGCTGCGGGACCTGGTCACCCCGGTCCTGCGCCTGCCCGCGGCCCGATTCAAGGCCGCGACCCGCCGAGGCGGCCTGGGCCGGTTGCTGATCGCCAACGGGAACCGGATCGCCGTCGTGGTCGACGAGGAGTTCCAAGCACGGTGGAGGCTGAGCGGCAGGCTCGACGACATCACGCACAACCGGACCCTCTATGCCGAAGACGAACGGGACGCGGCGGCGTCGCTCGCCAAAGTGCGCGAGGTCGACCAGCGCGTGCCCGGCGCGAAGGTCTGCGCCTTCGTGCTGGTGCCCGCCACCGAACGGGACGATCAGCTCGTGCGCGTCGACCCCGGGGCGCCCCCGGTGCTGTTCACCGACGAGGCGCATCTGGCCGATGCCGTGACGCGGTTCCTCGGCGGCGCGAGACCGGTGCTGCGGGTTCCGGTGCTCCATGCGCTGTCGAACCTCTACTGATCCTTCGGCGGGAAGTAGAAGAGCACTGGGGATTCGGCGATCGTGGCGGGGAGTTCGTCTTCCCAGCGGGTCTTGCCGTTGTAGTCGATGAAGGCGACTTCGGCGCCGTCGCGGGTGATGAAGCCCTTTTCGTGCATGGAGATGCAGGAGGCGTCGTCGGCTTGGACTGCGTTGCCGGTGTTGAGGTCGATGACGCGGGTGCCGGATTCGGCGCGCATCGTGAAGCCGCCCTTGAGGGCTCCGTATGGGCCGTATGAGTCCACAAGGCACACGTAGCGTCCGGTCGGGTCGATGTCGAACATGCCGATCGTGCGCGACTCGGTGCCGTGGAGACTGGAGACGAGGATGATCTCCTCCGTGTCTCCGGTCGTGTTGACGCGGAACAGCTTCTGGACGTCGAGGTCGTGGTAGATGCCCTCGGCCTCGCCGTCTTCGTTGGTGTACCAGCGCAGTCGGCAGCCTTCCTCACCAAGCTCTACAGTGGTCGGCAGTGCGCCCACGTCGGGCGAGTACCACTCGGTGGGACCCCAGGTCTTGACCGGGAGCGGGATCTCGCCTTGGGTGAGGGACTCGCCCCAGACCGGGGCGCGGTGGACCAGGAGCGCCGAGCCGTCGGCGAGCCAGGACGGGTCGAGGCAGGCGTGGTCGAGCGGGTACTCGACCCCGGTCGAGATCGCGCCGGTCTCGAGATTCCCGAACTCAAGCGACGCATCGGGATTCGCGCCCGAGATCCACGCCGCGTAGCGCTCGGTCGGGCTGATGCTGAGCGAGGACCGCATGACCGTGCCCACGTCCCCCAGGCCCTCCCACACCCCGGAGAGGTCGAGCGCCTCCTCGGGGTCGGCCTCGGCGTCCCAGCGGTAGAGCTTGTGGTCGTCGCCGAGGCCGTAGAAGACCCCTTCGCCGGTGTCGTTCCCGTTGCCGGACACCGGGTCGAAGTCGCAGGCCGCCGTGCCCGCGAGCACGAGAACCGCTGCGGCGGCGCAGGCCCGGGCCACTGCGCGATGCTTCAGGGTCATGTCGTGCTCCTTCCGGACGGGCGGTCATTCATCCAGGGCTTCGGCCTTCATCGACTCGGTGGCCTTGTAGGTCCCGGCGTCCTTGTCCGCCATGCCGTGTCGGCCGATGAGCGTGAGCCACAGCCGCAGGTTCGCCGCCGACTTGGTGGGGTCGATCGACTTGGCCCCGAACCGGTCCCGCAACAGGTTGTAGCCCTCGCGGGTCTGCGGGCCGTAGATCCCGTCGATGACCATCGCGGTCATCCCGGCCAGATCCCTTGCGGCCCATTGCATGATCGTGGTGTCGGTGCCGTAGTTCCAGTTGAGGGCCACGGCCTGGCGGCCCCGGTCGGCGTGGATGTGGTTCCAGTGCGAGCCGTCTGGGTCGTTGTGGCAGTGCAGGACCGTGCCGAAGTGCTTGCGGCAAGTGGCGATCACCGCCAGGTAGCGGCGCCTCAGGTACCTACTGCTTGACTTGCCGTGGACGGCTGTGTCCACATAGTGCCCCGAACCCCAGTCGAACCTCGTGAAGTCGATGGCCGCGCCGTAGCGGTGGTAGCCGGGCTTGCAGACCTTCGTCCCGGCGATGCCGGTCCACGAGTACGGCCAGGGCCCGTCGCTGCGGGCGTAGGCCTGGCCGAGGTTGTGGAGGTCGTTGGCGACCTTCCCCGCCTGCGTGTGGGTCTCCTCGTGCATCGTGAACGAGGTGGTGGACGGGTGGACGCCGTAACCGTCCTTGTTGTACGCGGTGCGGTAGCGCATCTTCCAGGCGGACTTGTACAACCAGTCGCGGGTGATGTCGGGGAGGTCGCACGTGGAGCGGGCGAACGCTTGGCTACTGCTGGGAAACGCCATCATTCCTCCTTCCGTTCGTTATCGGTCGCCTCTGATGCGGACGGCCGAGCCGTCGGTTTCGAGCCACAGGCCGCGCCGCCCGGCCACGGCGAGGATCTCGCCCCGGCACGCGCAGTCGGCGGCGGTCTCCAGCGGGGCGCCTTCGGCGGTGAACCGGGTCTCGGCGACGGCCCCCTCCTGGTCTGAGAACACGCTGACGTGCGATTCGGAGGCCACGACGGCCATCGGCCGCCCGGCCCCGGGCAGGTTCGCGACCGGCGCGAGGACGAGGTCGCCGGAGCGCTCGCCCACGTGGATGGTCTGCGAGTCGGCGCCGTCGCCGACGACGGCGAACAGGCCCTCGTCGGTCTCGGCGAGCACCGTGCCGTACCCCTCGCCGAGGTTCTCGGCGATGAGCTGCTCGGTCCAGGTGCGGCCCGCGTCCTCGCTCAGGGCGAGGTGGCAGCGGGTGACGAGGGCCAGGTGCGGGTCGGGGCAGCCTTCCATGACCACGGCCAGCCCGCTTTCCCCGACGGGCGCGATCGCGGCGGCGATGCCCGAGCGGATCTGCGGAGGCAGTGGGAGGTCGACGTATTCGGCGGCGCCGTCCTCGATGCGCACGAGCGCGGGCCGGGAAGCGTCGTGGCCCTCTTCGAGCGCGCCGGTGATCCACAGCGCGGGACCGAGCGCGGCCATCGAGTGCGGGTGGAACCCGGCGGGCAGCGGCACGTCGAGCGGCGGGCCGAGTTCGCCGGTGGCCTCGGGCGCGCCGTTCGCATCCGAAGGGCCTTCGGGCAGGACGGCGTCGAGGACGCGGATCGCGTAGTCGGTCTCGGTCACGCGGTCGGCGGTGAGCACGAGAAGCTCGCCGTGCCGCCCGGTCCAACCGGTGGCGGCCGCGCGGAGCTGCGGCAGCTCGGCGGCGAGGGCGTGAGCTGGGACGAGGGCGGAAGCCGCCCCGCCGGCGAAGAGGGCCGCCGCACCGCTGAGGACGGTACGACGGGTCAGGCGAGCCGATCCGCCCGAAGATCCGAAAAGGGCCATGCGAGCACTATGACCAATGGTGCCGCCTCATTTCGGCGAACCGCGCAGATTCATTCCATAGTGGTATGGCTTCTGGGCGCACAGTGCTGCTGGTGACTTTAGGACTCCCAAGCCGCGAGCACCTCTTGCGGCCCCCAGACGAGGTCGGCCTCGATGCCTTCGGTGACGCCGGAGAGGCTCACGGCGACCAAACCGGTCTGACTCGGTTCGGCGCCGGGCACCTTCGCCGAGCCGCTGACGAGCGCCGCAAAGTCGTGCCGGTCGAACGGCGTCCCGATCCACTTGATCGAACCGGTATAGAAGACACGTTTGGCCACGGGCCCTCGATCCGCTCCGACCAGGTCGACTTCTGGATCGAAGCTTCGGGGCCACCATCCGCCGACCGCTTCGGCCCCGGGCCAGGGAAACCCCGCCTGGACCACGGAACGGTACAGCGCTTCGCGGACGACCGGCTCGATCGCGCGGCCGCGCCAGCTCTTCCACTGCCGTCTGATCTTCGCGACGGCCAACTCGGGCCGCCCGCGTTTGATGTCCTCATGAGCGCCGGACAGCATCGACAGATGCAGTCGCAGATATGGATCGCTCACCCGATACAGCTTGCCACCGTTCCCCGGACTTACCGCCAAGGGCTGGTCGATCGCGACGACCTGCTTCTGCTCCAGGCTCCGCAGTACCGGTCCGAGGGTGCCGGACTGGACCGGCGCTCCCGGTCCGGACCCGGCGGATCGAGCGATGTTCGTGAACGTCCGCTCGCCGCTGCCGATGGCGGTGAGCACCCTGCGGTGCTGGTCGGGCGCGGGGAACTCGGAGGCGAGCATTACCTCACCCAAGGTGAACAGTGGGCTGTACGGGTCCTTGCAGGACTGCTGAAGGAACGCCTCGGGAACCATGCCGGCCGGCCATGCTCTGCACAGACCCGGAAACCCACCGGTGATGAGATAGGCGTCCAAGGCCTCAGCGCCGCCGAGCCCGGTCATCTGCGCAACGTCTCCCGGGTCCAACGGCTGGACGAGCATCGGATCGGCTCGGCCGTAGAACGGGCTGTCGTATCCGGAGAACGACTCCATCATCCGAAGATCGCTGCCGACCAGGATGAGCACCACTGGACGACGACTGGGGCTGCGATCCCATTCGGTCTGGAGCACGCCCTCCAGGGTCTTGTCCTGCTCCAGGAGCCAGGGCAGCTCGTCGAGCACCACGATGGCGGGACCGTGCTTAGATCTCGTCTTAGTAAGATTCAATCTTACTAAGACGAGATCTAAGCGAGATCGGGGAGTTCAGGCCTTGGTCACCATGAGCTTGTCTCCCTGCTCGGAGACTCCGACGATGACCGTGTCGCCGTCGGTGACCTTGCCTTCCAGCAGCTCCCTCGACAGCGGGTCGCCGATCGAGGACTGGATGAGGCGGCGCAGCGGCCGCGCGCCGTAGACCGGGTCGAAGCCGCGGTCGGCGAGCCAGCCCTTCGCCGCGTCGTCCACGGTGAGCTTGAGGCGGCGGGCCTCCATCCGCCGCTCCAGGTGGCGCAGCTGCACGCCGACGATCGACTTGAGGTGGTCGTGCTCCAGCGCGTGGAAGATGACGATGTCGTCCAGGCGGTTGAGGAACTCGGGCTTGAAGTGGCCGCGGATCGCGGCGAGCACCTGGTCGCGCTTGGCGGTCTCCTCCAGGAGCGGGTCGACCAGGGCCGAGGAGCCGAGGTTCGAGGTCATGATGAGGATGACGTTGCGGAAGTCGACCGTGCGGCCCTGCCCGTCGGTCAGCCGTCCGTCGTCCAGGACCTGGAGCAGGGTGTCGAACACCCGCGGGTGGGCCTTCTCGACCTCGTCGAGCAGCACCACCGAGTACGGCCTGCGCCGCACCGGCTCGGTGAGCTGGCCGCCCTCCTCGTACCCGACGTATCCGGGCGGCGCGCCGATGAGGCGCGCGGTGGAGTGCTGCTCGGTGTACTCGCCCATGTCGATGCGGATCATCGCGCGGTCGTCGTCGAACATGAACTCGGCCAGCGCCTTCGCCAGCTCGGTCTTGCCGACCCCGGTGGGCCCGGCGAAGATGAACGAGCCGGTGGGCCGGTTGGGGTCGGAGAGCCCGGCGCGGGCGCGGCGCAGCGCGTCGGCGACCACGGTGACGGCCTCGGTCTGGCCTACGACGCGTTCGCCGAGCAGCTGCTCGGCGTTGAGCAGCTTGTGGGTCTCCGATTCCTGGAGGCGGCCGGCGGGGATGCCGGTCCACGCCGAGACGACGTCGGCGATCTCGTCGGCGTCGATCTCCTCTTTGAGCATCGGCTGGTAGGCCGGGTCGGTGTCGGCCGAGGCGAGTTCGGCTTCGGCGTCGGCGAGCTGCTGCTCCAGTTCGGGCACGCGCCCGTAGCGCAGCTGTGCGGCCTTTTCGAGGTCGTATTCGCGTTCGGCCCTTTCGGCCTGGGTGCGGAGGTCGTCGAGCTCTTCCTTGAGGTCGGAGACCTTGGAGATGCGGTCCTTCTCGGACTCCCACTGGCGCGAGAGCGCGGCGAGGCGCTCGCGGTCGTCGGCCAGTTCGCGCTGGAGGGACGCGAGGCGCTCGGCCGAGGCCGGGTCGTCGGTCTCGTTCTGGAGCGCGGTCTCCTCGATCTCCATGCGGCGCACGGCGCGTTCGACCTGGTCGATCTCCTCGGGGCGCGAGTCGATCTCGATGCGCAGGCGGCTGGCGGCCTCGTCGACGAGGTCGATGGCCTTGTCGGGGAGCTGCCGGTCGGGGATGTACCGGGCCGAGAGCTGCGCGGCCGCGACCAGCGCGGAGTCGGTGATGCGCACGCCGTGGTGGACCTCGTAGCGCTCCTTGAGGCCGCGCAGGATCGCCACGGTGTCCTCGATGGACGGTTCGCCGACGTAGACCTGCTGGAAGCGGCGTTCCAGTGCGGCGTCCTTCTCGATGTGCTCGCGGTACTCGTTGAGGGTGGTGGCGCCGATCATGTGGAGTTCGCCGCGGGCGAGGGCGGGCTTGAGCATGTTGGAGGCGTCGAGGGAGCCTTCGGACTTGCCCGCGCCGACCATGGTGTGCAGCTCGTCGATGAACGGGATGATCTCGCCGTCGGAGGACTTGATCTCCTCCATGACGGACTTGAACCGCTCCTCGAACTGGCCGCGGTACTGGGCTCCGGCGATCATGCTGGCGAGGTCGAGGAGGATCACGCGGCGGTCGCGCAGCGATTCGGGCACGTCGCCGGCCACGATGCGCTGGGCGAGGCCTTCGACGATGGCGGTCTTGCCGACGCCGGGTTCGCCGATGAGGACCGGGTTGTTCTTGGTGCGCCGGGAAAGGACCTGGACGACGCGGCGGATCTCGGTGTCGCGGCCGATGACGGGGTCGACTTTGCCCGAGCGGGCGGTCTCGGTGAGGTCGACGCCGTACTTCTCCAGGGCCTTGTATCCGTCTTCGGGGTCGGCGGTGGAGATCTTGCGGTCGCCGCCGCGGAGGGTGGGGATGGCGCTGATGAGGGTCTTCTCGGTGACGCCCTGCTCGGCGAGCAGCGCGGCGACCTCGCCGCCGGCCTGGGCGAGGCCCGCGAGGAGGTGCTCGGTGGAGACGTACTCGTCGCCGTAGCTGGTGGCGATGTTGTCGGCGGTGTTGATGGCGCGCAGGGATTCGCGGGCCATCGAGGGCTCGGACACCGAGGGCCCGGTGGCGGAGGGGAGCTCGTCGATGCGGCGCTCGGTCTCGGCCGAGACGGTGCCGGGGGTGACGCCCACGAGCTGGAGGAGTCCGGGCGCGGTCGATCCGTCGACGGTCAGGAGCGCGTCGAGCAGGTGCCAGGGCTCGACGGCGGGGTTGCCCCCGGCCGCGGCGGTGCGCGCGGCCTGGGCGATGACTTCGCGGCTCTTGGTGGTCAAGCGGTTGACGTCCACAGGTCTGTGCCTTCCTAACGCGAGTGCGAGGTTGAGTCTACCCGGCTCAACTTTCCAAGCCATTCGGATTCGCTCATAGCGTAAGTCCCCCACCGGCACACCGCCTCCGACACGCGCAACGGCCTGGACTTCCCGCGGCGCGACGCGGCCCTTAGGGTGGGAACGGAATGCTGAAACGGATTCGGACGGCGAATCCGAGGAGGGAGGCGCGATGCTGCCGGGAATCTTCGAGGACCCGGCGGGCGTGCCGCGCGCGCTGTTCATGGGCGCGTCCATCATCTACCTGGTGTTCCTGGCCGTCACCGCATTGGCGCTGCGCGGCAACCTGCGCAGGGCGAAACGCGATGCGGCCCTGCGACCCCGCGTGCGCCGCTCGGCGAAGGCCGCCGCCGCCTCGGCCGCGATCGGCGCCGCGGTGGCGATCGCCCTGTGGTTCCCGCTCCGGCCCGCGTTCGCGACCTGGGACTGGCCGTACTGGCTGTGCGCCTACCTGTGGTGGACGCTGCCGCTCGGCGCGGGGGCCGCCGCGGTCTGGACCGTCATGATCCGCTCCAAACCGCAGGTCACGTCCAGCTGATCTCGTCGTCGGTGGGGTCCCGCCAGTCCTCGGGGAGGCTCTCGTTGTCGTCGTAGTAGGTCTCGGCGAGCGAGTCGACGATGCCGAACCCGCCTTGGGAGTTGACGCCGTGCTTGAACGCCTCGGTGGCCCCGAGCGAGGCATGCTTCCCGCCCGGCGTCATGAGCAGCGCGCGCTCGGCGAAGGTGCCGAGGCCGAGCAGCTGGTTCGTCAGGCTTCCCTTGGCGATCTCCTCGATCGTGACCGGGTTGCCCTTCGCGTCCTGGTAGGCGAACGTGATCACCGTGAGCAGCGCGGTCACCGCGGCGCACCCGGAGGAGATCGCCGACATGGTCGCCTCGAAGCTCTTCGTGGTCGCCAGCAGCGCCGAGGCGACGGTCAGGCAGCTCGCGCGGATCGCCTCGGCCCCGACCGCGGTGATGACCCCGGCGTAGGCGGCGACGTACGCGACCAGGAACGCGTCCATGACCACGGTGACGGCCAGCAGGAACACCCAGAACACCGTCAGCGCGATGCCGAGCGCGATGAGCTGGGCGGCGATCAGGAACGCGGTGATTGCGAGCTGCTGGAGCTGCGCCTGGACGTCGCTGGAGTTGTTCTTGAAGGCCTCGGCGTCGGTGCCCTTCCAGTTCTCGTCGTTGACCCGCGCCGTCTGGGCCGCCAGCGCCTCGGCGGCCTCGGTGTTCTTCTCGGCGAGCACGATCCAGGCCCCGGCGGCCTTGAACATGTCACCGGGGTTGCACTGGTTCATGTAGATGCTGGTGGCCACGGCCTGCACCGAGAGCCCGAAGACGAGCGCGGGCGGCATGATCGCGATCGCGCAGCCGGAGATGATGTCCTCGTAGACCGGCGACATCTCATTGCCGGCGTCGAAGATGTCCTGTCCCATCGACATGGCGGCTCAGCTCTCCCCACCGAAGGCTTGGGCGACGACGCGGTCGAGCTCTTCGTAGTCGGCCGCGCAGCCCGAGATGGCGTCGTTCATCTCCTTGAAGCACTCGGAGGCGCCCTGCATCGACTCGGTCACCGTGGTCACCGCGGTCGTGTAGGCGGCGGCCATCGGGAGGGTGACGACGGTGTAGAGGCCGCGGTCGAGGGCGCGCAGCTCCGGGAGGATGTCGCTGGCCTCTTCGAGGATGGGGGCGATCTCGTTCTCGATGTCGGGGCCGAGTTGCTTCACGAACTCGGTGTCGCACACGATGTCGGTCATTGGCCCGCCTTTCGTCTGAGGGCTTCGGTCTTGTGGACGATGTCGTCGAGCATCGCCTGGCCGAGGCGTCCGGCGCGCGCGCCTTCGGCGGGGGCCTGGTCCATGGTCTCGGCGACCCCTTCGGGCAGGTCGGCCCGAAGCCTGGTTTCGGATTGCCCGTGCAGGTCGGCGCGGGCCTTTCGCAGCAGGTCGGTCAACGCCTGCCCGAGCCCTTCGACGCCTCGCTGGCGCGCCGAGCCGTCGATCTGGACGTTGGCGATGACGTGCCCGGCGGAGGTGGCGATCCCGAGGTCGCCTTCGTCGGACCAGGCCACGACCTCGAGGTCCTGGTCGGGTTCGGGTTCGGCGGTCGGGCTTTGGCGCATCCCATTGATCGTCGAACCGAGCGACTCGGCGAGGGCTGCGTCGCGTTCACCGGAGCGGATCGGCGGAGTCTCGGGCTCGGGGATGCCGAGCTTGCGTCGCATCGCGGCGTTGAAGGCCTCGAATCCGCCGGTGGCCAGGACGTGCTGGAGGTCGGCGATCGAGTCGGTCGCGGACAGGAGTGCGTCGCGGCCCTCATCGGCGGGATTCGGCAGCCGATCGGCCGTCTCCACGATGAGCCGCGCGAGTTCCCTGGGCGCCAGGCGAAAGCCCGTCGGCGACACTTCGATGACGACGCCCCCGTCGCCCCCGACGCGCAGCGTCACGTGCCCGTCGTCATCAGTATGCGACTGACCTGGGGATTCATCCATCCGCTGCCCCTCTCGCGTATGCGGCCAGATCCCAAGGTAACGCGAGAATGCCACCAACCGCGAACACCCCGAGCGCCCCTGGGACGGGCCCCTTCACGCGGTCCTCGACCAGCTCCTTAAGCGCTGTCTGCGTTTCCTCGCGGCCAGTCGCTCGCGCTTCCACAGCTTGATCTGGAAGACGAAGGCCGACTCGGCGGCGGCGTAGTCCGAACGGTGGTCGCGAACCCGAGTGCGGCGGCCGTGCTGCATCAGGAACGTCAACCAACGCCCATCCTGGTCGACCAGGCACCAGGCGCCGTCTCGGACCTTGCCGACGCTGAAGTGCGCGCTGCCCACGCCGAGCGCCCGGATCCGGTCCTCGATCGGCTCGCGCTCACGCGCGAAGTACTCCTGGAGGTACCCGTTCGCTTTGGCCCCGTCGGGCCCGGCACGATGCTCTTCTTCCTGGAGCAGGCGAAGCACGTGCTTGCACGCCTCATGTTCGTCCCGGAACCGGCCCACGCCGGTCATATGCCCTTCGAACTTGGGGCACACCACCCACGCGTCGCCGTCCGTCACGACCGAGACCGAATCCCGCCGCCCCACCCCGATCGAGTAATGCGCGCTCCCGAACCCGCGCGCACGCAAGTACGCGGGCAGGTCGGCGATGGTGCGGCGGTCAATGGTCACGTGCGAGGTCGCGAAGATCGAGGCCGTACTTGACGTATCGCTCCTTCAGCCGGGTGAAGCGGTCGAGTGTGTACTGGCAGGCCTCGTCCTCGCTGAACGCCCAGATCGTGTCCTGCTTCTCGCCTCTCAGCCGGAAGTACAGGTGCCAGCGCTCGCCTTCGGGGCGGACGACGCAGAACCGCTCGTCCTGGTCGGCGCCGATGGAGTAGTGCCAGCGGCCGACGCCGATTGCGGCCAGGCGGGCCGGGAGCTCTTCGATCTGCATTGGTCTCCTTCCGTGTCCGCTAGTCCCGCATTTCTATCCGCTCCGAGTGGGTCTTCCGGTCCCGCCCGAGACCGGGAGTGCCGGCGTCGGCGAGTTCGGTGAACCGGCCCAGCAGGTACCGGCACGCCTGGTCCTCGCTGCCGAATTTGGCGATGTCGCCCCAGGTGCCCCGCTCCAGGAAGAAGACCGCCCACCAGGATCCCATGTCCTGGATGCACCAACTGCCCTCGTGCGGGACACCGACGGCATACCAGGCGGATCCAACGCCCAAGCCGCGCAGGAGCTCCGGTAGGTCCGCGGTTCTCATCGGCGCCCTTCCTCGCGCTAGCGGCCCATGACCGAGTCGTCAGCCAGGACCCACTCGAGCAGCTTCCGGCAGGCCTCGTCCTCGGTCTCAAGCACGACCTCGTCGTTGCGGTTGCCTTTCTCCGAGTAGTACACCGACCAGCCGTCCGGCCCCTCGTCGATGCAGTACTTCTCGGGACGGTTGCCCCCGTTCAGGCTGTACGCCCACTCGGGCACCCCGTTGCGCTCCAGTTCCGCCCGAAGCTCTGCCCGGTTCAAAACCTACTCGTCCCGGGCGAGTCTTCTCAGGTCCATGCCCATGCGGACGTAGTGCGCGCGTTGGGTTTCGAAGCGTTGCACGAAGAAGCGGGCCGCGTCTTCTTCGGAGATCGGGCGGTAGAGCTCCTCCTTGCGGCCGTTGGCGAGGAAGAACAGCTCCCAGGCGTCGCCCGCTCCGACCGCGCAGAACTTGCCTTCGACGGCCGCACCGATCGAGTAGTGCCAGCGCCCGATGCCCAGCTCGCGCAGTCTCGGCTCGGCTTCATCCATGCGCATGGTCGGCTCCTTCACCAGATGCGGTCACCGGTCGGCCGCCAGTGCCTCGGCCGAGACGCCCGCGGCGGTCTGCTCCCGCTGCCACTTCCTCAACATCTTGAACAGGCCCGACTCGGCCGAGTCGAAGTCGTCGCCGTAGTCGAGGACCCTGGTGCGTTCGCCGTTCGCCGTCCGGAAGACCAGCCAGCGCCCGTGCTCCTCGACCAGACTCCACGCGTTGTCGCTGACCGACCCGATCCGGTAGTGGGCCGTGCCCACGCCGAGGGCCCGGATGCGGTCCTCGACGCTGGTTCTGCTGCGAGCCAAGTCGCTGGTCGGGAACCCGCGCGATCGGCGCGATTCGAGCATCTCCTCGAAGGAGGCGATCACGTATTCGACCGCGCTTTCCTCATCGCCGAACTTGTGCGTGTTGTTCCACTGGCCGCGCTCGCGGTAGTAGACCACCCAGGCCCGCCCGACCTGCTCGATGCACAGGCTCTGCTCGCGGGCGGTCCCGATCGAGTAGAGGTCGGTGCCGATGCCCATGGCCGACAAGCGTTCCGGCAGTTCAGATACTCGCATTGGCCACCTATCTCGTCACTTGGACTTCGCGGAGGAACGGGGGGTCGGCGTTCAGGAGGTCCTGCACTCTGAGCGGGCGGATGTCGTGCTGGATCCCGCCCCCAGGGTAGCCCTGCGCCTCGGTGATGTCGCTGCTCATGGTGTTGAACGGGCGGACGACCTCGTACACGTAGTAGCCCTTGCCGTACGAGGATTCCTCGATGGCCCGCTTCTCGAAGGTGGTGCCGACCGGGGAGAGCCACGACCCCTGGTCGCTGCCGAACCGGTCGATGGTGGTGCCGGGACGCAGCGTCTCCCAGCGGTAGTTCTCGCCTTGTTCGCCTTCGGGCGGCCAGCCCTTGCGGTACTCCTCGTCGTCGGACTCGACGAAGGCGGGTTTGCTGTGGATCTGCGGTCCGCGGTCGGCGCTCGGGTTCGGCGGTGGCGTCCAGGGGACTCCGGGCTTGTGCTTGAAGGGTCGGTTGATCGATAGTGGCATGTCAGGACCCCGCCGCGATTCGGACGGTGGCCGCGCAGGCCGCGTCTTGGGCGATGAGCGCGCCGTACTGGGTCATGAGGGCCATCGTGAAGGCGATCGCGCCGGCCTGGTAGGCGGCGAGGACCGCGGGGGCGCCCACGTTGGCGGCCGAGACCTGCTGCCATTGGCTGGGGCCGAGGATGACCAGCGGGGTCGGGAGGACCTTGTACCCGGCGGCCTCGGCGGACTCTTTGGTGAGCTTGAGGGTCTGGACGTTGGCCATCATGGTCGCGCCCATCGAGGTCAGCATCGCGCCGGCGACGTTGAACTCGGCCTGGTTCATGGTGTTGAACGCCGTCGCGATCCCCTGCCACCGCATCAGGGCCTTGTAGTCGTCGCCTTGCCAGGACGACTCCAGGCCGGAGATGGTCTGCGCGTACTGCTGCGCATGCGAGTTGATCTCGCCCGCGGTGGACATGATCTTGGATCCGAGCTGGGTGAACCCGGACGGGTCGGCGTCGAGGCACTGCTGGAACGTCGGCATCCTCAGGCCCCTCCGGCGATCCGGGGGACGGTGAACGTGGCCAGTTCGGAGCCGATGTCGTCGAACTTGGACCCGGCCTCCTCGTCGACGGCCTCCCAGGCGTCGGCACAGGCGCCGATCGCCTCGGATTCGAAGTCGAGGTGCTCGCGGTAGTGGACCATGACGCCCTTGGCCTCTTCGGCGAAGCTCTCGACCGCCGAAGCGGTCATGAACCCGTTGTTGGACCGGCTCGCCTGCCGGGCCTCGCGTTCGAGGTCGTCGGGGAGCCGTTCGGCGTCGGGCGCTTGACCTGCGAGATCGCTTGAGGCTGAGCGGAGTTGGGCAGGGTCGACTGAGATGGGGGTGCTCAAGAACGGCCTCCAGGGGGTATGGGGTCGCAGTCGTTCCCGCTCATAGTAGCGGGGGCTCACCATCGGTTCGGTAAGCGTCACACCACCTCTGACGCGAGAAAGCCCCGGGCGCGGGCCCGGGGCTCTCCTTGTCGCTTGCTTACTTCTTGGCTCCCGCGAGGCCGAAGATCGACTTGATCTTGGCGATCAGGCCGGGCTTGGCGGGGGTCTCGTCCTTGGCTTCGGACTCGATCTCCGGGGCGTTGGCCTGGGACGGGACGGTCGTCTCGGGGTCGGCCGCGGCCGGCTCCGGGTCCTCGATCGCCTCGGCGACCGGGGCCTGTTCGACCGGCTCGGGCTCGGGCTCGACCGCCTCAGCGGCCTTGGGGGCCTCGACCTTGACGGTCTGGGTCTCCTCGATGGAGCTGACGGCGGGCTCGGGCTCGGGTTCGGGCTCGACCACGGCTTCGACCACCGGTTCCGGCTCGGCCTCGACGACCGGAGCTTCTTCGACAACCGGCTCGACCTCGGCGGCGGGGGTCGCCTCCTCGGCCTCTTCGACCTCGTCGGTCTCGTCTTCGGCACCGGCGACGAGCAGCGCGCGGAACTCGGCCACGGTGAGGACGGGGACGCCGGCCTCCTCGGCCTTCTTCAAGCGGGCTTCGGTGGCCTTGACGGTGTCGTCGGCGACCAGGTGGGTCACGGTCTTGGTGAACTGTTTGGCGAGCGCGACATCGGCGTCGGACTCGGCGATCGCGCGAGCGATCTCGGCATCCGGGCCGGTACCCAAAACGATGATCCGGACCTTCTCTCCCGTCTTCGTCGGCACGGGGACCTCCCTTTATTCGATGGATAGCGGCATGCAGGGGCACTACGGGCTACGCGCCAAGCTTTTGTCAGAAGCGTACCGGGTCATCGGGTCGGGACGGCCGAGCGGAGAGACTTTATTGCGGCTTCGTGCTGCTCCTTTGTTGCAGCGCGGTTTCGATTCCCCCGACGCGGTCGGAGAGCAGCGTGATGGCGCCGACCGCCCTCGACATTGGATCGTCGCTGGAACCGCCGAGGGTCTGCTCCCTCCGGTAGGCCTCCTTGACCGCCTCCCAGCGGGCCGCGCGCTCCTCGTCGAGTCGCCCTCGCAGCTCGGCGAGTTTGAGCAGATTCGCCTCCGCGCCCGAGGCGAGCGTCTGCGCCTCACCTGCGTAGTGGTCGTCGATCACCGCTTCGAGCTCGTCGTCGTTCATCACCGGCACCACGCGTTCGGTCAGCCGCCCCATGTTCCGGTACGAGCCCTGGAGCAGGAACGGCGGCTCGGTACGCGAGGAGTCGTCGGTCGCGGCCGAGGCGATGTACGCGAGGTTGTTGGCCAGCACCGTCTTCTGGATGCGCACGAGTTTGCGCAGCACCGACAGCACCTGGTCGAGCTCACCGGCCGAGTAGGCGTGCTTGAGCCCGTCGGGCGCGGCGGTCGGGTCGTCCGACGCGAGCCGGATGAGCAGCTGCACGTCGGCCCGGTCCCGCCCGGCCAGCGGCGCGGTCACCCGGTTCGAGGTCAGCGCGTTCTCGATGTAGGACTGGGCGAACACCTGGTCGCGCCCGGAGAGCACGTCGCCGAGGTTCCACACGTCGGCGCGGTTGGAGAGCATGTCGGGGATGCGGAACTTCTGCCCCGCCTCGGTGTACGGGTTCCCGGCCATGCACACCGCGAAGCGCTTCCCGCGCAGGTCGTAGGTGCGGGTGCGCCCGTTCCACACGCCTTCCATCTTGCGCTGCGCGTCGCACATCGAGATGAACTTCTGGAGCAGTTCGGGGTTGGTGTGCTGGATGTCGTCGAGGTACAGCAGCACGTTGTTGCCGCATTCGAGCGCGAAGTTGATCTTCTCGACCTCGGCGCGCGCGGTCGCGTTCGGCGCGTCGGCGGGGTCGACCGACGTGGTCTCGTGCCCGAGCGAGGGCCCGTTGACCTTGACCAGCAGCATCCCGAGCCGGTCGGCCACGTATTCCATGAGCGTGGTCTTGCCGTACCCGGGCGGGGAGATGAGCATGAGCATCCCCGACTGGTCGGTGCGGCGGCCCTCGCCCGAACCGGCGCCGATCTGCTTGGCGAGGTTGGCGCCGATGAGCGGCAGGTACACGTCGTCGATGAGCTGGTTGCGCACGAACCCGGCCATCGTCTTGGGCTTGAACTCCTCGATGCGCAGGCTGCGGCGGTGCGTCTCGATGAGGGTGGCGCGCTTGCGCTGGTAGGCGCGGTACGCGGGCTGCACGGTCTCCCGGAAGTGCCCGGTGCGCGCGAGGAACTCGTCCAGGCGCAGTGGCAGGACGCGGTTGTCGACGCGCGGGTGGGTGCCGAGCAGGCCGGTGACCTCGGAGGTCAGGTCCGCTTCGACTTCGTAGGTCTCGACCGAGCCGATGAGCAGCGCGATCGCCTCGGGCAGGTCGGTGCGGTCGAACTTCTCGCCTTCGGTCCCGGCCAGGAACGCGTCCAGCCAGTTCCAGGCCAGCCCCCACTTGAGGAACACGGATCGGTGCAGGTCGGCAGGCGTGTCGCTCTCGACGGCCCGCAGGTCCTCGTCGAACCCGGCCTTCGCGGTGGGTCCGATGTGGTTCGCGAAACTGGCGATGAGGTCCCGCGCGCGCCCCGAGGCCGCGAAGGTCCCGGTCGCGGCGAGTTCCTCCACGAGGTATTCGACGGCGAGCCGCTCGTCGGCCTCCAGCGGGAACTGCGGGTGGCCGCCCAGGCCGGTCGCGGCGGTGAAGTCGGACAGCGCGCACACGACGTCCTGGATCAGCCCGGCCATCGCGTCGGGACGGCCGAACGTGTCGCGGACGCGCGCGAGCGAGCGGGCCTGCGCCGACCAGATCGCCTGGCGCTCTTTGCCTTCGAGACCACCTGAGTTCCAGAACAGCTGCGCGAGCGCCCGCTCGGCGCTGGGGTAGCGCAGGACCCCGGCGGCCTTGTGGAGGCGCAGGACCTCGGCGAGGATCGCGGCGGCGTCGGCGTCGTGGACGCCCCGCTCGTAGCCCTCGTCGTAGCGTTCGGCAGCTGCCGCCGAGACGAACTTCGCGAGGTCGTCCTCGGCGCCGAGCCTGGCGGGGCCGTGCTCGGCCAGGAGCGTCGAGGCGAGGTGCTCGGCCCGGTAGACCTGCGGGTTCTCCGAGGGCAGGAACTGCTGCCAGAACGGTTTGGTGCCCGCGAATTCGGGGTCGTCGACCACGTGGCGGTAGTCGGTCCCGGTGAGCGAGAACGCGAGCGAGTCTCCCGAGGGGACCAGCGTGAGGTCGAGCGGCTGGGTGTTGATCGGCAGGCGGTGCTCGCCGAACTTGATGGCGTCGCCGTCGAACAGGTCGAGCCGGTCGGTGAGCGCGCGCCCGGCCTCGGCGCGAGCGGCGGCGATGCGGCCTTCGATCTCCTCGGCGCGGACGGTGTCGTCCAGGCCGCGGAGCTCGGCGATGACCTTGCGCAGGCGCTCGACCATCGGGTCGGTCGCGAAGTACGTGTTGACTTCGTCCAGTGAGGACAGTGCGGCGGTGCGGCGGGCGACCGCTTCGAGGATGCGGTCGGCCGAGGCCGCGAGCTGCTCGGCGCGACGGGCGGCCTCGTCGAGCAGGTGCTGCTTGCGCGAGGAGAACGCCTCGTAAACGTCGGTGCGCTTGTCGGCCAACTGGGTCAGGAACTCGTCGAAGTCCGCGAAGCGGGTCTCCAGGTTCTCGACGGTGAGCAGGAGGCGGCCCAGCTGCTCGTCGCACGCCGCGGGCGTGTCGGCGGCGCTGATCGCGGCGGTCACCGACTGGCCCAGCAGCGCGAACTCGGCCGCGAACTCGGCTTTGCCTTCGCCGACGGCCAGTTCGCGGCGGCGCGCGGCGAGCGTGGCGCGGGCGCGGTTGACCGCGGCGAGCACCTCGGAGACGCGCCCGAGGATCGCGGTGCGCACCACGGCGTCGCCGATCTCCAGGGCGGCCACGACCTCGGTCAGGTTCTCCAGGCCCCGCTGCCTCGCATCGAGGTCTTCGAGGAGCGGATTGGCCTCGGCCACGGTCTCGATGACCTCGGATTTGCGTTCGAGGTCGGCGATCTGCTCGAAATAGGTCGTGAAGGCGTCCTCGCGTTCGAGGAACGCCACGGCGCGGCGGCCGGTGGACGCGAGCGACTCGTCCACGTCGGCGGCGAGTCCGTCGATGGCGGCGAGGTCGATGTAGCGGACTTCGCGCAGGGTCACGAGGTGGCCGCCGGCGCTGCGCAGCTCGGTGAGCAGCTCGACCCACTGCTCGGCGGACTTGGGGGCCTCGCCGCGGGCGCGGCGCAGGAGCTTGACGGTGTCGGTGCGGGCCTGGTCGAGGGACTTCTCGGCCTCGCCGGTGAGTTCGGCGACCGTGGCGTACTCGTCGAGCACCGATTCGGCGGTGTCGCGGACCCGCTTGAGGGTGTCGTCGAGGTCGAACAGGCCCTCGTCGCCGAGCCACGGGTAGTCGTCGAGGCAGCGGGTGGCCGCGGCGATGAGCGCCTCGAAGACCGCTTGGGCCGGTTCCATCTCGCGGACCATGCGCGCCACCGAGAACGCGTCGGAGACGGCGCGCACGGCTTCGGCGTTGCCGATGCGGTGGATCGGGGAGTCGCCCGATTCTGCTTGGGCGGCATAGGACTCGGAGCAGAACGGGGTGGCCCAGATCTGCACGGGGTGCACGCGGGTGGCCTCGTCGCCGGTGAAGCGGAACGCCACGAGGGTGCCGTCGTCGAAGATCGCGTAGCCGTGGACGCTCATCGGCGCCGCGACTTCCTTGCGGATCACGTTGTACGGCAACAGGAGCGAGCGACCCTCGACCTGGTTGTAGAAGACGTAGAGGACGTCTTCGCCGTTGGGCGAGCGGATGACCTTCTTGAAGCGCAGGCCCTCGGTGTCCTGGTCGAAGGTCTTGAGCTTGCCCTCGTTGAGGTAGTACCCGCCGGGGAAGATGATGCCGTGGTCTTCGGGCAGGCGGCGGCACGCGGCCCCGATCGCGTCGGCTCGGACCACAGTGGAGGTGCGGGTATTGTAGACGAGGTAGCGGGTGACGGTCTCCTTGTAGGGGAGGATCCGCAACAGGATGAGCGGTCCGATTCGCGCGTAAGCGATCTCGGCGTCGGCGAGGGACTGGAGCGGCTCGGCCACGGGCTCGGAGTAGACGCCTTCGCCGGAGTCGGTGTTGTCCTCGATCTTGACGGTGAGGTCGCCGCCCACGCATTCGACGAAGATCTCGTCCTCGATGGACACGTGCGGGAATCGGCCGGTGACGTGCTGCTCGCGCGAGGTCGGGGTCCACTCGAAGTCGTGCGGCGCGGGCCAGATCGCGTCGGCCTCGCCGCGGGCGTCCATATAGGTCGCTTCGCCGTCGGGGCCCAGCTCCCAGCGCATGACGCGTTGGTCGGCGAGGTTCTCGCCGATGCGGAAGACCGCCAGGAGGCGGGTGTCGACCTCGCGCACCTGGAGGAGCTCGGTGGAGCGGTAGTAGCGGTACATCTCGGTGAAGTCGGCGGTGAAGCGCGCTTCGTCGAAGAGGTGCCCGGGCTCGGTGGCCTCGGTGAAGGTGAAGTTGCCGTCCTCGCGGGCGAAGTCGTGGAGGGCGAACACGTCGCCGACGTCGGTGGTCGACTTGAGTCCCATGTGGACGTTGTAGCCGAAGAGGAGCCGGTCCCCCACGCGCGCCATGTCGCGGGGCACGCAGTTGTTCGCGGTGCGGATGCGCGTGGTCCCCAGCAGCGACAGCTCGGTGGACCCGAACGCGTCGGTGCGGGCGCCGTTGAGCGCCTCGGCCCGGTCGGCCAGCTCGGCGGCGAAGTCGGCGAGCCGCTTGGAGAGGACCTCGTACGTCCCCGCGTCGAGCGCGGCGGATTCGGCGGGCTCGGTGACGGCGGTGGTCTCTTCGGCCATGGGTTCCCCTGGGAGCGTTGGGAGTCGGAAGGCTCAATCTGGATCGTATATCCTATAGGATATATCCTATGCGATCCAGGCCGGTAAGGCGCGTTTCCTATAGGAAATATGATGCACGATCCGGCGGTGCCGATCGGACCGCGGGTGCGCGGCGGGCGGCGCCAGAGCGCGGCGACGGCGGCGGGACCGCGAACCCCTTGCGAGGCCCGCGGTCCCGGTCACGAACTAACGGGAGGCGATTTCCAAGGCCGGCTTCTCGGCCACGCCGAGCTCCTTGGCCTTGTCGAGCAGGCCCGAGAGCGCGCCCGAGTCGCCGTCGCGCTGGATCAGCTTGACCAGCGCCGCGGAGACGGTCAGGTTCTTCACGTCCTCGGTGCCGATGCCCGCCAGGACCCCCTTGAGGTCCTCGGCGAACGAGGTCGAGCCGTTGCCCCACGAGGCGGCCACGGTCTGGGCGACCTCGGAGTGCGACACGAACCCGTCCACGGCCTTGCCGTAGCCGATCGCGCCCACGACCCGGTCGAAGAACTGGGTGTCGCCGCCGACCAGCGAGATGTCGGCCTTCGACAGCCCGGCGGCGATGACGCCGGCCTGCTGCTCGGCGATGGAGCGACGGGCCTCGATCTCGGCGCCGCGCAGGTCCTTCTCCATCTCCAGGCGGAGGCGGTACTCCTCGTGCCCGCGGGAGGCCTCGGACAGCGCGTCCATCGCGGCGGCCTTCTCGGTCAGACCAGCCGACTCGGCGACGAGCTTCTCGCGCAGGGCGTTCGCCTCGGCGGTGCCCTTCGCGGCGGTCGCGGTGGCCTCGGCCTTGCCGATGGCGGAGAACGCCTCGGCCTCGGCCAGGCCCTTGGCCTCGGCGGCCTTGGCCTCGGCCAGACCGCTCTTCTCGATCGCGTCGGCCTCGGCCTCGCGGACCTGGACCTCGGCCAGGCCCGGCGCGGCGGCCACGGCCTGGTCGCCCTCGGCCTGGCGGATCTTGGCGCGGGCTTCGAGCTCGGCGGCCTGCTGGGCGGCCTCGGCCTCGGTGAGGCGCTGGCGGGCCAGGTGCTTGGCGGCCTGCTCGGCGGCCTCGGCGGCCTTGATGTCCTTGACGAGGTTCTCCTGCGCCTCGGCCTCGGCCAGGATGATCACCTTCTGGCGCTCGCGCTCGGCCTCTTCGGTCGCGCGCAGGCGCTTGATGCCCTCTTCCTGCTCGGCGACGGTCTTCTCCACGGCGATGCGCTCGCGGATGACGTCGGCGATGTCGCGCTTCTGGGCTTCGAGCTCCTTGTTGGCGGCGATGCGGGCGAGCTCTTCCTCCCTCTCGCGGCCGACCACTTCGAGGATGCGGTCCTTCTCGATCCGCTCGGTCTCCACGGCGATGACGCGTTCGCGGTTCTTCTCGGCGACGGCGATCTCGCGCAGGCGGTTCTCGTGCTGGATGCCGGTGGCCTCTTCGGTCTTGATGCGGGCCGTCTCGGACTTGAGGCGCTCCTCGGCCTGGACCTTCTGGACCTCGGCGCCCTCGCGGGCCCGCAGGGTCTCGATCTCGCGCTGCTGGCGGATCTCGGCCTCGGCCTCGCGGCGCTCCAGCTCCAGGACGGCCTCCTTGGCCTCGACGTCCTGGCGCTTGATCTCCTTCTCCTCGTGGCGGCGGTGCTCGTTGGTGGTCACCGACTCGCGCGCGGTCAGCTCGGTGATCTTGCGGATGCCCTGCGCGTCGAGGATGTTCTTGGGGTCGAGCTGATCCATCGGGGTCTGCTCGAGGTAGTCGATCGCGGCGTCTTCGAGGGAGTACCCGTTGAGGTCGGTGCCGATGACGTTGAGGATGCGGTCGCGGAACTCGTCGCGGTTGGTGTACAGGTCGGTGAAGTCGAGCTGCTTGCCGACGGTCTTGAGCGCCTCGGCGAACTTGGCGTTGAACAGCTCCTGGAGCGTGTCCTGGTCGGAGGCGCGCTTGGTGCCGATCGAGTTGGCGACGTTGAGCACGTCCTCGACGGTGGCGTTGACCCGGACGAAGAACGTGATCGAGATGTCGGCGCGGATGTTGTCCTGGCAGATCAGCCCGTCCTTGCCGGCGCGGTTGATCTCGATGGTCTTGACCGCGATGTCCATGTACTCGGCGCGGTGGATGATCGGCAGCACCAGCGCGGAGGTGAAGGAGACCTTCCGCTTGCTGAGCTTGGTCACGACCAGGGCCTGGCCGGGCGCGACCTTGCGGTACAGCCTGATGACCATGACCAGGATGCCCAGGAAGGCCAGGGCGGCGACCACGAGGCCTATCAGTGTCGTCGAGTTGTTGACCATAGATCGTTCCTAACGAGGCTTCGGGGGGGGGACGGGAGTTGTCAGCGGTGCCGGGCGGGCGTGCCCACACCATAACCGGGCCGCGCCGGATCCGGGGTACACGAGCTGCGGCTCGGCACGAATCCGGGAGACGGGCTCAGGGTTCGACCATGACGTCGGGCGGCAGGGCCACCGGGACGACCAGGAACACCCGGTCGACCTCGTCGTAGTCGAACACGACGACTTTCGAGTGCCGCTCGAACTGGGCGTCGTCGAGCCCTTCGGGTTCGTGCGGGGAGCGGCGGACGTTGATGAGCAGGACCGCGCCTTCGTCGTCGACGACCTCGGCCTGGCCCGAGTCGAGCGCCACGGTGCCGGTGCGCACGACTGCGACTTTGCCCACAAGGTCGCGGTGGGAGGTCGCCGGGGCGTCCTCGAACAGCTTCGAGAGCGGGCGGGTGAGCAGTTTCGCGCCCAGCATCCCGACCCCGATCCCGGCCACGAGCACGGCGGTACCGGTGGCGGCGGCCGGGAGGAAGCCCTCGGAGCCGCGCACCCAGCTGGTGCCGAGCATGGTCACGATCCAGCCCAGCGTGATCCACAGGGAGAGTACGACAGTGAACGGGACCGCGCCGAATCCGAGCGCCGACCAGACGCCGCCCTCGACCTCGCCTCCTTCGGCGCCGACGTCGATCACGTCCACGTCGAGGGCGCCGATGATCACGGTGATCCAGTACAGAACCACCAGGATGAGGCCGAACGTGAATACGATCGGCGGGAACGAGAGGGCGATGTCCAGGAACTCAGTCATGGGGCACGGGTCCTTCTGGGCGGATCCGGCGGACGGCGCACGGGCGTCGACCGGTCTTCTTTACCGCCGCCTCCGGGGGCTCCGGGGCGGGCGGGTCATTGCGGGCTCGGGCATCAGGGTCAGCAGGCGGTGTTCATGAACTCGCGGCGAGTCGGTATCGGAGTCCATTCGTGCGCTCGCTGGGCTCACTTACGGCTCGCAAGCGTCGCCGAGGCCGCGGAAGGCCTTTTCGATCCCGGTGTTGGATCGGGAAGGCCGACAACGAAGCGAGCGGGCGAATGGGCCCGATAACGGCCGTCGAGGTTCGTGAAGACCGCCTAACCCTGCCTTCAGAGTAATGCACGCTCCCCATCCGTGGAAGGTTGCGCGAGCGGGCCGGGCACCGGTCCCGGTCATCGCCCGGCCGGCTTCGCTGTCCGTCTCGCGACGCCCGCGAACCCGCGCCCCCGGTCGTCGCCCTGCCCCGCTTCGCTGTCCGTTCCACACCGCTCCCGAACCGTCGATGAGCACCGCGAGCGAACCGGCGGACGCCGAATCCGCCGGTCGTCCTCCGGCAGGCTTCGCCGTCGCCCCGCCCGCGAACCCCGGTCCCGCCGCTCCGGCGGTTCGCGGCCGTCTCCCGGTGCGGCGGGGTCGGCCGCGCAGTGCCCCAACGCGATATGGTGTGACCGGTTGAACAGCCGCCGCACGGGCGCTCCGGTCCCGCGGGCGGCCCGCCGCGGCGACCGCCCGCGGACCCGCGAGAAGGGGAGGCCCGGTGCCCGGTTTCCAGACTGTGCTCGCACAAGCGGCGGCGGCCTGCGACGCGGCCTCAGCCAAGCTCGCCGCGGTGACCCAACGCCTCGGCGACACGGCCTTCCAGACGCCGGTCGACCCCGCGCTGCTGGCCGCCGAACGCCAGATCGCCGACGCGGCCACCGCTTCGGCCCAGCAGTTGCGCACCGATCCCGAACTCCTGCAAGCCGGTACGGTGATCCTCCATCAGGGACGCCGGATGCCGCTCTTGGTGCCCTTCGGCGAGAGGGGACACCTCGCGACCAATGTGGATGCTCGGGTCGACGGGGTCGCGAACCTGGCGCGCCTGGCCGTGCTCCACGCCGTGGCCTCGCGCGAGCCCGGCGGGCTGCGGGTGGTCGGGATCGACACGGCCACACTGGGAGCCGCGTTCGCGCCGCTGCGTCCGCTCGCCGACGCGGGCGTGATCGAAGCGGTAGCGACCGACACCCGGGCCGCGGCCGACGCGGTCGTCCTGGCCGAAACCCAAGTGGCCGAGCACATCGCAGGGAGGCGCAGCGACCGGATGCTCCTGGCGGTGGCCTCGCTCGGCGACGCACCGCGATCCCTTGTGGAGCGCATCGACGCGCTCGCGCGCTCCGGTCTGGCCCACGGGGTCACGGTCCTCGGCTGCGGGCTGCCGGACCTGCCGCAGGCCGCGGTGATGCACGACGCGGGCAACCACGTCGAGATCACCCACCCGCCCGCGGCCCCGTTCGGCCGCGGCGAGCGCCTCGCCGCCCCGGTGGCCTGGCCCGACCCGATCGACTCCGCTTACGCCGCAGGCGAATCGCGCCGCCTGGCCGATCGCGCGAAGGACGCCGCGACGCTCACCTTCGCCGACCTCATTCCACCCGCCCCAGAGTCGGGCGACCCGTCGAGGGGTCTCGAAGTCCTCATCGGACGCGACGCGGCCGGGGAGGTCAGGCTCCGCTTCGACGACGCGACCCCGCACTGGCTCGTGGGCGGCCGCACCGGCGGCGGCAAGACCGTGTTCCTCCTCGACGTGCTCTACGGGCTCGCCTCCCGTTACGCCCCAGCGGATCTGGCGCTGTTCCTGCTCGACTTCAAAGAGGGAGTGTCGTTCACCGAGTTCATCCCCACCGACCGCGACCCGTCGTTCATTCCGCACGCGCGGGCCGTGGGCGTCGAGTCCGACCGCGAGTACGGGTTGGCGGTGCTCTCCGCGCTGAACGAGGAGATGACGAGGCGCTCGACGGTGATGAAGCGCCACGGGGTGGCCTCGTTCGCCGGCCTGCGGGCCCACGAGGCGTATCCGCGGATCGTGTGCGTGGCCGACGAGTTCCAGGTGCTCCTGGCCGGGAACGACCGGGTGGCGACCGAAGCGGTCGCGCTGCTGGAGAACCTGGCCCGCAAGGGCCGGTCCTACGGGGTGCACCTCGTGCTCGCGTCGCAGACGATCTCGGGGATCGAAGCCCTGTGGTCCAAAAAGGATTCGATCTTCGGGCAGTTCCCGCTGCGCGCCGCACTCCCGGGGGCCCGGACCGTGCTGGAGCCGACCAACGACGCGGCCTCGCGGATCTCGCTGGGGCAGGTCGTGATCAACACCGAGGGCGGCGTGGCCGGGGCCGACCGGATCGCGCGGTTCCCCGACACCGACACCGAGGTGATGCAGCGCCTCCGCGACCAGCTCGGCGCCGCGCACGCGGGCGTCGGAGCGCCGCGCGTGTTCTATGGATACCGGCCGGTGCATCTGAGGGACGCGTTGCCGGGCGAGCGTCCGCCGAGGCGAGCGCTGCTCGGCCGTGACGTGTCCCTACGCCTGGACGTGGCCGGAGTCGACCTCGACCGCAGGCCGGGCCGCAACCTCGCGATCCTCGGCTCCGACCCGGTCGGCGGCGAAGCCCTCGAAGCGGCCGTGGAGGCACTGGCGGCAGGCGGCTCCCAGATCCGCGCCGTCGACTTCACCGGCGCCGCGATCGTGCACGATATATCCTATAGGATTCCTCCGGAGTCGTTCGCGGCCGAACTCGCCGAGGTCCCCGACGACACCGTGATCGCCGCCTGGGGCCTCGACGCGGCAGCGCTCGACGCCAAGGGCCAGAAGGCCCTCCGCGACCTCTTGCGCACCGGCCCCGCGCGGGGCGTGCACGTCCTGGGCTGGTGGCGGGGCTTCCGCCGCTTCACCGACGACATCGGAGGCAGCGCCGGACGCGAGGACGTGGCCTGCGCACTCGTGCTCAACCTCCCCGGCGGCGAGATCATGTCCCACTTCGGCACCCAGTTCCAACACTGGAACCCAAGGGCCGGAAGAGCACTGCTCATCGACCGCCACACCGACGCGAACGGCCGCCTAGTGGTCCCCTTCTCCCGCCCAGAGCCGCAAGGCCCAGGCCCCCAACGAAGCGGCGAGTCCACGAGCATGGAGAGGACGGGAACATGAACAAGCACGCCGCCACAGTCCCCGCCGCATTCCCGCCCGTGGGTGCCACCGCGACTCGCGTCGCGGGTTCGCCGCCCGTGAGCGAGTACGCCGCCATGCCCCGCACTGCGGCTGCGCCGTACGTGAGCAAGCACGACACCACGTCCTGCGCCGTCGAGCCGCCTGCGCACTCGCCTTTCGCCGCCGCCCACGTCGGGGAAACCGCCCGCGCCCGCGCGGCCCGAGCCCACGTCGAGAGGACCAGCCAGTGAGCGCCTTCGAGGACTACCTCGCGCAGATCCGCCGCCTCGACGACGCCCGCCGCACCGCCGACGAGGCGGCCGCGCGCACCGCGACCGCCACCGAGACGCTCGGCCAGCGCGCCGAACGCCTCGGCGACCGCGCCGCCGAGCAGCGCGCGGCCGTCGAAGAACTGGCCCGAGCCGCCCGGATCGCCCCGCCGCAACGAGCAGCGGTCCCGCCCCCGACCGGTGACCCCCTCACCGACCTCGCGGCCGCCGAGGCCGACCTCGAGGCGGCCGAAACGTCCTTCGAAGAGGCCCGCTACCTGGCCCACCGCCCCCCGTGGCTGCCGCGCTGGCGCTCGGACGAGCGCAACGGCCTCATCTACGGCCTGTTCGGAGCGCTCTGCATCGCAGCGCAACTGCTCGTGCTCCGCGAATTCCGAGCCGACGACATCCTGGCCGCCCTCGCCCTGGCGGGCCTCCTCATCGGCCTCCCGCTCGCGGCGTTCTTCCTGGGCTGGCTCACGATCGGCATCGCCGCCCGCCCCCGAATCGGAGACGAGTCGACCCGCCTCGAACGCAACTACCGCCTCGGCCTGGTCCTCTGCGGCTCGACCCTCATAGTCGCCTTCATGGGCTTCTTCTCCTGAGACGCAATGGCTGTCGCCTTCCCCACAGGTGACGAGAACTGCCGTCGCGTGTCGCTCGCCGCGTGTTCGAACGAGCCCTCATATCGTCATTCGGGTGACCACATATGAGCACGAGGCACCATTGCGGCTGCTTCAGGACAACCCGAAGTTCGCGGAAGAACTCTACTGCGGGCTGCTCGGGCAAAGACTTCCCTCCTACACCAGCGTCAAACCAGGCTCTGAGGCGATGACCCGCGCTGGCGAGGCCGTAATCCGCAACTGCGACAACGTGGCCGTGTTCTACGACGGTGAAGAACCGATCACCGTTCTGCTGTTCGAGGTCCAGCGCAACCCCGACAAGAGAAAGCACTCAAGTTGGCTGGACTACATCGCTTCGGCGTACCAGCGGTTCCGGTGTCCGGTGTTCCTGGTGGTCATTACCTTCGATGAGAAAACCGAGGCGTGGGCGAGGGAACCCATCGTCTACGGCCATCCCGGGCTCGTACTCATCCCGCTCGTGATCGGTCCCGCGATGATCCCGATGATCACCGATCCGACCGAGGGCCGCGACAACGTCTCGGTCGCGCTGCTGTCGCTCATCGCCCACGGGAGCGGACCGCAGGGCCCGGCGGTCATGCGCGCCTACTACGAAACCATCCGAGGATTCGACCGGACCCTCTGGTCGCGATACGCTGAGTATGCGCTGAATGCGCTGCAAGGAGAGCAATTCATGAGCTTGCAGGAGATGATCATGAGCGACGCCGCGCTCCCCAACACGTACAGGCTGGGCCTGTTGGGGGAAAAGTACCGAGAGGGCCTCGCCGAAGGCAAGGCCGAGGGGAAGGCCGAGGGCAAGGCCGAGGGTGAGGCGAGGATGCTGCTGCGCATCCTTGACGCACGAGGCGTCGTCATCGACCCGAATTCTCGAGCGCGCATCCGCGAGTGCGACGACACCGACCAGCTAGAAGCCTGGGCCGATCGAGCACTGAGCATCGACCGCATCCAGGACCTGTTCGACTGAGGCCTCGCCTCGTATGGGGCTCCCACCGCATCGCGGTGGGAGCCCCCATACAAGGCACGCCCTAAGCCGGGCGGCGCCGCTTCAGCAGGTAAGCCAGCCCGGCCGCCGGGAGCACCAGCGGCACGTAGCCGTAGCCCGAGCCGAAATGCGACCACACCGAAGGTTCGGGGAAGAGGTCCGGCACCGCGAAGCTCAAAGCGCCCACCGCGACCACCCCGGCCAGTTCGATCGCCACCGCGATCAGCGCGAGCCGCGCCGCCCCCCGGATGATCGCGATCGCGGCCACCAGGTAGATCGCTGCCGCGATCGCGCTGAGCGCGAAGCTCACCGGCGCGTCGCCGAACTTCGTCGCCACTTGGAACAGCGCCCGCGCCCCCGCCGAGACCGCGAACACCACGTACACGAGCACGATCAACCGCCCGAAACCGGCCGCCAGCGGCCGCGACCCGCCGACCTCAGACATGGATCTGCACCGTCCAGATCTGGTGCAGCCGCAGCATCAGCGCCGCCACGACCAGCCCCGACGCGGCCACCGTCCCGATCCCCCACCTGCTCCG
This sequence comes from Glycomyces sp. NPDC046736, assembly GCF_040645615.1. Taxonomy (NCBI): domain Bacteria; kingdom Bacillati; phylum Actinomycetota; class Actinomycetes; order Glycomycetales; family Glycomycetaceae; genus Glycomyces; species Glycomyces sp. NPDC046736. The sequence continues at coordinate 79,806 of NZ_JBEYYO010000002.1, read as the reverse complement.
GTCGATCGAGCCCCAGAAGCTCGCCACGACCGGCACCAGGATCGTGGTCACCAGGTAAGAGAAGAACATCGCCTTCCCGCCGCCCGCCTCGCCCGGCACGATCGCGATTGACACCGCGAGCTGCACGAGCAGCAGCGCCACCAGCGCCGCGATCCCCGCGAAATGCCGCCGCGCGACCCGCTGCGAACGCGCCGTCTCCACGAAGAACCAGGCGCTCATCGCCAAAGCGGCGCCCTGGACGGCGAGGTAGAGCCATTCGATCACGCACCTGACGCTAATACAGCCCCGCCGAGCCCCGCCCGCGCGCCCGCCGCACCGTGAGCGGCGCCCGCGTCGCACGCGCGTCCGGAAGCGCTCGCAAGACTAGACTTCGGCGTATGACCGACTTGACCCACGTGGACTCGACCGGCGCGGCCCGCATGGTCGACGTCTCCGGCAAGGAGCGCTCGCAGCGTTCGGCGCTCGCGACCGGGCATCTCGTCACCACGCCCGAGGTCGTCGCCGCGCTGCGGGGCAACTCGCTCAAGAAGGGCGACGCCCTGGCCACCGCCCGCATCGCCGGGATCATGGCCGCGAAGCGCACGCCCGACCTGGTCCCGCTGTGCCACCCGATCGCCATCAGCGGCGTCGAGGTCGATCTCCAGGTCACCGACGCGGGCGTCGACATCGCCGCCCGAGTCAAGACCGCCGACCGCACCGGGGTCGAGATGGAGGCCCTCACCGCGGTGTCGGTGGCGGGGTTGACACTGGTCGACATGGTCAAAGCTCTCGACCCGGCCGCGGTGATCGCCGACGTCCGCGTCGAGGAGAAACTCGGCGGGAAGACCGGCGTCTGGCGCCGCGCCCCGCAGGAAGGTGGAGACGCATGAGCGTGAGCGCATTGGTCGTCGTGGCCTCGAACCGGGCCGCCGACGGGGTGTACGCCGACGAGTCGGGCCCGATCCTCATCGAGGGCTTCGCCGCCAGCGGCTTCGGCGTTGCGGGCCCGCTGGTCGTCCACGACGGCGACGAGGTCGAGCAGGCCCTCCGCGACGCGGTCGACGACGGCTTCGACCTGGTCGTCACCTCCGGCGGCACCGGCCTGACCTCGCAGGACCTGACCCCGGAGGTGACGCGGCGCGTCATCGAACGCGAAGTCCCCGGCATCGCCGAGGCGATCAGGGCGGTGGGCCTGACGAAGACCCCGCACGCCGCACTGTCCCGCGCGATCGCCGGGACGGCCGGAAAGACGCTGATCGTGAACCTGGCGGGTTCGCGAGGCGCGGCGAAGGACGCACTCACGGTCCTCACGGCCGAGTTCGTGAGCCACGCGGTGACGCAGCTCCACGACGGCGATCACACGCGCGCCGAGGACGGCGGCGAACACCCGCGCGGCGAGACCGGCGCGGAGGCCGAAACCTGATGATCACCTCGTCCCGCCGAACCTCTGCCCGCCCCGCCATCAGCGGGACAGCCCAGACCGCAACGCCCACAGTCCGCCCGGCCGAGGAGGCCCGCGTCCGATGACCGATCCGATCCGTTGGGACCAGGCCCGCGAGACCGCTTGGGCCGCAGGGTTTTCGGCCCGGCCGGCCGCGAGCGAGTTGCCGTTCGCCGAGGCTGCCGGTTCGGCGCTGGCAGCGCCGCTCACGGCCGTGTCCGACCTGCCCGCGTTCCCCACCTCCGCGATCGACGGCTGGGCCGTCGCCGGGCCGGGCCCGTGGCGCGTCGAGGGCGCGGTCCTCGCCGGGCAGATTCCCGACCCGCTCGAACCGGGCCGCGCGGTCACGATCGCGACCGGCGCCCAGGTCCCCGAAGGCGCCGAGAGCCTCATCCGCCTCGAACACGGCACCGTCGAGGACGGCCTGGTCACCGGCCCGACCGCGCGCGAATGGCGCGACGCGGGTGAGGAGGCCCGCGCCGGAGAGGAGCTGCTCCCCGCGGGCACGCCCGTCACGCCCCCGGTGATCGGCCTCGCCGCCGCCGCCGGACACCTCACCCTCCCCGCGCACGGCCGCCCCTCCGCGCGCGTCGTCGTCTTCGGTGACGAGCTCCTGACCAGCGGTGTCTCCGCCAAAGGCCGCGTGCGCGACTCGCTGGGCCCGATGATCCCCCACATGCTCACGGCCGCAGGGGCGGACGCGGGGCCGAGCATCGGCCCGGTCGAGGACACATTGGACTCACATGTCGCCGCGCTCCGCGAAGCGCTCTCGGGCGCCGACCTCGTGTGCACCACCGGCGGCACCATGGTCGGCCCGGTCGACCACCTCCACGCCGCCCTCGCCGAGATCGGCGCCGAGTACGTGCTCAACACCGTCGCGGTCCGCCCCGGCTTCCCGATGCTGTTGGCGCGCACCGCGGACGGCAAGTTCATCGCCGGGCTCCCCGGCAACCCGCAATCGGCGGTGATCGCGGTCGTCACGGTCGTGGCCCCGCTCCTGGCGGGCCTGAGGGGCCTCCCGCTGCCGCCGCTGCGCTCGGCGCACCTGGCCGAGGACGTGCCCGGCCGCGGCGACTTCACCCACCTCGCGCTGCTCGACCCCGCCGGGCGCCGCCTCGCCCACCACGGCTCGGCGATGCTCCGCGGCCTGGCCGGGGCCGCGGGCTTCGCGGTGATCCCCCCGAACGCGTCCGCCGCCGCGGGCGACGCCGTCGAACTCGCCACCGTCCCAGGAGTCTCGTCATGATCCGCGCCCGCGTCCTCGACGCCCCGCTCGACCCCGCCGAGCACGAGCGGGCCGTGGCCTCGGCCGAAGCCGGTGCGGTCGTGTCGTTCTCGGGCAACGTGCGCAACCACGACCACGGACGCGGCGTCCTCTCCCTCTCCTACGAGGGCCACCCTTCCGCCGGTGAGCTGCTCCGCGAGATCGCCGAGGAGATCGCGGCCCGCCCCGGCGTTCGCGGCGTGGTGGTCTCGCATCGCGTGGGCGACTTGGCGATCGGCGACCCGGCCCTGGTCGCCGCGGTGGCCGCCGAGCACCGCAAGGAGGCGTTCGACGCGTGCGCCGACCTCGTCGACGAGGTCAAGGCGCGCCTGCCGATCTGGAAGCACCAGCATTTCGACGACGGCACCGACGAATGGGTCAACTGCCCTTGACCGCGAGCGGCGATCGGGCCACGGCCGCGCCTCGAACCCGCGGCGACTGCGTCACACCGACTACACAACTCGTGCCCGCTCATCACGCACAGTGCGCGTGATGCACGGAAATCGCCCGGTTGGCGGAGATAGTACCGCTGACCCTCGTGTTGACGATCGCCGGAAGTTGTGATGTGCTTACGTCCATGGTTGAACCGATCCGATGGGGAATCCTGGCGACCGGTGGAATCGCATCGACCTTTGTGGAAGATCTTGCCCTCCTCGACGATTGCCGCGTCACTGCTGTGGCCTCTCGATCGGCGGAGCGCGCCGCCGCGTTCGCCAAGAAGTACGACATCCCCCACGCCTGGGATTCCGTCCAGGCCCTCGCCGCCGACGATGAAGTGGACATCGTCTACGTGGCCACCCCCCATTCCCACCACTACCTGCCCACGCTCCAGCTCCTGGAGGCCGGCAAGCACGTCCTGTGCGAGAAGGCCTTCGCCTACAACGCCTCCCAGGCCCGCACCATGTTCGCCGTCGCCCGCGAGCACCAGCGGTTCCTCATGGAGGCCATGTGGACTCGCTGCAACCCCGCGATCCGCGAGATGCGCCGCGCCATCAAGGAGGGCATGATCGGCGAGGTCGTGTCCGTGCACGGCAACTTCGCGCTCTCCGGCGATTTCCCGCCCAGTCATCGCCTGCGCAACATCGAGCTCGCCGGCGGCGCCCTGCTGGACCTCGGGGTCTACCCGGTGACGTTGGCGCACTTGGCCCTCGGCGCGCCCGAGTCGATCACCGCCACCGCGGTCATGGACTCGACGGGCGTCGACGCGTACACCGCGATGACCCTGCGCTACCCGAACGCGGTCGCCCAGCTGTCGTGCTCGATCCGCGGCGGCGCCGCGAACGACGTCACGATCTCCGGCACCGAAGGCCGCATCGAACTGCGCGACTTCGCTTACCGCCCAAGCGGGTACACGCTGGTCCGCTACAACGAGGCGCCGCGCGAGTTCGAGGCCCCGTACGTGGGCCACGGCTACGTGCACGAGGCGCTCGAAGTCCACCGCGCGCTGCGTCAAGGCCGCCTGGAGTCGACCCTCGTGCCGCCGCAGAGCACCCTCGAAGTCATGGACATCCTCGACGAGGTGCGCTCCCAGATCGGGCTGCGCTACCCCGGCGAGACCCACCCGAAGTAGCGGTGCCGCAAGGGGATCAGTACTCGATCTCCTTGCGCGCCGCCTCCCGCTTGGCCACGATGCCCGCGTGCTTCTCACGCAGCCAGGCGACCCGGTTCTCCGCGTTGACGATCGCGGTCTCCTCGGCCTCTTCGACGACGATCCCCCGCTGCCGGGCCTCCTCCCGGAACACCTGGTCGAGGTTCGGCAGCAGGGCCATCACCGGCGCGGTGAAGTAGCCGGTCTCGGCCTCCTTGGTGCGGATCCAGCCCTTGTACTCGATTTCGCACACCACTTGGCGGCGACCGGCTTCGGGGTCGCGGATCGCGAGGTCGGCGACCATCGCCCAGATCGTGAAGATCGCCGACGTGGCCTTCTCCGAAACCCAGCCGCGCCCGGGCACCGGCGGCAGCAGGTTGGCGATGGTGTCGGTGAACGAGTCGGTCGAGAGCTTCTGCACGATCCCGTCGAGCGAACGCGTACGGATCGCTTTGACCTTGTGCCACTTGGCGGTCGAGCCGTCGAACCCGACCTCCTTCGGGCCGATGTCGATCGTGCCGAAGTTGTCGAGCAGCCCCAGCAGCATCCCGGTTCCCAAGGGCGGCTTGTTCCCTGAGGTGATGAGCTTGCCAAGGCTCCACTGCCATTCCTGGGCCACAGGGGAGATCGGCAGCGGGAGCCGCCCCAGGAGCTCCTCGATGTCGCCCTCTTTGAACGCCGACTTGGCGTCCGAGGCGAACGTCTGCGCCGCGTCGCGCTTGTCGGCCGCGTAACCCGTTGCGGCGTCGCGCTTGTCGCGCGCGAACCCGGTCGCGGCGTCGCGCTTCTCGCGGGCGGTCTCGACGCCCACGTCGACGACCATCTTCCCGGCGTCCTGCGCGCGCTGCTTCATCTGCTCAAGGCGGTCTTTCATACCCATGCGAGCAACATACAGGTACAGGGCAACCATCCGGTCACCCAGCGGCACTACGGCTGCGAGCCGGGAATCCGGTCGAGCCAGCCCGCGAGGTTCGGGTCCCCGCCGAGGAACTGCTTCGCCAGCTCGGCGCTCTTCTCCTCGTGGATCGTCTGCGCCTCCCCGATGAGCCGCACGATGGTCGGGCTCAGCGTCTGGCGCATCCGCATCGCGGACTCGTCGATGCGGATCTCGGCGACCTTGCCGTCCTTGTCGAGCTTGACCGCGATCCGCCCGTCCTCGGAGAACACCTCGACCTGCTGGTCGCCGAGCTGCTGCTGAAGGTCCTCGTAACGGCGCAGCGTGGTCTCGGCCTGCCGCTGGATCTCCTCCAGGCGGGCCATCATGTCCTGCGGACCCGGCTTGTCGCTCATGCTTCCTCCCCTTCGCCGAGCAGGGTGTCGACCCCGCTCATGCTCCTCGTGATTGCGGCCGTCAGCTCCGCGGTGACCTTCGCGTCGGCGGCGTGGAGGGTCTCCACGATCAGCTCGCCGAGCTCCACCCCGCTCAACTGGAACGCGTTGAGCCGCAGGTCGAGCTCCTTGACGCGCCCGCCCGGGGCGCTCACGACGCGCACCTCGCCCTCCTCGCTCACCACCTCGGCCTGCGCCTCGGTGGCCATCCGCTGGATGTCGAGCGCGCGCTGGCGCATCTCCCCTGCCTGGTCCATGGGACTCCCTCCCGGAGCCGCGCTCGCGGCCCCACTCGATTCGATCAGTGGCCGGATTCGGACGGTACGTCGGCGGTGGTCACGGGTGGTCCACGAAACGTTTGACGGCGAGGAACTCGTCGAGGTACGTCTCGATCGGGTGGCGGTCGTGCCGGAAATACCGGTCCTCGCGCTCGAACATCACCAGCCAGTGCCCCCTCGCGCCCCAACCGCGAACGAACACCTCGCGCACATAAGGCCGCGCCGCCAGCGCCGCAGAGCCGGTCCCCGGCGCGCAGTACAGCCTGGGCGCGGTCATGCCCGACGCCTTGTCGACGGCCCGCTGGATGCCCCGGCCGACGGTCCGGCTGAGCAGCCCCGCCTTCGGATCGGCCTTGGGCATCGGCTGGACCGGCCCGGGCACCGCCTCGTAATTCGACGGGTACCAGTCGAGGTGGTACGGCCGCTTCGCGCCGAGCGCTTGGTCGAACACCAGGTCAGGAACCGGTTCGGGCAAGCGAGTGCCCACGAACCGGTACGGCCAGAAGCTGCCGCCCTCGCCGTGGTTGAACACCGTGTAGCTGAAGAACGGGACGCCCTGCCAGACGCCCTCGCAATACCCGTCAACCTGGTTGAGCGGGTACCGAAGCCCCCGCAGCTCCCCGAACTGCGCCGCGAGCCGAGCGTCGGCCGCGATAGCCCCCTCAGGAAGCGCGCCGCGCCACACCAGCCCCCGCTCCCGCGAGTACTCCTCCCACATCCGCACCGCGGCGGCAGCGACCTCCTGCGGCGTAGGCGGCGGCTTGTCGAACGGATCGGGAATCGGCTCGTAGATCTTCCCTGCGACGTCGAGCGCGCGCCCGATCTTGCTCTTCTGCGGCCCGTAGGGGTAGTCCACTACGTCACCTGGAATTTGGGCACGTTCACGAGCTCGGCGATGAACGGCTTGAAGATCGCGAAGACGTCCTGGATCAGGGTCAGCAGGTCCCCCAGGCCCTGGAAGACCTGGATCGCAGCCTGGATCATCTGGATCGCGTCGAGCACGAGCCCGGCGATCTTCGCGACGGTCATGGCGATCGCGACCGGCGCGTACGCGCCCAGCGTCGCGATGCTGGCCGCGACCTGCGGGGCGATCGTCTTGATGACCCAGCAGACCCCGTCGGTGATCAGCTTCTGCACGAACTGGCGCAGCGCCTGGGCGATCCCGGCGAACATCTGGAGCACGCCCTGCATGCCGTACGCGAGGAAGCCCATCGCGTCGATCATCAGCCCGAGCTCCATGACGCGGGCGCGCGCGGCCGAACCGGCGTCGCCCTCCCAGTCGGCCAGCTCGCCGTCGACCACGGTGTTCATGTAATCGGCGATCGGCGGCATCGCGCCGGCGACCTCCTGCCACATGTTCGCCGAGACGTTCATGCGCGCCTCGTTGCCGGTGACTACGCCGAGGATGTCCTCCAGCGGCTGGAACGTCTGCACCAGGAAGTCCACGAGGGTCCCGACCAGCCACTTCAGCGGGTCGAGGCCGACCGCGCCCTTGGACTTCGAAAGGAAGTTCTCGTACTTGCCCTGGTTGGCCCCCATGCCGCTCTGGACGCCGCTGGTACCGCTGTTGATGGCGTTCCAGTCCATCTTGAGGTTGGCACCGAGCTGCCCGAAGCCGCCGCTCCTGAGGTCGCTGCCCATGTCCTTGAAACCCTGCGAGTACGTCCCGGCGTTCATCGCCAGGTTCATCGCGCTCGGGGTCTTCACGAGGGTCTGGTGGTCGAGGGCGTTCAAGGCGCCGTTGCCGACGTCGGCGACGTTGCCGTTCGAGTCCTCGCCGAAGCTCCCCTGGTTCGGGGAGTCCGAGAAGTCTTGCATTCCGTGATCGCTCATCGCGGGCCGATCCTCAGGTTTGGGTGATCATGGGGTCGTTCTGGGTGTTGCTCTTGTAGTCGCCCGCCGCGCCCGAAAGGTCGGTGAGCAGCGAAGCGAAGCCCTCGCCGATGGTCGAGTCGATCTCGACGTAACCGTCCTTGCTGTCTTCGAGGCGCTGGCTCAGGCCGTCGATGGCCTCCCCGGTCTCCTTGAGCAGGTCCCGCCACCCGTCGGCGAGCGCGAAGTAGAGCGGTGCGGTCACCAGTCCGGCGACGCCCCACATCCACCACTCGGGGTCGGCTTCGGTCGAGTACTCGGACGCCTTGTCCGCGTACGAGATCGCCTCCCGCAGCTTCGTGGCCGCGGCGGTCAGGTCGTCCGGGTTCACTCCCAGTCCCGACATGCTGTCCTCCAGGGGGGTTCGTGCCTGCGCGCAAGCGCTGAGCCTGCGCTTCCACCGGTTCGAACCAGCATAAAACGAAGCTGCCACGGCCCCCAGGGGGCCTGCTCAGAGCCGGTCGCAGCGGGCCGCCAGCTCGCGCAGGAACGCGACTTCGGCGTGCAGCCCGCGCTTGCCGCGGCGGCGCAGGCGCTCCTCGCCCCACGCGACGACCCACCCGCCGAGGACGGCCCAGGAGCGGCGCGGCTTGGCCAGGAGCGCGCGTTCGTCGATGAGCGCGCGGGCGAACGCGTGCTCGACCGCCGAGACCCGCATGAGCCGCTCGGCGGTCGCGTCCTGGAGGTGGACCCTGGTTCCGCCTGGGAGCCAACCGCATTCGTCTTTGGTGAACACGGGCACCCACTTGCGCACCACGACCCCGGGCCGGGCCCGCGCGAGCGGCACGGCGATGAACGCGCCGCCGGGGTGCAGGTTCTGATGCTCGACGTGGTCCTCCCCGAGCGGCACGGCGACCGTGCGCTCCCAGGCGAGCACGTGCCCGCCGTCGAACTGCCCGGAGACGAGGTTGCGCAGCGCCCCGGTCCCGATCTCGCCGAACGCCTGGGCGATGCGCGGCGCCTCGGCCACCGCTTCGTAACGCAGGCCGTGCTTCTCGGCGAATCGGGCGGTTCGTTTCGCGTGGACACGGCGGTCGACCGAGTCGACCCCGGAGGTCACGAGTCCTTCGAACAACAACTCGACCATGGAGGGGCTCCTTCGAGTTCAGCACCGCAGTGCAAGGGGTTCGCTCACGATAACGGTCGTTGGCATTCAGACGGGCGTCTTCCAATAGGCGAGCCGTTTGACGGGGTCGTCCATCCATTCGGCTTGGAACTCTTCGGGTTCGACGTAGAGCAGGCCGTCCCGGACCTGGACGGGACCGGTCTCGCCGGGCCCGCGGTCGACGTTGAGGTGCGCGTCGGCCCGCACCGCGGCCACCTCGCCCGCCCGCACCTCGAACTCGCAGCGTCCGGTGATGCGTTGCGGCGCAGCGAACCCGGGCGGCACCGTGTTGAAGTCGACCTCGACCGTGTGCGTACCAGGGTCCAGCGGGTACCACCAGTTGCCCCAGGTCGCGGGCTGTTCGAGCCCGTCAATGCGCACCTTCGGCGGCGCGACGGGTCGATGTCGAAGCTCACCGCCACCGCAGCTGGAAGTCCACACAGGAGGAACACGATCGAGAGCCACTCGTACAGGAAGACTTTGGAGGCCGGGAGCTGGAACTCGCCCACATCGGGGCCGAACACGGCGGTCCGGTCGGCCTCCTCCAGCCAGGTGAGCGTCGTCTTCTGCTGCTCGGCGATCTCGACCACGATGGGGCTGTTGGCCACGCCCCCTTGGACTTCGACCACATGCGTGCCCACCGGCAGCACCACGTGGACGTCGCCCTCCCCGACCGCGACGGCCTCGCCGTCGACCAGCGCCACGGGCATCGTGGCCGCCGCGTCCAGCACCAGTTCGAGCCGCCCGGTCCCGTCCTCGGTCGCGATCGGGTTGCGCTGCAACGTCTCGAACCGAGAGGGCAGCACCTCGAGAGCCGGGTCCCGGTGGAACAGCGGCCGCGCCCGCACCCGCCGCCCGCGCAGATCCTTATGCCGGTGCGGGTAACGCCGGTAGGACCGCTCCAGATTCTTGGGGATGGCCTTGCGGTCGGTCTTGACCATCAATATCTCCTGCCCGGGCGGCTTCTGCGCGAGGCCCAGTTGCTCATATGGGTCGCTCCTCAATCCTGGGCGTTCCACCGCCGCACGTGCCACCAGATGACTCCGACGACCAGACCGATCCCCGCGAATGCCACCCACATGTTGAGGTCGGGCCGTTCCATCGTGGCGGCGGGTGCGATGCCGAACGTGGTGTCCACGACGCGGTCGCCTTCGGCGAGTCGGTTCACCCGGCTCACCTCGACAGAGTCGCGTTCACCTTCGGACCATTCGACCTCGGCTTGGCACGACCTGCCGAACCATAGGCTCATCATGTCGCGCTCGCAGCTCTCGATCGACACCACTGCACCGTGGTCGGAAGCCTCGTCGGCGGGCGCGGACAAGTACCAGAGCACGAGGGACATGACGAATGACGCCGGGATCATGAAGAGCACGGTGTTCATCCCGACGTACGCGGTCTTCGGGCTTCGGAAGCCTCGCAGGAAGTACCGCTTCGGGAGCACACTCGCCTCGCAGATCGGGGGTAAAGGCAATGCCGAGCCGCGGGGTTCGCGGCTCGGCATCGTTTGTGGTGCTTATGCGTAGGGGTCGGTGTCTTCGTTGCCGATGCCCCAGACGTCGTCGTCTTCGGTGAGGAAGGTGCTGTTCTCGCCCTGGTTCTCACCTTGGCCGCCGCCCATGCCGCGACCGCCGCCGCCCATCATGCCGCCGCCCATCATGCCGCCACGACCGCCTCCGGCGCCCATGCCTTTGCCCATGCCCTTGGCGCCACCGGCACCGGCACCACCGGCGCCGCGGCCCATGCCGCCGGCGCCCATCATGCCGCCGCCCATGCCGCCACCGGCACCACCACCGGGGATGCCGCCACCGGCACCGCCGCCGAGGCCGCCACCGGCGCCCCCACCGAGGCCGCCGCCGGGCCCACCGCCGAGCCCGCCACCACCGAGGCCACCGCCAGAGGCGAGACCACCGGAGGGCAGGTCACCGGTACCGGGCTTGGTCGAGGGGCTCCAGGGGTTGGAGCCGCCCGTCCCGGGAAGCTTGGGGTCCTTGTTGGGGTTGGGCTCGAACGCGCCGGGCTTGCCGAGGTCGGAGCCGTCGATGCTGCCCGGAGTGGGGGTGTCGAGGCCCGGGTAGTCGCCAGGACCGCCACCGCCGCCAGGCAGCCCGCCGCCACCGCCGGGCATGCCACCGCCGCCACCGGGACCGCCGCCGCCGTTCAAGTTGGGGTCCTTGTCGGTGACGGTGGTGGCGGTCTTCTGCGTGGTCGGGTCACTGTGCGAGGAGAACGTGGTGTTCGCGTTGTACTCGCGGCCGACGATGTCGTTGTTGATGTCCTCGGAAGCCTGAACATAGTCGGTGTTGACCTTGCTCATGGCTTCTTCGTTCTCGAGCAGGTACTCGTCGCGAACGTCGACGTACAGCTTCTCCCAGTCGGTGGGCTTGAGCGGGTATGCGAGCGGGTTGCCGCCGTCTTGGACGTATTGGCGAACCTCTTCGTTGTAAGCCTCGTTCTCCTGCTGCCGACGCCTGGTTTCGGTGTCGATGGTGTTGTTGTACTCCTCCATCGTTCCTTGAGGGAAACCGACCATCTGCAAGGCGTAGTCGGGAGTGATGTGTGTGCACTCCCCACCGCTCCACCATGGCGGGCGGCAGTGGGCGTAGTCGTCTTTGAAGAGCCCGACGAACCAGTTCTGCTCCTTGGTCCACAACTGGGGCGCGGGGAAGGGAATGAAACCCTCGTCACCCCCCTGGGCTTCCCAGATCTCCTTAGACTCCTTCTTGAGCATGTCCCTAAGCTCGGTCGAGCTGTCGACGACCTCTTGGGCAATCTTCTTCAACTCGTCGATGTTGCTTTCAAGCGCGTCGAAGTCGTCGCCGGTCCACTCTTCGGCGAGTTGGGTCGTATAGGTATGAAGCAGGCCGGGAAGCTCCGCCAGCGGAACTTTGACTTGCTGGTCCCATGCTTCCGAAAGGCTGTCCAAGGCATGGTCTTCGGCACCAGTCGGGCGGACGGACCGAATGATGCGGCGGAGGTCTTCCGGATCAGGCATCGCGTGGGAGAGGTCGTTCTCCGGATAAAGATACGAACCGTCGGCACCGTCCCGCCTCGGCACGGCGGACATCAGGTTCTGCCAAGCCAGCTCGACCTCGGTGTTGTTCTTCAGCGGGCATCCGTCTTCACCGCACGTGGAACTCGACGATTCGTTGTTGATGTTCTGCAACGTCGTCGTGTCACCGGAATGCCCGAGGGTGTCGAGTTCGACCGGCTTAGTGTCCTCGTCGAACTTGTCGTCGAATGTCGGTCCTCTGTCACTCACTGGAACTCACTCCCGTCTCTTCCAGTCGTTCAGATACGGCGCTCTGAATGCTGGGCAGTGCCACATCAAGCAGATAGTCTCGTGCTTCGTCGACCGTGAAGTCGGCTTGGTTGCCCGGGCCCCCGGTGACGAGCTCGCTCCCCGTCTCCAGCGTGATCACGATCAGGTAGGCCCCATCGCGAACATAAAGCTTGAAGGCATCCCCTACCCCGTAGTTCCCCAGGAAGAGCACACCTTCGTCCCAGCCTGTGATTTCCTTCTCTGCATAGTTGCCCTCGCCGTATAGGTCCCGCGCGATGTCTGACAGCTCGGTGAAGCGCGCGGAGGCCTCCTCCTCATTCGGCTTAGGCACATACGAAATGTCCAGGTAGCCGGAGGCGAGGCCGGGATTGTCCTCAGTCTCTTCAGACCACTCCACGAGGTTCGAGCACATGGCGTGGTCGGGCGGTGTCCCGCCACCAGGCGCCGAGCTGATGTAATCCTCGTCAATGGAGAACGCGCGAAGCGTTTCAGTCAGATCGCTGTAAGTGTCACCGAGAACCTCGCAAGGGTCCCAACTCCGCATCTCGGAATAGACAGCAGCGGCATCAGTATCGGCCCCGCCTTCAGTCGAGCTCGAATCGTCGGTGCTGCTGCCCGGCGGAGGGGGATTCTCGCCGTCCGAGCCGCAGGCTCCGAGAAACAGCAAGGATGCCAGCGAGACCGCAGCGGCACCGGTTGCATTGCGGATCTTCATGCAGCACTCCTTGAAATGTTTCGAAACTGGCGAGTCGCCCCGCTGGTCATAACTCGATTACCCCAGCGCATCCGAGTAGTCTTCCGTGGTGGCGCTGTTGTTCCCCGCTTCGGAACCGATCTCACCGGCGGACAACAGGTTGCTACTGGCGGACATCTCTTCGTACTGGGTTTTGAAGTCGTCAACGGTGTAGTCCTCGGAGGTCTCGTAACCTTCGAGTGCCGCGTTGAGCGCCTGAATGACGCCGAACAGCGATTGGCGCAGCGCCTGGAGGTTCCCCCACGCCGTTGAATGCGACGTCGAATAGGTCTGCGCGGCTTTGATGCCTTCGCTGGTGGTACCGAACCCGGGTGCTTTCTTCAGCGCCCCGGTCTTGATCGTGTCGATCGGGCCGCCTTCGGCTTCGAGTACGTCCTCAAGCCAATACAGCAGGAAGTCTCGGTACCGGGCTACCGCGTCAGCGTCGAACTTGCGCTCTGCCATTAGGGTCCTCCGGGGCCAGGGGATTGGGGTTTCAGGTCATTTTTCAGGTTAGCAAAGGCTCGCAACCTGTGCAGTCCTGGCAAACCGCAGGAAAAACCCAGGTCAAACCGACCCTCCACCCACCAATCCACACCCGCCGACACCCCAGCGCGCCCCTTCTGGGGTGGCATCCGTCACTGATGTCCGCCCCTGCCCCATTCGCCCGGCGATGCCGCCTGGTCAGGTGTAGAGGTCGTCGCCTTCTGTCAGGCGGAGTAGGTCTGTTGCTACCTGGTGGTCGACCGTGCCGTTGTTTTCGATCGCGGATTGGAGGCCGGCGATGAGGCCGTGGAGGGTGCCTCGGAGGTATTGGAGGTTGCGCCAGGTGGTGGCGTGGAAGTCGGCGTATTCGACGGTGGCGTTCTCGGTGGCGCCGGGGCTGGAGCCGAAGGCCGGGGCCTTCTTGAGGGTGCCTTCGCGAAGGGACGGGATGATGTCGCCCTCGAGCTCTTCGAGCAGTTCGACGAGGAACTGCCGGTAGCGTTCGAGCGCGGCCGGATCGAAAGCGCGCGTTGCCATTCGGTGCTCCTTGTCCTAGGCGTAGGGGTCGTCGTCCTCGTTGACGAAGCCCCACATGTTCTCGTGCTCGACGAGGTCCACATCGGGCTCTCTGTCCTGTTCGGACGATCCGGGGCCGCGCATCCCGCCGCCCGCACCGCCCATCATCGCCGCCGAGCCCCGCGAGCCCGCGGCAGCCGCTGCGCCGCCGGCGGCCGCGGCGGGTACCGCGGCCGAGCCGACCATCCCCGCCCCGGGCCCGACGCCGCCGGCAGTCGAGGTCGCGGCGGGAGCCGACGGCAGCGAGCCGGGCATCCCACCACCGCCGCCGAATCCGGGGCCGCCGGAGGCGAGGCCACCGCTGACCTCGTCATCGTCGTCTTCTTCTGGCGCAACGGGATCGCTCGTGTCGGGAGCCTCGCCCGCCGGAGGTTCGAGCGAGGGGTCGTCGCTGGCCAGCGGCGACTGGGTGCCGTGCGGCGGGTCCATCGCCGGGGGTTCGAGGTCCATGTACGCGGGGTCGGCGACGGCGGGATAGTCCTTGTCGCTGCGGATCGTGCGCATCGTGCGCTCTTCACCGTCGGTGTCGGTGCTGCGCTGCCCGATGTCTTCGTTGACCTCGTTCTGCCTGCCCTCGTAGGAGGTGAACGCCTGCGTGACCTGAGTGGAGTACTGCTCCATAGCATCCACAATGGCCAACTGCTTGGCCTCGTCCACGGTGATGCCGCGCGGGTCGAGCCCGTCGCGGTCGATGTTCACAGGGCTGGAGTAGAAGTCGACGTAGTGCAGCACCCGCTCGTCGATGTAGTCGATGATCTCGGTGGCCATCTCGGGTTCGGCCCCGCCGAGCGCGAGCACGTGCTCGGCGTCCTGGCAGGTGTACTCGATGCAGTCGCCGTGCCACCAAGCGGGTCTGATGTGGACGGACACCCAGCTGTGCCAGTCGCCGTCGATCCACACCTGCGCCGCGGGATAGGGGATGTCGCCGGAGTCGCCGCCTTGGATCGCGTACAGCGTCTCCTCAGTGGACTGAAGGTTGGTCACCGTGGCGTCGATGTCGTCGATAACGTCGTCGACCAGCTCGCGCGTCTGGTCGCACGCGGTCTCGAACGCCTCGAAGTCCGTGCCCGACCAGCCCTCCGCCAGGTCGGTCAGGTTCGACTTGATCCGCTCCGACCAGTCCGCGAGCCTCCCCGCGACCTCGCCGGTCCAGGCCTCGCGCAGTCGCGAGATCGCATGCGCGTCAGGGTCTTCGGGCCGCACCGCCGAGACCGCCGAGCGGAAGTCCGTCTCGCTCGGGAACGACATCCCGGCTTCCTTGGGCCGCAGGCGGTACAGCTGCCCTTCGACCGGGACGGCCGAAACGAGCCGCTGCCAGTCCACTTCGGCCGGATGCGCGGTCGGGTTGCCGCACTCGGCGTTCGAGCAGCCCATCCGCGCCGGAAGGCACACCTCAGGCTCACCGGGCAGCGTCACGATCGGGTCGGAGGGCTGGAACGGCGGCGCCTCGGGGTATTCCCCGGGCAGCGTCACGATCGGCCCGCTCGGCGGCGCCGGGGGCGGCGGCGCGGGCGGAGCGGCCCCGAAAGCGGGCGCGCCCGCGGCGGGCGTGGCACCGTCGAGGCCCTGATAGGGCTCGGAGGAGCTGTCGCTCATACACACCTCACGACTGGAGCGGACCGGCGGTTCCCTTCACGGTAGCAACAGAGCGCCAGTTCAAGGAACCTCACCGCCCGTCACCGCTCTCCCAATACCGCCCGTTGACCATGCGCCGCATCCCGCCGCGCACGTCGACCCGCGGCGCCCGCCGCGACTTCGGCTCGTCCCGTGGACCGAGAGTGGCGATCGCACACTGCCACAGGTGAAGCGCGCGCTCGGCAGGATCGGGCACAGCCGTCACCTCGACCACGAGATCGCAGGTCGCGACCTTTCCGGGCCCGACCTTGACGATCTCGGTCCTGACGTTTTCAGGACGCGTCACACCGCGAACCGGCAAAGGCGCGGCCGGAGTGCGGGCAGTGATCGTGTACTCCCCAGGCGGCACCTCGATCCACATGCGAGTCCAGGATGCGGCGATCTCCTGGCTGAAAAGCGGCAAGCCGCCCACAGACTTGGCGAGCTCGATCCGAGGCGACGGCACCGCAAACCGGTGCGCAACCGGCACGATCTCCCCCACCCGATTGAGCGCTCGCGCCTGCGAACGGTCGATCACCGTCTGCCCCTGCGGAAATTGCCTGGCCAGATCAGCAGAGGTCAAGTCAGCCTTCAAGAACCGGGCGTCAATGAGCAGTGCAGCCGCGCCGGGACTCGGTTCAGGCACCTCGCCCTCGCGATCGAGCACGACCGGCCCTCCGGCCCGCTCAAGCGGCGGCTCCGGCCGACATCGGTTGTACCGCAAGTACGTCCACAGCACCCGCAGTCCCCAGAACCCGACCGCCAAGATCGGCAGCCCGAACGCGATCGCGAACCCGGCCTCCTGCGACAATGCGCCGTCTTCGAACACCCCGACCCGGATCAGACCATAGAACGTCAACGGGGCCAAGAACATCATCAGGATCGCGGCGATGAAGCTCCGCCGCTCGCGCGCGTTCGCGGGCAGGTACTGCCAATAGTTGAACCGCCCCCGCGGCCCCAGCGCATGCCCGCTCAAGTGCCGCAACCGCCTCGGCACCTCAAGCTCGCCGTACGCGCGATGTTGGTCGCCGAGCATCCCCACATAGTCGATCCGCGCGGCCTTCCCGGCCGAGATCTCGACGGCCCGCCACGCCCGCGAATGCTGGCTCTGCACCTCCACCAGGTGACGCCCCGGCGCGAGCGGCACCGTGATCGAACCCCACCCCGACGCCACCGCCTCGCCGTCGACGAGCACCACCGGCACCAGGCTCGACCGCAGATGCCCTTGCGTCACAATGGGATCGCCGTCTTGCCGAAGTTTCTGGACGCGGATCATCCGCTCCGCTATCGTCGCGGCCGGATAGGCCGCGCAGTACCCGACCCGCAGCCGCAGCTCCCCGTCGCCCTCGCGTCTTTCCTTGGGCCCCTTGCCGAGCGGCGCGATCTCCCACCCCGAGAGCGGCGCGCGGAAACGCGGGCTCACCCCGTGGATCAGGTCCATTTCACCTCGTCGGGATTCGAAAGCCCTTCGGGCAGATACTGATCGAGCCCGTTCATCGCCCCGTCAGCCGCGCCGAGTCCGGCCCCGCCGCCGTCGAATCCGCCGTTCCAGTTGTCCGAGTCGAACAGGTCCCCGCCCTGGTAGGTCGGGAACACATTCGTGGCCGCCTGCACCCCGTGCTGCCACCAAGCGGTCTGGTGGTGCTTCCCGGCCGGGGTCATCGTGAACTTGCGCGCGTAGTACGTGGTCAGGCCTTCGAGCATGTCCACGATCCCGGCCCCGGCGATGTCCAACGGGTTCGCCGGGTTCCCTTTGGTTTTCTGGAATGCGAACGTGAACACGGTGAAAGCCCCGCACAGCGCCGCGCACGTGTGCGAGATCGTCGCGATCACGCCCTCGGTGGTCTTCGCGTAGCCGACCATCGCGCCCGCGGTCGCGTTCGCGCTCGCCTGGATGCCCGCCGCCGCGGGCGCGCCCACCCCGGTCGCCATCGCCGACAGGTACGCCACCAGGTACGCGTCCATCGCGATCGTGCAGGTCAGGAGGTACGCCCAGTACGCCGCGAACGTCACCGCGAGGACGATCAGCTCGGCGGCCAGCAGGCACGCGTTCAGCGCCAGCTCCTGAAGCTGCGCGCCGAAGTCCCCGGCCTTGGCCCTGAACGCGTCGGCGTCGTCCCCGTTCCAGTTGGTCCCGTCCACAGTGTCCACTTGCGCCTGGAGTGCCTCTGCGGCGTCCCAGTTCCGCTCCGCGAGCGTCATCCAAGCCCCGGCTGCCTTCATCAGATCGCCTGGGTTGCACTGGTTCATGTAGATGCTCGTGGCCAGCGCCTGCACGGCTGGCCCGAGCACGACCGCGGGCGGCATGATCGCGGTGGCGCAGGATTTGATGACGCCGTTGAAGTACGGCGACATGGCTTCTCCCGTCGCGAAGAGCGATTCCCCTGCTGTCACTAGGCGCTCCCGAATTCGGAGGCGCACGCGGCGTCGGCGTCCTCCATGTCGGTCACGCAGGCGTCGAGCGCGGCGTTGAGTTCGCGGAAGCATTCCCCGGCGCCCTGCATGGATTCGGCGACGGTGGCGTGGGCGGCGGTGTAGGCGACGGCCATCGAGATGGTGGTGACGGTGTAGAGGCTGCGGTCGATGGCGCCGAGTTCGGGCAGGATCTCGTTGGTGGACTCCAGGATCGGCACCACGTCGGCGTCGATGCCGGCGCTGAGGCCGCGCACGAACTCGGGGTCGAAGACTCTGCTCATTCCCTGCCTGCCTTTCGTTGCACGTCGTCGCCGAAGCCTCGGGCGATGTCGAAGATGTCGGCGCTCTCGCGGGCGGCGCTCTCGGCGGCGGCGGGGGCGGCGTCGATGGTCTCGGCGATGCCCTCGGGGAGTCGTTCGCGGACGGCGGCCTGGGAGCGGCGTTTGAGTTCATCTTGCGCCGCCGCGACAAGTTCGGTGATGGCTTCGCCGAGTCCGTCGATGCCGCGCCCGCGCGCATCAGGTCCAATGTGGACGTCGGCGATGACCCGGTCGGTGCTGGAGGTGACGCTGAGGTCGCCTTGGGCGCTGGTCACTTCGGCGGTGAGCACTTCGCGCCGGGGCTCGTCCTGGACGGCGGTGGCGCTGCGCATGGATTTGAGGACGCTGTCGAGCCGCCCGGCGATGATCCGGTCGAGTTCGGGGTCGCGGCCCAGGTTGTTGTCGGGCGTCTCGATCCCCAGGCGCCCTCGCATCATCGCGGCCATCGCGTCGTACCCGCCGGTGGCGGCGGCCTCCTGGAAGCGCCCGATGGTCTCGATCCCGGCGCTCAGCGCGCCCTCGGCCCCTGCCCCGGGCCTGGGCAGCTCGGCCGCGACCTCGACGATGAGTCCGGCGATCACGCCCAGGGGTTGGCGGAACCCGGCGGCGGTGACTTCGACGAGGATCTTCCCCTCGTCGACCCGCAACTTCACATTGTCGTCGAGATCGGTGAGAATGCCTTCGGGATCATTCAAGATACGGGCTCACTTCGGTGGAGTTCACTCCGAGGATAGCGAACCTGTGCGGACCGTAATCTACCCCAATCTGTGGTAATACGGCGCGGTGACGGCGTCGGCCGCCGCGGCCGCGGCCCCCTGAGCTGCGGTCACGGCCGCGAGCAGCTGTTCGGCGAGCGTGTGGCGGTCGGTGAGGTTGAGGACGTTGTTCTGGAGGAACACGACCTCGCTGATCCGCCCGCGCAGGTTGACGGCGACCCGGCCCAGCCCGTCCTCGGTGGCCTGCTCGAACCGCTCGTGCTCGCGCGCGGCGAGCGCGGCTTCGGCGTCGCGCATGACCTGCTCGACCTCGGACGCGACGCCGCCCACGGACCGCCCGGCAAACGCGCTGGCGTGCTCCTCGCGGCGGGTCTCGGCCTCGGTCCAAGCGGCCGTGAAGGCGGCGGCGATGCCGTTGTTCCCGATCCGCACGGCGCGCGCGTCGAGCTCGATCCCCGAGAGCCGCCCGGTGTTGTCGAGCACGACCTTCACGTGCTGCTCCGGGTCGTACCCGGTGTGCTCGACCTGCTGGAACTCCGCGAGTGCGCTCATGGCCTCGGCGGCGAGCCGCTGCGCGGCGGCCACCTCTTCACGGCTGGGAGCCTCCGCGAGCACCCGCTGGGCGATCTCCCAATTCTCATTGCGCGGCACCTTGTCGAGCCCGGCCTGGCCTTCCTCGATGAACCGCTCATAGTCCTCGGGAACCTCATAGGCGAAAGGCTTAGCCTCACTCATCGCCACTCCAATCACGCCGGGGAAGGGGACGAACACGATGATACCGCCGCCTCGCGATCGCCCCTCCGCCCTGGCCCAGACCCGAAGGGCCGCAAGTGAACCTCGACGACGCGAACGATGAAGCACTGGACCGCGTCCGCGACCTGGTCGCGGACGCGCTGGAGGCCGCCGGGATCCAGTGGCAGTTCAGTGAGCGCCTACTGGACTTCGCGGCCGCGCAGATCACCGTCGACCACGGCGACGACGCCGACCGAGGCGTCTTCGTCACCTGGGATCGAGGACTCCCCTCGCACGAGGCCCTCTACCGCCCCGGCGCTGCGCCGAGCCCCGTCGCCCTCGACGCCGAGATGACCGCCGCAACCGAACGCCTCCGCTCAACCCTCCGAAACGCGGCCATCGAAGCCATCGACGCCGAGAATCCTTTCGACCCCTACCTGCTGAAAGTCGTCACCGCCCCCGACTGATCACCCGGCATGGCCCGCGCCAGGGCCGGGGACCCTCAGGATTTCGAGGTAGTACGGGTAGAAGTCGGGGTCGGTCTCCTCGGCGTCGATCCCGGCAGCGCGCAGGACACGCTGAAGGCGCTCCACCGCGTTCGCCGTCACCGACTCGCCGCCTGAAGCGCGCGGTTCGCCCTCGGCGGGCGTCCAGGTCACGTACACGCCTCGGCCGTTGTCCCCGTCGTCGATGATGAGGTACGCCCGGCCCTCCGAGCCCGGGCCGGAGTCGAACGTCGACCTTATCCCCGCTGCCGCAAGCACATCGGTGACCAGGTCGGCTACCGCCACCAGTTCGTCCACGCTCGCGTGCTCCAAGGTCAGTCCCCGGGCGCTGGCATGAGCGGCCGGTCGAGGCAGATCGCGAGTTCGAGCGCCTCCTCGGCGGTGTCGCCGAGGTTCCAGCACTGGAGGTTGAACGTGAAGACCATCCGCCCGCCGTCCTCGATGTACACGTCGCCGTTGTACAGCCAGGTCCCGATCGGGAACCAGTGCCCGCCGAACCGCGACTCGAGCCGCTCGGTATCCCGCCCGCCTTCCAGCCCGACCTCGGTCGGGTCCACGACCAGCGGGTCGGCCTCGCCGACATACCCTTCGATCCTCAACCCGTGCAACGATTCGAGCAGCGACGCCGCGGCCCCCGACATCCGGTACCCGTACGAGTCCATCTCCGCCCGAAGCCCCGCGAGGTCGACCTTCCGCCCCGCGCTCCACCCCGCCTCGACCAGCGCCGAGCGAAGCTCCGGCGAGAGCCGCCCCTCCCGGATCATCAATGCACCGCCAGGTCCCCGGCCGCTTCCGGCCCCGGAATCGGCGGCAGCGGGGCGTCGCGGCGGAAGATCTCGATGACGCGCCGGTCGGCGTCGCTCAGGTCGCGGAACGTGGTCGACCGCCGCCCGTCCTCGGCGAACTCGACCGACCAGACCTCGACGCTGTACTCGTAGCAGGCCGCGCGCCGGATCGTCCCGTCCGGCCGGAACCAGCGCGTGATCCCGTACCGGAAGTTCCCCCGGTACCACTCCTCGTACACGAAGTCGCCGTCCGGAGTCAGCTCCCCGGCGGGCCCGTCCTGAATCCCGTCGCGGTACGTGAGGTACTCGAAGTTCCCGTTGCCGAGCCTCTCCCCGAGCACCCCGTCCAACCGCGCCCCCGCCCGCCAGTACACCTGGTCGTTGTCAAGGTCCACTTCGTCCTCGGGCACCATCTGAGCGACGGGGTCATAGTCTGGTCTCACGCGATCACCCTAACTCCTGTCCCACATCTCGAGTTTCGTTCCGAACGGCTCGGTCCAGCCGCCCCAGGCTCCGTCGGTGCCGTCGACCATCTGCGCGCAGTTCGCGCAGCACGGCATGGGCACTTTGTGCGAAGGCAGGTCGTCCCTGGTCACCTTGGCGTTCTCGACCATGAAGTCGCTGAGCTTCGGTTCGCGGCCCTGGCTCCGGGCATTCTTGAGCGCTTCGTTGAGCGCGCGCACCTCGGAGTGCTGGCCCGGGACCCCGTGCATCGACTGGTTCTCCTCCAGCTGCCTCCACCCGCTGCCGTTGTCCTTGTTCAGCCACTTGTCGTATCGCTCGCGCAGCAGCGGGTCGAGGTCGTCGGGGTCGACCGCGTCCTTGACGTTGTGGTTGTAGTAGATGTCGCCGGTCGTGCGGTCCATGACCGCGCTCATGCAGGGTTTGCGCTTCTTGCCGCTCCACCCGCCAGGCTGGCTGACCTCGTCGATCTTGTCGCGCAGCGATTGGCGAAGCGTAGCGCGGTCCTGCGCGGCGGTCACGCTGCTCATTCGGTCGGAGCTCGGCGCGGTGGAACCGGGGTTCGCGCTCGAACGGCGGCGCGAGCTACTCGGAAGGGGTCCGTCGTGCTTGCCGGTGGTCATCGGGGGAGGTCGACCTTTCGGCTAGGAGGGGCTCAGCGCCAGCGCCGTCCTGATCACCGCGTATCCGGCCGTGTCCTGGGCGATGATCGCCGTGTACATCGAGACCAGCGCGGTGGTGAACGCGATCGCCCCGGCCTGGTATGCCGCGAGCACCGCCGGAGCGCCCACAGTGGCCGCCGACACCTGCGACCACTGGCTCGGCCCGAGGATCACGAACGGCGTCGGCAGCACCTTGTACCCGGCGGCCTCGGCGGCCTGCTTGGTCGCCTTCATCGCGATGCACGTCGCCATGAGTGAAGCCCCGACGCCTTCGAGCCCGCCCGCGCAGGTGAGCATCGCCGCGTCACTGCGCCCGATGAACGTCGCGACCTCGATCGACCACTTGACGAGCGCCTGGTAGTCCTCGCCCTGCCATGACGCGGCCAGCCCCGCGACCGTAGAGCCGTAACTCGTCCCCAGCGCGGTCAACTGCGCGGCGGCCGCCCCGATCGAGATGCCGAGGGACATCAGCTCGGCCGGGTTGGCGTCGAGGCACTGCTGGAATGTAGGCATGACTACCCGCCCTGGATCGTGGGGACTTTGAACCCGGACAGGTCCGACTCGATCGGCTTGAAGTCGGCCGCGCCCTCTTCATCGGCCTTGTCCCAGTGCTCGGCGATGTCCTCGAGCACCTCGGCCGTGTCCTCCCAGTGCGCCTGGAGGTCCTTCATGTCCGCTTCGAGGTCGTCGGCGAAGTCCTTCGCCCCGTCGGCGCACATGAACCCGCGATTGGCGCTCTCGGCGCTCTGCGCGGCCTGCACCGCACTCTGCGGCAGGCTCCCCGCCTGCGACGCGAACTGCTTCATCTGCTGCCCGGCACTGCGAATGGCCTGGCTCTCCACCATGATGAGACCGAACAAGGCACGCCCCCTTGGATGGTGACAACTCGAACACACGTTAACACGAGCCCACCACACCTTCACCCCTAGCGAAAGGCCTGCATCATGACTTTCGATCTCCGCCCGGTCAATGGGTTTCGGGGCTGGGACGAGTACCGCGAGGCGCTGCGGGCAGTGGACCGGCTCGTGGAGGGCGGTGCGCTGCAACCGATCCCGGCCGGTGGACCCGAGGCGGCCTATTCCGACCTGTACCACTTCGAGGGCCCCGCGGGCGAGGTGTGGTGCCTTGAGGAGCCG
The DNA here is from genome assembly GCF_040645615.1 of Glycomyces sp. NPDC046736. Classification (NCBI taxonomy): domain Bacteria; kingdom Bacillati; phylum Actinomycetota; class Actinomycetes; order Glycomycetales; family Glycomycetaceae; genus Glycomyces; species Glycomyces sp. NPDC046736. Next base: position 56,527 of record NZ_JBEYYO010000002.1, on the reverse strand, counting down.
GAGCCGCCGGCCAGGGGCAGCCTGTTCCGCTTGGACGCGGCGAGCGGGCAGGGCTCGGACTGGGACGTCGTCGGCGGGCTGCGTCCGGTCACCGGCTTCCGCAGCTGGGGCCGATACCTGCGGTTCCTCACCTGGCTGGAGCGGGCGACGGCGGCGACCGAGCTCGTCCCCGCCGATCTCGACGCCGACCTGACCGCCTATGGCTCGGTCCACGAGTTCGTCACTCGCGACGGCACCCCGTGGGAGTTGCACGTGCCGAATCCGGGCGCGGACGACTTCGGTTCGTTCTCCCGCCTCGCCTGAGACCTACTGCACCGCTTCCGATCCGTTCTCCAGCGGCCACACCGTGGCCTCCACCGACCCCACGAGCTCAAGCGGCCCAACCAGAGAAGCCGTCCGGGCGATCGTGAAGTCGTCCAGCGCAAGCAGACTGATCCCGCCCCGGCTCTGCGCCACCGCGGCATAAAAAGCCCCGGTCCCCCGGTCCTGGAAGACCCAGCCAGGACGCGTGTCGGTCGGGATCGTAGGCACCGCAGGCAGACTCCCCGTGGCAGCGGTGTCGGGCGCGAACGGCGTCCGCGGCTCAGGCGGGCGCGAATACTCGGGCTCGGAAGGGGTCTCGGTGTAGTCAGGCATCTGGAACCTCGTGGGGTCGCCGGAAACGGGAAGCGGCGGCGGGGCCTGGATCTGGTCGGGAACATTGATGAGCGTGCGCATCTCGACCTTCCCCGCCACCGAGCTCACCACCCACAATCCCACAGCCAGCGCCATCAAGTCGACGGCGACGGCCAAAAGCACCCGCAGGTTCGCATTGAGCACAGTCCCGATCTGCGCCAAGGAGAACAGCCCCGCCGCCAGAGCGAACACCACCAACCCGACGAGCGCCCCGCTCATCACCAGCGGCCGCCCGAGCCTCGGCACCGGAGCCGAAGGCCACTTCTCCGCGGCCCGCACCCCGCCGAGCGCGGCGGCCGAGAGCGCGGCGAGGGCCAGACCGGCGACGGCGAAGGCGATCGCGGCGACGGTGAGCCGCCCGGCGATGTCGTCGATGTAGTCCAAGGTGGTCTCCGCGAGGTCGTGTCGGCCGATGCCGCTCTATTGTGCGGTCCCGCGCCGGTTTCGAGCGTAGGACACTGGGCAGCCCCAGTTTAGTGTCGGATTACCGACACGGAGTGATCACGGCCATCGGATTGTCCCCCGCCCGCGGATCTGTTTCAGTGGCCTCACGGTCGCTCTTCGAGCCGACGAAGGTGCGTTCCGTCAGGGGTCCGGCATATGATGAGGGCAGAACCCGCAATGGGTTGGGAGACAAGAAACATGAGTGAAAATTGTGTTACCTGAGGTTCTAGTGACCCCTGTGACGAAAGGACGGGACTGACGATGATGAGCGAAACACTCTGGACGGTGGCCGCGCACGCCCAAGCTGGCGCCGAGATCAACACGCAGGGGATCATCGGGTTCTTCCTGTCCAAGATCGCCCCCATCCTCCTGGCCATCCTCGGCCTCATCTTCATCGCGCGAGCGAACAAAGGCGAGGTCAGCCGCGTGCTCACCTCCTCGACCATCGCCATCATCGGCATCGCCTTCATCGCCGGGGCCGTGGTCCTGGTGGCCGTCGGCGGCGGCCTGGTCGACGTCCTGTTCAGCTCCGAGGACTAAGAGCCCGCTGAGAGGCCGGACGGAGGAAGCCCATGCGCTTGCGCACCGATGACGACATCTACCGTGCCCGCCTGCTGTACCTGGGCCCTCCCGGCTACACCCTCCCCGTCCACCTCCCCTACGGGCAGTACGGGGCGTTCGCCGCTCTTCTCGCACTGTTCATGTTGCTGCGCTGGGCGTTCACCGGCGACGTCGACCTCTTCCCCGCCATCGAGATCTCCCTCGCCCTCGTCGCGACCTCGCTGATCTTCCGCTACGTCGACGCCGACCGCCCCGCGACCTCCGTCCTCCGCACGCTGCTCACCGACTGGAAGCACACGAGGGACGCCGGCCACGAAGTGCGGATCCCCGCGTTCACGACCCGTTCGATCCGCTTGAGGCCCACACTCGTGGAGCCTGTCCGACCTGAGGAGCGCCTATGAGCGGCGAGGATCGCCGTCAGCCCGTCGCCAAGTTCTCCGCCCCCCGGCCGCCCGCGCCGGTCCGGGACAGGGAGCGCAAGTCCGGCGACCTCGGCGACGATGCCACGGCTCTGGCTGACGCTGTCTTCAAAGCCCCTCAGCCGCCGTCGCAGCCCCCGCCCGCCCCCAGTCCGGCCCCCCAGTCGGCCCCGTTGTCAACCCCCAACCCGCCCCAGCCCGCGTCCCCAGTGGACCCGGCCCGACACGCCACCCCACCTGCGTCGATGACCCCTCCCTCGACGGTTCGTCCACAGGGTTATCCCCAGGGTTATCCACAGAATCAGCCGAGTTATCCACAGGCTCGTCCACAGCAGTACCCACAGGCCCCCACCAGCGGTAATCCACAGGGTTATCCACAGAACAACGGAAGTTATCCACAACCGGCCCCTAGTTATCCACAGCCTGTTGACCAGGCACCCAGAGGTGTTTCCACAGGTCGCCAACCCTCTGCCCAAATGACCACACAACGGGTGCCCGGCCAAGACCTCGTCCCGGTCAAGAAGGCCCCCACAGCGGTCCTGGAGACCACCGACAAGCCCGCCCGCGTCAAGCCCATCGCGGCCCAAAAAGAGCGCCAGCCGCTCCGCGAGCTGAGCCTCACCGAGATCGCCGGCCACGTGACCTTCACGCCCGCCTCGGTCACCGCCTGGTACGCCCTGCCCGGCGTCCGCTGGTCCTTCCGCCCCGATCTGGAGCGCGAGGCGCTCATCGTGGCCATCGCCGAGCAGTTCGCCGGCCTCGCGGGCATGAGGGTCCACCTGCGGCGCACCACCCGGCCCTTCCCGGCCGACCAGTGGGCCCGCACCGTCGACCGCCACACCGCCCGCCCGCTGCGCACCGTCCCCGGCGGCACCAGCTGGGCCGACCACCTCGTGGCCGCCCAGAGGCACCTCCAGCAGCTCTCCCACGCCGAGGGCGAGACCTTCCTCGGCATCACCTTCTCCCGCCGCGGCGCGTTCGACCAGCTCGGCGAGAAGGTCGGCCGCATGTTCGGCCGCGGCACCCGCCTCTCCGAGCGCGAGAAGATCGAGAAGCGCAGCCTCCAGTTCGACGAGGTCCTCGGCTCGTTCGGCATGCGGGCCCGCCGCGCCACCACCGCCGAGCTCGAAGGCCTCGTCTACCGCTCGGTGGCCCTGGGCATGGAGCCCCCGCGCCTGCTCTCGGGCACCGAGGCCGACTGGGACGCGGGCGACGTCCTCGCCCTCACCGAGTCCATCGAGCGCTACCGCAGCCCCTACGGCTCCACCGTCAAGCTCGTCAACCGCCTCACCGGCGAAGAGAAGCACACCGCCGTCCTCACCGTGGGCCGCATGGAGGAGCTGGAGATCCCCCAGCGCCACGAGCCGTGGCTGCACTTCCACGAGCGCTGCCCCTGGCCGGTCGAGCTCTCCAGCCGCATCGACATCCTCGGCCCCGGCGAGGCCTTCCGCGACCTCGACCACCGCCTGCGCCTCATCCGCAGCCAGCAGCGCGACTACGACGAGCACGCGATGGACGCCCCGCCCGAGCTCCAGCGCCTCGCCGAGCGCGCCCTGGGCGTGGGCGACGAGATGACCACGGGCCTGCCCATCGACGCCGCGCGCGCCCACGGCTGGCACCGCCTCGCCGTCACCGCCGACACCAAGGAGGAGTGCCTGGAGCGCGCCCGCACCCTCATGCAGATGTACCAGCGCGACATGCGCATCTCGCTCCAGCACCCCAAGAACCAGGACTGGCTCGCCCGCGAGTTCATCCCCGGCGAGCCGGTCGCGGGCACCGGTTACGTGCGCCGCATGCCCGTCAAGCTCTTCGCCGCGGCCCTGCCGCAAGCGGCGTCCACTGTGGGCGATCAACGCGGCGACTTGATCGGACGCACCGCGGGCACCTGCCGCAGGCCCGTCTTCCTCGATCTGCACTTCGCCACCGAGGTCCGCGAGAAGTCCGGCCTGAGCGTGTTCGTGGCCGAGCCCGGCGGCGGCAAGTCCACGCTCATGGGCGCCATCGGCTACCTCGCGGCCAGGCGCGGCGTGCAGGTCACCCTGCTCGACCCGTCGGGCCCGCTCGCGAAGCTGTGCGAGATGCCCGAGCTCAAGCCGTTCTCGCGCGTCCTCAACCTCACCGGCTCCGAGTACGGCACCCTCGCGCCGTACGCGCTGATCCCGTCCCCGCGCCGCGAGCACTACGAGGACAGCCCTGACGGCCAGCGCGAGTACGACATCGCCGTCTCCAACGCCCGCTCCGAGCGCCGGATGCTGGTGCAGGACATCTGCGCGATGCTCCTGCCGCCGCAGGTCCAGCGCGAGGCGAGCACTGCCCGGCTCCTGCGCCATGCGGCCCGTCATGTTCCGGCCGAAGAGGATTCGGCGCTCGAAGACATTGTGGAGGCCCTCCAGGACGCCGAGGACCACGTCTCCGGCGACGGCGCCGAGCTCGCCGCGCTCCTGCTCGACACCGCCGAGATGCCGCTGGCGAAGCTGTTCTTCGGCACCCCGGACAAGGGCGTGCTGGAGGACGACACGGCGCTCACCGTGATCACCATGTCCGGCCTTCGCCTGCCCGACTTGGGGATCGAGCGCGAGTACTGGTCGGCCGAGGAGGCCCTGGCCCTGCCGATGCTCCACACCGCCCACCGCCTCGCGGTGCGCCGCGCCTACGGCGGGGACATGCACCGCCGCAAGCTCGTCGGCCTTGACGAGGCGCACTTCATGGAGGGCTGGAAGTCCGGCCGCAGCTTCCTGGTGCGCCTGGCCCGCGACTCTCGCAAGTGGAACCTGGCCGCGCTCGTGGCGAGCCAGAACCCCAAGGACATCTTGGGTCTTGACGTACAGAACCTGGTGAGCACGGTCTTCGTCGGCCGCATCGCCGAGGACACCGAGGTCGCCGAGGAGGCGCTCAAGCTGCTCCGGGTCCCCACCGGCGTCGGCTACGAGAGCGTGCTCGCCTCACTGTCCGAAGTGGACGCTGCCGAGACCCGCAAGCTCCCCTACCGCGAGTTCGTGATGCGTGACGTGGACGGCCGCGTCCAACGCATCCGCGCCGACTTCGGCTGGGTCCGCGGCCTGCTCGAATACCTCAACACCACGCCTGGGGAGGAAAAGTGAGCAACCCCTCCACCGAAGAAGACTTGAGCCCCCCTCGACGCAAGCTGGCGACCCGCTTGGGCGCCATACTGATCGCCTTGACGGCCGCCCTCGGCGCGCTCGTGTTCACTCCCGGCACTGCGAGCGCGCAGGCTGACGGGTGCAGCGACTACGAGTGGCACACCTACTGGTCCCAGTGCATCGACGAGCTCCCGGACGCCCCCGACACCAACTGCAAGGCCCCGCCGCAACCGGCCTCCCCGGATTCGGGCATGGCAGGCTGGTTCGCCGACCCGGGCAACCTCGACAAGAGCGAGGGCATCGGCACCTACAGCCGCTACGGCTACGCGGGCTATCAACTCCCGATGTACGGCTCGCAAGAGTTGAGTATCGGCGGCCAGTGCACCCAGTCGGTCACCATCCCCAATGGAGCCGACACCGCGAACGCCTTGGCCAACATGGAGTTCAACCTCTCCGTGGCCACTGTGGGCGCGGCGAACTCGATGCGCCAGGCCGCGTGGGAGCCCGACACGATGTGGGGCTGGTCCAACAGCTTCATGGAGCAGGGCACCGAGGTCCTCTACCGCCAGGTCTTCACCGTCTTCGGGGCCGTCACGATCGGCCTCATCGGCATCTACCTCTTGTGGCGTTCCCGCCAGGGCGACATGAACAACGCGGTCACCACGGTCGCATGGGCCGTCCTCATCCTCGTCCTGGTCACCACCGTCGTGCGCTGGCCGGTCAAGGCCGCCGAGTACACCGACCAGGCGCTCACGATCGGCATGGACTTGAGCGTGGTCCTCATCAGCGACGACACCACTGAGGGCTGCACCAGGAAGACCGGCATCTCTCGCGCCGAGTACGAGCGGCTCAAGGAAGCCAACGAGGCGAACCCGAACTACTGCATCGACACCCGCTCCGCAGCCGTGGTCGCCTCCGACACCGTCTCCGGGCAGGTCCTCTATCAGAACTGGCTGCGCACGATGCTCGGCCAGGGCGAAGAGGTCCGGTTCCAGGAGCGCAACGGCGAACCGGTCGAGGACACCGATGGCAACCCGGTGGTCCTGGAGTCGAACTCGGCCTACAAGTACGGGCCCGCGCTCTTTGCGGCGCAGGCGTTCTCGTGGCAAGAGAACGAACAGGCCAAGGACTCCCCCACCTACCGCAACGACCTCATCGAAGAGAAGCAGGAGAACTGGCGGAAGCTCGCCGCTCAGATCCAGACCGAGGACCCGGAGGCGTACGCCAACCTCAGCGGCGAACGCGCCTGGGAACGCACCGGCACCGGCTTTCTGGCCCTGCTGACCGCGATCTTCTTCTCGCTCTTCGACCTCACCGCCTCGGTGCTCATCATCCTCGGCTTCATGATCGTTCGCTTCGCGATCGTGGCCCTGCCGATCATCGGCACCATCGCGCTGCTTCGCCCAGCGGGCGGGCCGTTCAAACGCCTGGTCAACACCGTGCTCGGGGCCGTGATCAACGTGGCGATCTTCTCGCTCGCCGCCGTGATCTATGTGTGGGCCTCGGGCAGGATTCTGGGCACCACCATGCCCATCTGGCTCCAAGTCGTCCTGATTGGACTATTGGGCGTGGCCGCTTGGCTGCTGCTCAGACCCGGGCGTCGCATCGCAGGCCTCGTCGGCGGGGGCGGCCCGGCGGATGCGTTCCTCGGTCGCAGAACCAGCGGCGCCGAACGCGAGGCCGAGCGCGAACGGGAACGCGCCGCGCAGCGCCGCAGCGACGCCCGCCCCGAGGAGAGCGGCGACACCATCCGCTCGACCCGCAGGAAGGGCGACACCCTCCCCGAGCAGCAAGCCGGGCCCGCCGATCGCCCGGTCAAGGCCACCTCGGGCAACACCGGCACCACCTCCACCAGTTCCGGTACCACCGCGACCTCCACCGGCGGCGGCGTCGGCGGCTCGGGCCCCGGAGAGGTCTACCGGCCTATGAGAAGGGACTAGGAGATGAACCGCGCCCTCCGGATCATCTTCTCCCGCTATGGGATCGTCGTCATCATCCTGGTGCTCGTGCTGGGTGCGATCGCGCTGGCCAACGACCGCCGCCAGACTCCGCTCGACGGCATGGAATCCAACAGCGAAGGCACCCAAGGGGAGCGCACCTCCGAGCCCATCACCGAAGACGACGGGTTCGCCACCGAGGCCTGCGACGGCGACGATTGCTTCGCGGTCGAAGACCTCCCCCAGGAGGCCGTTGACCGCGCGGTGGCCTTCACCGCGGCCTGGCTCAACCCGAACGGCTACGGCCCCAACAGCTGGCACAACTCGATCGCCCCCTACCTCACCGCCGAGCGCGCCGACCTCATGGAAGGCGTCGACCCGATCTCCGTGCCCGCCACCAAGATCGAGGGCGAACCCGAAGCCGAGGGCACCAAGGTCACGATCCCCATGGACACCGGCACCCTCACGCTCACCATGGTCGAGGGCCCCAACGCCTGGCTCGTCTCGGCGATCGACTGGGAGCAGTCATGACCACCATCGGCGATCCCGTGGACCCGAGCGCGAAGCGGCGGCGCATCCCCAAGCGGTTCCGGCCGCTGATGTGGACGCTCGCGGTGGCGATGGTCTGCTGCCTCGGGGTCGTGGTCTCGGTGGTGCAGTTGCTGTCCGATCAGTCCAGCGACGACGACGGCAGCGTGATCCTCGCCGGGTGCGGCACCAACGTCGTGATCGACCCCGACTCCGAGTTCCCCGAGATCGGCCCCTACTCCTCGGAGCAGATCCAGAACGCCGCGATCATCATCTCGGTCGGCCAGGACATGGAGGTCCCCGCGCGCGGCTGGATCATCGCGGTCGCCACCGCGATGCAGGAATCGCGCCTGACCAACCTGGGTCACTTGGGGGACCGCAACGACCACGACTCGCAGGGCCTGTTCCAGCAGCGCCCGTCCTCGGGCTGGGGCACTCCGGAGCAGGTCACCGACCCGGTGTACGCCTCGACCAAGTTCTACGACAAGCTGCTGACCATCGACAACTGGGAGACCCTCCCGCTCACCGTTGCGGCGCAACGGGTCCAGATCTCCGCGTTCCCCGATGCGTACGCCAAGCACGAGCCCCTCGCCACGGACATCGTGAACACCCTGACCGGCGGTGGCGCTCGGGTCTCAGCCGTCGACACCAGTCTCGGCACCTGCGCGCAGCCGGGTGAGCTCTCGGCCTCGGGCTGGATCATTCCCGTGGAGGGGCCGGTGAACTCGGGCTTCCAGACCCCGCAGCGGCCCACCCACAATGGCGTGGACATCGGGGCTCCGAGGGGCGCGACCGTGGTCGCGGCTTCGAGCGGCACGGTCATCACCTCCGAGTGCAATGCGAGCCTCTACGGCCAGCCCTATTCATGCGATGTCGACGGCTCGCCCGAGGTCGCCGGTTGCGGTTGGTACGTCAACATCCTGCATGCCGGGGATTACCTGACCAGGTATTGCCACTTCGCTTCTGCGCCTTTGGTCAAGGAAGGCGATGTGGTGCAGGCCGGTCAGATCCTCGGCTATGTGGGTTCGTCGGGCCGGTCCAGTGGGCCCCACCTGCACTTCGAGACGCACCTCAACGCCGACCGCAGCGCCGCCGGCGCGGTCGACCCGGTGGCGTTCATGAACCAGATGGGCGCGCCGCTCGACTGAGGCTCAGGACAGCTCCGTAGGTCCCGAGTGCGGTTCTCATCGGCGGCGCACCAGGTCGAGTGCCGTTCAGTCGCTGCCGCCGCCGATGAAAATGCCGGTGAGCAGCATGTCCAGGGAATCGTGGCACAGCGCCCGGAACTGGTCGTTCGAGAGCGCGAAGCGCCCGGCCTGAAGCAGGGTCACCAGGCCGTACACGTTGGCGGTGAGGCTGAGCCCGATCTTCCAGGACTCGCTGGGGGCGAAGAGCCCCTTCGCGATCCCGTCGTCGATCGGCCCGGTCATCAGGGCGAAGATGCGCGAGCGCCCGCTGTCGACGTCGTCGGGGAAGTCCCGAGCGCCGGGGCGCGGTTCGAGGAACATGAACGAGAACTGGCCGGGGCGATCCAAGGCGAGGAGCACCAGGTCGTCCACGGCCCGGTGGAGGGCTTCGACGGGGTCGGGCGGGATCGGAAAGACGCAGAAGCGTTCGTAGGTGTCTTCGAACAGGTCCTCGGCCACTCGGGTCAGCAACGCTTCGCGGCTGGGGAAGTGGCGGTAGACGGCCATCGGGGTCGTGCCCAGCATGTCGCCGACCTTGCGCATGCTCATCCCCTCACTGCCGCCTTCGATGATGAGTTCCTTTGCGGCGGAAGCGATGTAATCGGGAGTCAAGGTCATGTTCACACCATTTACAAGGGTTTGCCGGCTGCGTCACGGCCCCGCGGGGTTGATCCGGGGCAGAGAAGTGGCCGGCGCATGATCCCCAACAATGCGCCGACCCTTTGCCGAGCTCGTCTTAACCGTCGCAATGACGAACCGTGATGGAGGATGCCCAAACCCGGATTGCTTCGTCGACGATCTCAGCCATATGAATTGTGGCCCACTCGACCTCCAGAGGCGCGCAGACACGCAGGGCGGGTTTGTCGGAATTCAGATGGATGACCGAGCCGAGCGCTTCGGAGCACGGCTCGCCGGGGATGCGCATCGTGATGCGCAGGCGCGCTTGGGGTACGAACGGCTCGAAGTGCAGGAGCCGCCCGCCGATCATCGTCACCCCTCTGGGCAGGGCGTATTGCGTTGCGCGGCTTGGGGAGCAGTCGATTTCGAAGCTCACAGGGCCACCGCCTCGCGGAAGCCGTGGGCGGCGTCGAAATGTCGTTCCCATTGGGCGAGGTAGGGATTGACGGGTCGGTCGCGGTGTGGGGTCTGCTGCGGGATCGCGGCGAGCGGAGAGGCGATCTTGAGTTTGACGGTGGCGGGTGCGGCCTCCTGGCGGGCGGTGCGGCGGGTGGGTGTGAGGACGCGGAGGATGAAGGCGTACAGGGCGCTCCAGATCCGGGTCCAGGGTCGGTCGGCGTCGGTGCGGCGGGTGAGGTTGGCGGCGTGGAGTTCTTGGGATTCGCGCAGGAAGCGGGTCCAGGCTTGTTCGCGGAGGTTGCCGAAGTCGTAGCGGCGGTTGTCGTCTTCCTCGCCCCAGTAGCGCTTGCGGGGGCGGGAAGGTGGTTGCGGCGGGTCGCCGCCGGGTCGGCCGCGCAGGCTCCGGGGTGATTCGGGCTCTGCGGAGGTGGGGCCGGGCGAGGGTCGCCGGTTGGCGGCCGGGTTGATGGAGGGACCGGAACCCGTGTCGGAGTCGGGAATGGCGTCGGGGAGTTCGCCGCGCCGGTGGCGGCCGGTGCGTTGGTCGGGGTACCAACCGGGGGAGCCGTAGGGTCCGGGGTCGGCGGGGTCGTAGGGGCGGTTGCGGTCGATGATCCAGGTGTCGCCTGGTTGGTGGCGGAGGTGCGGCGGTTCGTATCGGGGTGAGCGGGGGTCGGAGTCGGGGATGGTCGGGTCGTACGACTCGGGGTCGTAGCGGTACGCGCCGGGCGAGTCGGAGTCGCTGGGAGAGGCGTAAAGTACCTGCTCAAGGTAGGCGGGAACGCCGGGCCGCTGGTTCGCGTTCGGCCCGGATTTGCTGTTTTCGGACAGCCCGGAATGGCGTATGGTCGTAGACGACAACGGAGCTTGCTCCCTTGTTTCTAGGAGCCGCCCGGTGGACTCAGTTTGGCGACAGGGCCACCGGGCGGCGATGAAAAATCGGCCGTATGAAGTTTGGTGGCGCGCCCCGACTACGTCGGGGGTCTAGCGACGCATTCGGGACGCGCTGACCAAATGGTGAGCGAACATCGCTGGATTGTCAACCACCGGTCACGGAGTGTCGTGAAACATAAGGGGACTTCACCTTCAGGCTTAGCCGAAAAGGCCCTCTGCACCTTCAAGTGATGCGACGCAGTTCCCTTGCACCCCAACTTCAAAGGTGTATCGGTCGACCGCGATGTCACCCTCCAGCTCGACCTCGATGGTGAGCACTGTTACAGGGCCCTCGGTGGTTGTGGACTCGGCCCCGAGCGAGCTGCCGGTGCGCCATCCGTTCTTGGTCTCCCACTCGTCAAGGGCCGCAGTCAAGTCCTCGAGGGTGATGCCCGAGTAGGCGGGGCATTGCATGGCCGAGGCAGTGGCGGTGTCGCGGTTGCCGACGATGTGGGTCAGGTACCGGTTGGCGAGAACTTCAGGGTCTTCGACTTCCGGTGAGGTGCCATCGGTGTCGGGGCCTGGGTCCTCTTTGACTTGTACAGCGTCAGAGACGCAGTAGGTGCCGTCGTCTTCCTGAACGGTCACGATGAATTCTGCGGTGCGCTGCGCACTTTCGGCGACATAGTCGACCGTGCCGGTGAAAACAATGCTGCCGTCGGCCGGAACGGGTTCACCGAGTTGGGGATCGACATCGGTGATGCCGCCGAGTTGCTCGGCGTAGCCCTGCCGGATCGCGTCGAGGTCGGCGGGGGTCAGCTCGGGAGAGGCACCATCGCAGAGAGCGGCGCTGGCACGGTCAAGGTCCTCATTAGAGCCATACCGAAGATACCGAAGGGCCGCGCCTTTCGCGTCGGTCGCGGCTTCGTCTCGGGGATCCTCATTCTGAGTACTCCCAGAGGCGGCAAACCCAGGCGCAACACCAGCCCCAACAAAAACAAGAACAACCCAACCCCCAACCAAGGCAAGGGCCCGCCCCCACTTCCGCGGCGGATCAACATGCTCCCCCTGACCCCCCTCATCAACGGCAACCACCTTGTACCGCTGCCCATCCCCCCCAACAAACCCCAAAGAGCCCCCCCGAGCCCCAGAGGAAGAAGAAAAGGAAGAGAAACCCCGAGAGGAAGAGGAAGCCCCCCCAAACCCCCGCCGCCAAACCCGCCGCCGCCCAAACAAAACCCCACGCCAACCCATCCCCCAACCCTAAGCGACCACCCCCACCCCCCACAACAACTCCCACCTTCCACTCACAGCCGCGAAGCCGTGGGATGCCCGTAGAACTTCTCCTACTCTGCCCTGACCAGACCGCGCTCGGGCACCCGCTGCCACCACCAGCCCCCATCAGAAGGCACATCCGCGTCCACGCGCCCAACACAACCACAGTCGTCCGGCTCGGTGTACTCGACGTACATCCGGTCAACATCATCGAGCGCCGCTGAGCCCGATCGAAGCTGGTCCTGCTCGAACATGGCCCTTTTGGCCTTCGCGTGGGCGCGCAATTCCTCGGGGTCGACGTTCAGTTGCGCGAGTTGGTGAGGGCCCTCTTTAGTGCGCGGGCGGCTTAGGCTGGGGCGAGGTTGGAGGAGGTGGTTCGCTGTGCAGACCAGGGCGACTGAGGCGGCACAGGTGCCGGGGCCGCGGGTAGCTGAGGCGGCGCTTCAGCTCACCGCTCGCGATCCGCAGGTGCACACCAGGATTGAGGCCGAACTCCAGGTCAGGTGCGGGGTCGACACACAGACCCTGCGGGACTGCTTCGTGTGGAACGGCCTCCAAGCCGAGAGCAAGGCCCGCGCCGCGGGCGACGCCGAAGCCGATTTCATGGCCCGCGCCGAAGCCGAGTTCGAACGCCAAACGCACCTGACCCGGACGAGCGTCGACCAGGCGCTGCTGTGCCTGTGGGTCCACTACTCCACCGTCCGGGCCTGGAACCACACCTACCGGGTGGACCTGTTGACCTCTTCGATGATCGGCTTCGAGACGGTGGCCCGCCGCGCCTGGGCGGTGGACACCGACCCCGATCCGTTGGTGGCGTTGGCACTGCGCCTGTGCGCCCTGGTGCGCGAGGAAATCGGGCTCGAAGACCGGCTCAAGACCGGCTCCCGGAAGGCCTACGAGGCGGCACTGGAGTCGGTGATCGCCTCCTGCGAGGAGGTGATGCGCGGCGCCGAGGCCCTCGCGGGCCCGATCGCGGCCTACGTCCTCAGCGAGGTCGCCGTCCGCCACCAGTACCACGTCCAACTGCGGGTCGCGAACAGCGCGCTGGCGGCGAAGTCGGCGGGCAAGCACAAACGGTTCGAGTTCCGCCGGGACCTGCGTCGGCTGGTGAACGAGTGGGCGTTCTCCTCAGTGGAGCTGTCCAAGCTCAACGCGCACCGGCAGGCCCTGGAGCGCCTCCAGGAGGCGCAGGAGGCGAAGCGCCCGTGGATGCGGGTCGACGAGGGCCGCATCGTGTACCTGTTCCCTTTCGGCGTGACGGGTCTGGACTACGACGAGATCACGGCGCGGCTGCGGGCCGCTTTCGTGCAGGGCGGCGGCGCGGTGGTGTCGCCGACGGCGGTGCTCGACCATTTCACGGCCCATGCGGACATCTGGGAGCCGCATCTGGAGCAGCGCAAGCGGTTCGACGGCATGGAGCTGCGACTGCCGAAGGTGCGACTGCGGGTGGACGAGGACACGACGGAGGAGTTGGCGGCTTCGATCCGCCTCTCGCCCTTGGGTGTGCACTGCCTGCGCCTGGAGCGGTCGGTCGAGGACATGTACCCCAGCGAGCTGCACGCGGCGATGTTCCGCGCGGCCCGTGAGCACGGCCGCATCGAAGTCGACTGCGAAGGCAAGACTTGGGATCGCTTGGCGCGCTTCGCAAGAGACGTGATCTTGCGGCAACTCCCCGAGCAGCTCAACACCGGCCCAGCCCAACGCGAACCAATTGAAGTCCATAGAGGACGATCTCATGTGATCGTCCGGGTCCTGCGTGCGAGCGAGCGGCGGCACGAGTTCGAGGGGCACAGCGAGGTCGACCGGCCGCTCGTCCAGGACGGGCACCGGTTGCTGACCCTGGTCGGGTCCTCGGTCCTGCTGCATTCGGCGCCGGACGCGAAGGAGTCGCTGTGGGACTGGGTGCGGCTTTCCGACGACCACAGCAGGCGGATCTGGAACCAGCGCAACCAAGGCGACCTGCTGATCTCCACTGAGAACACGACGGTGATCGCGGCGCTGGACGCCCCGAACTTCATCTCGGGCGACATGGAGGCGATCGGGGAGTTCACGGCGTGCCTGAGCGGGACGCTCGCGGCGTGGAATCACCAGCTCGACGCCTACCGGGCCGACGTCACGGGGTTCATCAACGAGTACCACCGCGTCGGCGCCGACCGCTCGGCGCAGCTGGAGGCGATGAAGGCCGCGCGGACGAGGATGCTCGGGTTCGAGAACGAGACGCGGCGGGTCATCGCGCTGCTGCATTCGCCCTCGCTTTTGCGCTCGCCCTCGAACGCGGCGGCGTTGCGGCGGCTGCTGGCCGTCAGCGGCGTCGACGAGCAGTTGGCGACGTTCCAGGCGCGCCTGAACGAGGTCATGGCCGACCAGTCGGAGGCGACGTTGCAGCGGTGGGAGGGCGACCGCCAGCAGCGCGTGCGGGATTCGACCACGGCGGCGGTGTCGGCGCTGAGCATCTGCGCGGCGATCAGCATCTGGCAGGCCGCGGGCTTCTGGACGCCGCAGGCGTGGGGGCTGACGGCCGGGTTCGTGGTGTTCTGGGCGGTCGTGTACGTGATGGGCCGGTGGGTGAACTACAACGGGTTCCGTTCCACCGCTTGGTATGCGGTGAAGCTGCCGGTGACGTTCGCGCGCTGGGTCTGGTCGGGCGCCAGCGGGAGGCGGCGGCTCGAACGGTTATAGCTGCGGTGTCGATCCGGAAACGGGCCCCTGCGGGGTCGGGCTCGCCGATACTGGTGGGTCGGGGGGCATTGTGGAGTATCGGATTGTTGAAGTGCGGCGGCCGGATTCGTTGGTGGCGCGGGTGTACGACGAGCTGTTCGCGCCTTCGTTCCCGGCCGGGGAGTTGGAGCCTGCGTCGAGCATCGCGGCGTCGCTGGATGCGGGCGAGGGGAGCTTGTTCGTCGCGGTCGACGAGGCGGGCGAGGCGGCGGGGGCGGCGTTCGGGCGCTGGTCGGCGGCCTCGCGGATCCAGTTGCTCACCTACCTGGCCGTCCATGCCCGCACGCGGGGCGCGGGCCTGGGCGGGAGGCTGCTGGGCGAGGCGGTGGCGGCGTGGGCCGAGCGGTACGCGCCGTGCGCGGTGGTCGCGGAGATCGAGTCGCCCGATGCGGTGGCTCAGGTTGCGGCGCATGGCGATCCGCGCAGGCGTCTGGCGTTCTACAGGTCGGCCGGAGCGAAGGTCCTGGACCTGCCGTACTTCCAGCCGGGCATCGGCGGCCCCGAAGGGCGCATTCGCGGCATGCTGCTGCTCGTCCTCCACGCCGACACGCCATTCACACCCGCGCCCGACCGTTTCGCGGGAGAGGCGTTGCGGGCGTTCCTGACTGAATACCTCGAAGCATCCGAAGGGGACACTCCGACCGACGCCGAAGCGGCGGCGCTACTCGAGGCGACCGACCGCCCCGGCGGCGTGCCACTGGAGTGATCGCTCAGGATTCGCGGTTCCTGTCACCGATCAGCGCACCTCCCCCGCCAGAGGGGCCCTCGTTCAGCCTCGGCGGTCCTCCAGGTAGCGCATGAGCTTCGCGGCCGAGGCGCCGAGCTTCTCGTCGCCGTCGATCACGCCGCGCAGATCCTCTGGGGTGCAAGGGCGTCGGTCGGCCAGGCGCGCGATGTCGAGGAAATGCGGGTTGACCTCGGCCCGGCGGTAGGCGGCGAGTTTGTGGTGGCCGTCGAGGAGGAAGGTGACGCAGTCCTGCTCGTCCCCCGGCGGTTCGGAGCGCAACGCGACCGCGAGCGGTCGCTCCCCGCGGCCGATCGCCTCGGCGTAGGCGGCCACGGTCGCGTCGTCCAAGGGCGGCCAGGCATCGGTGGGGATGACCGCGGTGCCTTCGGTGCCGATCGGCTCGTACGGGTACCACCAGGCGGTCTCGTTCTCCCCGAACGGTTCGATGTGGACATTCGCGTCGCGCCACACCCGGACCCCGTAGTGCCCCGGTTGCAGCAGCGCCAAGATCGGACCCGCCAACTCGACCGGGTCCTCAGTGGAGGATCGAAGTCGTTCGCGCAGGCCGCGGAGCGCGGCGCGCAGGACCGCGTCGCGGGTGCGGATCGCGAACCGGTCGATCGAGCCCGAACCGGTGTAGCCCTCGACGATGAGCGGTCGCCACCCGATGCGCAGCGCGCTGGCCCCGTCGTGGCCGCCGATCGAGACCGTGCCGTCGCCGTCCTCGACTTCTGTCACCCGGTACCCGAGCGACTCGGCCAAACGCGTGATCATGTGCTCCTCCGTTCCCACCACGGCATCCGGGCATGGGAGCCCTCGCGACCGCCCGGTTCAGCACGTTTCCTCCCGTTTTTCAGGCACCGGGAGGACGGTCCGTGGCCGCGACGACACTCAGGCCGCATGGAGGGTACCCCGCCCATACCCACCCGAAAACCTCCGCCGAACCCCGGCCCGGCACGGGCCGCGCACCAAGCGCGGACCCTGCCGGGCACCGGATCCGAATACACTCGGTAGCACCCTCGCCCCCTCAGCACCCGGAGTCCCCGTGGCCACGCCCCCGCCGCAGTACCCGATCCACGACGGCCCGCCTCCCTACTTGGGCCACGTCCCCTACCCGATGCGCCCGCCGCGCATCCCGGGCCTGACGTTGACCGCGTTCATCATGATGTGGGTGCTGTTCGCAGGTTCAGTGTGGACGGTCATCAACGCAGTGACCCTCCTCGTGACCGATCCGAGCGCGTACAGCGAGGCCTACCCGGTCATGGCCGAATGGGCACCCTTGCTCCAGACCGCCATCGGGGCCCAAGCCCTCGCGTGGGCGATCATGCGCGGGATCCTCGCCATGCGGATCTACCGCCGAAGCGCCACGGCCCGCACGTACGCGATCGCGCTCGAGGCGGTCGGCCTGGTCTTCCAGTGCGCGCTCGGCGCGGTCCTGGTCTCGGCGATCGACTTCGCCCGCCCTACCGGCTTCATCTACATCAACTTCGACTGCGTCGCCATCGTGCTGCCCATCCTCGTCATGTGCTTCCTCTCGTCCCACAAATCGAAATGGTGGTGCGACCGCTAAACGCCTTGCCGCCGGTGGCACCGGCTCCCTATGGTGGAGCCCGAAAGTGAGGACAGCCCCGTGACGAAGCTGAACCAGATCATCGCGATCGAGAAGTCCACCAAGACCAAAGCCGCCCGCGTACTCAACGAAGCGGGGCGCGAGCTTTCGAAGGCGCCGCTCCTGTCGGGCATCTCGCGCACCTACCAGCCCAAGGACGAGGAGGGCGAGCAGCTGCCGCCCGAGTCGACAAAGGTGCAGCGGCGCGTCGAGGAGCAGCTGCGGGACGTGGCCGAAGCGCTGACCCGCCTGTTCGACGTGGTGGCCACAAAGGACCGCACGAACGCGCTCGCGACCGCTGACATCGTGGTGGACGGGGAGACGCTCGTGGCCGACGTCCCGGTCACCTACCTCCTGTTCCTGGAGAAGCAGCTCGGGGAACTCCAGACGTTCGTCAGGGCCCTGCCGGTGCTGGACGCGGCCGAGTCGTGGACGTTCAACGACGCCGCCGACTGCCACGCCACCGACGCGGTGAAGACCGTGCGCACCAAGAAGGTGCCGCGCAACCACGTCAAGGCCGAGGCCACAGAGGAGCACCCGGCGCAGGTCGAGGTGTACTACGAGGACATCCCGGTCGGCTACTGGACGACCGTGAAGTTCTCCGGTGCGGCCCCGGCCAAGCGCGTCACGCAGCTGGCCGAGCGGGTCGAGAAGCTCCAGACCGCCGTCAAGTTCGCGCGGGAGGAGGCCAACGGGACCGAGGTCGTCGACGAGAAGGTCGGCGCGAAGGTCTTCGGGTACCTCCTGGGCGAATAGGCCCCCTAGACCCCCTGTTTTGAGCGACAGGGGAGGCGCGCAAGCGCCGAACACACTGAAACTGAAGTTCAGCCGCAATACAACGCGGCCCGAGTGGGGGTTCGAGTCCCTCCCGTCCCGGCGCGACCGTCCGGGGCGGTAGCCCAAACGGTAGAGGCAGGCCGCGAAGCAGTAGACGCTCGCTCCAGATTCAGTATTCGCCACGCCGCGCGACCCGCGAGGAGTCTCTCTGGGACATCAAGGTTGGGGGTTCGAATCCCTCCCGCCGCACCACATGCGGCGGTAGCTCAATGGCAGAGCGCGATGCTAGCAGCAGCCTCAACGACTCCCGTACGGGACGAAGCGGCAACATGTGGCACATAGCGGCCCGGTGTCGAGGTCAACGACCCGGGCCGCACCTGTGCCCCACGGACCCCCGGTTCACGGTAGGGCAGACCCTACCGGCGAAATGCCTGCTCGCAGGCTCGGAACCGGGCGCCGCGGCGGCCAGGATTGAAGACATGAACACGATCTTCAAGCAGCTTCGCACCGACACCGGTTACCTGCTCTCCTCGCTCCCGATCGCGATCCCCGCGTTCGTCATCACCATCGCCGGCTTCGCCGCCGGCCTCGGCACCGCCGTCATCTGGATCGGCGTCCCGATCCTCGCCGCGACCCTCTACGCCATGCGGGGCCTGGCCACGGCCGGCCGACTCCAACTCGCCGCGGTCCTCGGCCAGCCCGTCCCCGCGCCCCACTACCGCCACACCGACAAGACCGGCCTGCGCCGCTTCCTCTCCCCCATCGCCGACGGCCAGTCCTGGCTCAACCTGCTGTGGGGCCTGGTGAACTTCCCACTCGCCATCACCGGTTTCGTTGTGGCCCTGACGATGTGGGCCGCGACCCTGGCCTCGCTGACCTACCCGCTGTACTCCTGGATCATCCGCGGCGCCACCGGCGAAGCCGACGGCATTGAGCACGCGACGCGCTGGCTCGGCTGGGGCGATTCCTACCTGGCGGTCTCGACGCTGGCAGTCCTGGGAGGCCTGGTCCTGGCCGCACTCCTGCCGCTGCTGCTGCGCCTGTTCGCCCTGACGCAAGCGAGCCTGGGCCGGGCCCTCCTGGCCTCACTGTCCGAAGCAGACACGCCGCACCACGAGATCCGCTCGGCGGTGACCGAAGCGGAGGTGGTGAGGATCCAGGAGCGCCTGACGACGGTGTAAGTCGGCTCGTTCGAACGGCCACCGTCGCGCGAGGTCGTGAACGAATGCGATTGGCGGGGTGTGCGCATAGCGCACACCCCGCCAATCGCATTCGTCGTTCGACTAGTCCTCCGGGTCGAGCGTTCCCGATTCGACCTCCAGCTGGAACAGCCGGTCCAGCGCGGCGAGCCCGTACACGTCGGCGACCGAAGCGGCGCAGGCGAAGTCGCTGAGCATGTCGAACCCGTCGCGAATGCCGAGCCGCCCGAGCCGGTAGGCCGCCTCGATCCGCCCCGACCAGTGAATGCACGAATCGACCGCCAGCACCGAGTACGCCTCGATCCCCACTTCCGGGTTGATCCCGTGCATCGCCTCGGCCGCGTCGATCCCCAAGTGATGGTCCATCACCGCCTCGACGCCCTTCACCAACCGCCACAACGCGTTCTCGGCGTCCTCGGAGTTGAAGTCGGCGAGCTGCTCAGCGCAGATGATCCGCAACCGCGCACTCACCAACGGCGCGATCGCCAAGTGCCGCAACGCCATCGCCGCCGCGTCCCGGTTCACGCGCCGCAGCGTGTTCGCCGCCGAATGCCGCACGTACTCACTGACCTTGTCATCGGTCACCAACTGCATCAGAGCGATCCCCGCCGCCCGACGCGCGCAGTCGGCCAGCGCGTTCGCAGCGTCCAGGCGATACTTGTCCGCCACAGCGGCATCGGCCGCGATCGACTCCAGCGCCCGCGAGGCGTCGTCGAGATCGAAGCGGCTCATGTGCTCGGCGGCTTCGAGACGCACCTCGACGTCCACTTCAGACGTCACCGCTACAGGCGCGAGCCGCTGCGCCATGTCCTTGCCGCCCAAGTCGACCAGGTCCTGAATCAGTTGGATGCGCAGGTCCGGGTCGAGCGCCTCGTTCTGGATCGAGGCCACCAGGCTGCTCATCGCGCGGTCGCGGCGGTCATGCGTCTCAGCGTCCACAGTGGCCGTGACGGCCATGCCGATCGTGGTGGGGCCCTCCGCGTCCCAGAAACCCGAACGGGACCGCTGCTCATCGCGCTGCGCGCGGGCGCGCCTGCGGCGCTGCCAGCGGCTCGTCGCCCACGTCGCGGCGATGGCGGGGTAGAGGAGGCCGTAGCCCCAGAGGCGGTTGACCCCGGACAGCTCCACGACCGGAACGGGCGCGAGCATCACGGAGCATCGGAGCGTCCAAAGCTGCACTGCATTGGCGTTCGCCATACGTTGAACCTCGGGTAGAAGCGTTTCTCTTAGCTGCCTGAACTTCTCGGTACGGCGTCGCCGCCGGCCACGGCGGGGGTCCGTCGGGGCGGGTTGCGCGCCTGAGGGATCGCGGGCGCGCAGAGGGCCGGGGAAAGAATCGTAGTCCCGCCACGCCAGCCCCGATCGCACAGGGTGTGCGACAGGACGCAATGCGCAGTCCCAGGCGTCACCAATGAGGCGGAAGGGGCCGGGGCGAGGTTCGTGCCCATATGCGTCAGGCGCGCTCAAGCGACCCTCGACCTGCACGTTTCGGGGTGCCACAATGACGCCGGTGGCCTGTACGATCGAGGTCACCTCCGGTGAAACCCATTCACCGCGTCCGATTCCCCCGAGAAGACGAGGCGTACCGAGCGATGACGTATCCGCCCCCCGGCGGCGAGAACCCGCAGTACCAGCTGCAACCCGAGCCGCAGCCGCCCACCGACCCCTACATGCAGGGGTACAACACCACGCCTCCGCCCGGCAACTACTACCAGCAGCAGCCCCCGCAGCCGCAGTACACCCAGCCGGGCCCGCCGATGATGTCACCGCAGGTGGGCGTGCAACAGGGCTACCCGACGGCGCCCGGATCGGTCCTGCCTCCCCCGCTCCCGCCCGCGCGGCAGGGCGGCAG
Source organism: Glycomyces sp. NPDC046736 (assembly GCF_040645615.1). Lineage (NCBI taxonomy): Bacteria > Bacillati > Actinomycetota > Actinomycetes > Glycomycetales > Glycomycetaceae > Glycomyces > Glycomyces sp. NPDC046736. The sequence continues at coordinate 35,568 of NZ_JBEYYO010000002.1, read as the reverse complement.
CCTCGGCGTCATCCTCGCAGTCGTCATCGGCCTGGTCCTGGTCCTCGGCGTGGCCGCCGTGCTCATCATCCCCGGCCTCGGCGACGACAAACCCGACGCCAAGGGCGGCGACGAGGACAAGACCACCGCCGAGGAAGAGCCCTCCTCCGAACCGGTCGAAGAGGAGACCACGGAGGAAGAGGACACCGGCGGCACCGTCGACGACGACTTCGCGACCTGGGGCACGCCCGTCAACTCCGACAGCTTCGACGCCAACACGCCCGAAGGCGCGGCTCTGACGTACCGTCTCGCCGCCGACTCCGACGACAACGCGGCGCTCGAATCGGTCGTGTGCGCCAACCCCACCGACAGCATGGAGTTCGACCGCGACTGGGAGCTGGAGAACGAAGGCTGGGGCTTCGGATTCCTGCTGTGGAGCATGTCCCGCGAGGTCTCCGGCGGCACCGAAGTCTGGGTCGGCTGGACCATGGACGACTCGGCGCCCGAAAGCCAAGAGGACGTCGACGGAGGCAGCGGCTACACGTTCACCGCTGTCGAAGAAGGCGGCCAATGGAAGCTCTGCGACGTCGAATACTGACCTCATGCGAAGGGCCGCAAGCAGACTCGCGCTCACACTGAGCGCGCTCCTCATCGGCGCCGCGGCCGCGCTGGCGGTCGCGGCCCCGGCGCAGGCCAACGCGTTCGCTTGCACGAAGTACCTGACGAACCAGGGGTATGCGGTGTCGGTGGGGATGACGCAGGCGTGCAGGGCCGCGCAGGCCGGCGGCAAGGTGGTGGGGTACGCGCAGTGCTACCGGCAGCTTCAGTTCCTGAAGGTCGCGAAGGCGCACGCCGATAAGGCCTGCACTTTGGGGTACCGCTAGGGGCCGGTCAGGCTCGTTGTTTTTGCTAGGGGTGGCTCGGTCGCGAAGCGACCGGGCCACCCCTAGCAAGTTATCCACAGGTACTGAGCTGGGATTACGCGGATTTCAGCCGAAGTTATCCACAGGCGGAAAGTTTTTGTGGACACCTGGTGGCAGAGTGGTCACAGTTGTCACATGACGCAAATACCGACGTATCGCACCGCGACAGCCACGATGACCGACACCACCTATTTCGACGAGGAAATGTCGGATTCCCATTCCGACCTCCTCATGCGCTTCGAAGCGGCCTTCGAATCCGATTACCGCCTGGTCGCGACCGGCCGCACCGCGGCCTGGATCCACGGCTTCGATGTCCTCCCGCCGGGCGCCGACCAGCGGCGCTGGCCGGTAGAAAGCTCGCCTGACCCGCCGCTGTCCCAGATCACGGTGGTCGACGGCCTCCCGGTGACCACCCTCGCCCGCACGCTGGTCGACTGCGCGGCCGACCTGCCTCGCCTGGAGGCGGTGGCCGCCGCCGACCAGATGCTCCGCGCGGGCATCGGTTCCGACCACCTCCTGGCCGCGCTCGAACCGGTCCACGGCGCGCGCTTGAGGCAGGCGAACACCACCCTCCTGTCGGCCGACCCGCGGGCGGAATCGCCCATGGAGTCCTGGACCCGCTGCCTCATCGGTGACGCGGGCCTGCCACCCCCGGTCCCGCAACTGCGGGTCCGCACACCGAACGGGCGGGTCAAGTTCCTCGACCTCGGCTGGGAGCGATGGCGGGTCGGAGTCGAATACGACGGCCTCGCCACCCACCTCGGCCTCACCGCCGAAACCGCCGACCACCGCCGCCATCAAACGCTCCGCAATCTGGGCTGGGAGGTCCATGTCCTCACCGCATCCGATGTCACCGAACACCCCCGCCCCTGGCTCACCCGCCTCCGAGACACGCTCCTCGAACGAGGCTGGAGCCCCGACCAGGACGAGCTCGAGGAGATCAAGACCCGAATCGAGGCGGTGACCATGGCCCTGCACCAATAGCGGTCAACGCTCCGGGGAAGCGAGAAGGCGCCTCCCGCAACCCCGGAGCCGAGCCCCGAAGCGAGCGGCCGCCCTCGCAACCGGGACAACCGCACCGCGTCCGCCCCCTCGCGGACGCGCAGCACCGAGGGAGGGCAGGTACCGAAGGGTGGGGTGGGCAATCGAAGGGGAGGGGTGGGTGGGGGGCGGGGGGGGAGGGGCCCCCGGGTGGGGTGGGCCTCCGAGCGGAAAGCGCGGACCGAGTTCCGGGCGCGCCCGGGTTACGATCAGTGCGAGCATTGTTCGAGTCGTCGGGGAGCGCACGTGGCGGAAGGTTCGTTCACCGGTTTCGCGCGCCCCGCGGTGCCGACCCCCCAGGAGATCCGCGCCTGGGCGCTCGACCCCTACTCCACGGCCCCCGAGGGCCGCCAGTGGGACCTCACCCTCGCCACCGACGAGCTCGCCGACACCTGGCTCGAACTCGCCGCCGACGAGACCTGCCCCAAGCGCTCCTTCGCCCTCCACGTGCTCTACATCTACGCCGGCGACGCCGTCCGCACCAAGTTCCGCGTCCACACCCGCAAGCGCGTCGACCGCCTCCTCGACAAGGCATCCGAGTCCAAAGACCAGTATGTTGGACTCTGGGTCGCCAACACCAAAGCGCTCATCCGCCAGCCGGACCTGTTCGACTACCACGAATGGTGCAACGGCGGCCTCGTGCGCAGACCCAGGCGACTCAACCCCGGCCCGACGAGAAGGTAAGCACATGGTCCCGCCCGACCCGAACATGCGCGTCTCCAACGCCGAGCGCGAAGCCATCATCGCGCGGCTCCACGCCGCCACCGAAGAAGGCCGCCTCGATCTCCAGGAATTCGCCGACCGCTCCCGAGAAGCCTACGAAGCCCGCACCTACGGCGAGGTCGAGCGCCTCCTCGCCGACCTGCCCGAGACCACCGGGACGCTCGCCACCACCACCCCGGCGCCCGCGGCCGCCGCCGGACCCGCCGAGCTCAGGCTCAACCCCAAAGCCTCCTCTGTGGAGCGAAAAGGCGATTGGCTGGTGCCGCGGAAACTCGCCGTGGACGCCAAGGCCAGCTCGGTGAAGCTCGACTGCCGCCACGCGAAGATCAACAGCACCCAGGTCGAGATCGACCTCAATCTCATCGCCTCTTCGGTCGAACTGGTGCTTCCCGCGGGCGCGTACGCGGTGGACGAGAACATCGACGTGGTGGCGAGTTCGGTCGAGAACAAGGCCTCGTACCAAGGGGTCGACGGTATCCGATTCGTCCTTTATGGTCGGATGAAGATCAGCTCCGTGACCGTTCGACACGAGCGCCGCTTCCTGTGGTGGCGCTGGTAGAACCGCAGCGCAGCGCCCTCGTCATTCACTGAATGGCCAACTGTCGGTACGTCTTTTGTAACGGCCGCATAACAGTCATGCCTGATCCCGGCATTCTCCTCATATGAGGGTTTACACCGAACCTTCCTCGCAATAGGCTCGTTTCCGTGCGCCGCAGCCACGGTTCCCTCGCGAACCGTGGCCGAGTATTCACCCAGCGGCGCTCGTCCCCCTTGAGAGGAGCTCATCGTATGGGATCTCCGTCCCCCCGAAGTCTGCGAAGACGCGCCCCCCGGCGCGCCGGAGCGCGAACCAGAGCCGCCCTCGCGGCGGCTTCGATCCCCGTCGTGGTCGTCGCACTCACCTCCACCGCCTCCCCGGCCTCGGCCGAACTCCCCGCGCTGCCCGAGGTGACCCCGCAGTACTTCAAGGAAGCGGCCGACACCGCGATCGAATACGCGGACGGCTACTACGTCGTCCAGCTCGCGTCGGACCCCATCGCCACCTATGAAGGCGGCGAGTCCGGCCTCGACGCCACCGCGCCCGCCGAAGGCGACACCATCGACTTCACGACCAGCGCGGTCGAGGAGTACGGCGACTTCCTCGCCGCCGAGCGCGCCGACGTGATCGCCGAATTCGACGTGGACGCGCTGGTCGAGTACGACACGGTCCTCAACGGCTTCGGGGCGCATCTGACCGCGGCCGAGGCCGAGGAGCTCGCCGCGAGCGACGACGTCCTCGCGGTCATCCCCGACGTGATCTACGAGCCCACCGCCGCGGTGGACACCACGAAGTTCATCAACGTCGCCGGCAAGAAGGGCGCTTGGGAAGAGGAGTTCGGCTCCCACAAACGCGCGGGCGAAGGCGTGATCGTGGGTGTCCTGGACACCGGCATCTGGCCCGAGAACCCGTCGCTGGCTCCGCTGTCCGAGCCGCGGCCCGACCAGGCCACGATCGACGCGAAGTGGAACGGCGAGTGCGAGACCGGTGAGGACGAGGACCCGGCCGCGAACATCGAGTGCAACAACAAGCTGATCGGCGCGCGCTGGTTCGATGCGCGCGGCGTCTCGGTCGATTCGTATGCGTCGCCGCGTGACTCGAACGGTCACGGCACGCACACCGCCACCACTGCGGCGGGCAACTACGGCACCAAGGTCTTCATCGACGGCAAGAACGTCGGGAAGTTCTCGGGGCTGGCTCCGGCGGCTCGCGTTGCGGCGTACAAGGTCTGCTGGGGTGGTTGCTCCGGTTTGGACTTGGTGGCCGGTATCGAAGCGGCCGTGAACGACGGCGTCGACGTCATCAACTTCTCGATCGGTTCGACCGGTACGCCCGAGTTCCTCGACTCGGTGTCGATCGCGTTCTTCAACGCGTCGGCGGCGGGCGTGTTCGTGGCGGCGAGCGCCGGCAACGACGGCCCGACCTCTACTGTGGACCACCAGGAGCCGTGGGTGACCACGGTGGCGGCCTCGACCCACGACCAGACCTTCCGCACCGAGCTCGAGTTCGGCAACGAGGACATCGAGGTCGCCGGGCTCGTGGGCAAGGCGAAGTGGTACGTGAAGAACGCGGTCGACGCGGCGTACGACGACGCCGACCCCGAGGCCGCGGCCCGCTGTGACGCGGGCACGTTGGACCCGGCCAAGACCGAGGACTTCGCGATCATCTGTGTGCGGGGGAACCTGTTCACCGACAACGCGAACCAGGTCGCCGACGCCGGCGGCGTGGCCTTGATCGTGGTCGACCAGTTCGAGCGCGGCCCGGCCGTCACGGTCACTTCGCAGGCGGTTCCGGTGCTCTCGGTGTCCTACACCGACGGTCAGGACCTCCAGGCGTGGGTCGACTCGAAGAAGAACCCGCGCGTGAAGGTGGAGACTTCGGAGCGGGAGGGTCAGAACGCGCCGACCATGGCCGACTTCTCCTCGAACGGTCCGGCGCTGTCGGCCGAGCAGAACCTGCTCAAGCCCGACATCACCGCCCCGGGTGTGGAGATCCTCGCCGGTACCACCCCGGAGAACCACGCGGGCAACGACTTCGCGACCAACCAGGGCACCTCGATGTCGAGCCCGCACGTGGCCGGCCTTGCGGCGCTTTTGAAGTCGGCGAACCCGGGCTGGTCGCCCATGGCGATCAAGTCGGCGATCATGACGACCGCCTACCAGGAGGACCAGGCGGGCAACCCGATCCAGCGCGCCGGTGAGGACGCGACGCCGTTCGACTACGGCGCCGGTCACGCCGACGGGGCGAAGATGCTCGACCCGGGCCTGGTGTACGAGTCGTCCCCTGTGGAGTGGATCCAGTACATCTGCGGCACGCCCGAGGCGTACAAGATCCAGTCGAACTGCGACGCTTTGGGTTCGATCGAGCCCTCGCAGCTCAACTACCCGTCGATCACGGTCGCGGAGCTGACCGGCACCTATGAGGTGTCGCGCACGGTCACCAACATCTCGGAGAAGAAGTCGACCTACAAGGCGACGATCACCGCTCCGGCGGGCTTCGAGGTCTCGGTGGACGCCAAGGAGTTCACGCTCAAGCCGGGCGAGTCGCACACGTACACGTTGACGATCACGCGCACTGACGCGGCGTTCGGCGACTGGGCGTTCGGCGACATCACCTGGGTGGAGAAGAAGGGCACCAAGACCGTCCACGAAGTGCGTTCGCCGATCACGGTGGAGCCGACGCAGCTCGCGGCGACCGACGAGGTGTCGTTCAACGGCGACGAGGGTTCGGCTTCGCTTTCGGGCGTGGCGGGCTTCGACGGGACGCTGACCTCGACGGTGTCGGGCCTGGTGGCCTCCGAGGTGTCGACGGCGACGCTGACCGACCCGGACTCGTCCTCGTTCCCGACCGGTTCGCCGGCCGAGAACTCGCACACGGTCGCCTACGAGTTCTCGACTCCCGAGGACGCGGCGCTGGTGCGGTTCGCGACGTTCGACGAGGAGCACCCGCTCGGGACCGACCTTGACCTGTTCGTGTACGTCAAGGACGAGGCCGGCGCTTTGACGCTGGTCGGCTACTCGGCTTCGGGCGGTTCGAACGAGGCCGTGACGCTGCCGGGCGGTTACACGTTCGTGGTGTTCGTGGACGAGTGGGCCGGTCCTTCGCCGCTGGAGGCGACCCTGCACACCTGGATCGTGCCGAGCACGGACGAGGGGACCCTGGAGGTCAGCCCGGCCGAGCAGACGGTGTCGATGGCGTCCCCGTACTCGCTGGACCTGGCCTGGTCGGGTCTGGACGTGGACTCCCGCTACCTGGGCACGGTCGACTACGCGGCCGACGGCACGCTGATCGACTCCACGATCGTGGGGATCGCCACCTGACCGCTTGCACCGCAGCGGTTTAGGCCGCATACAACGAGATGAGCGAAGCGCCCGCCGCGCCAACGCGGCGGGCGCTTTCGCGTGCCTAGTTCAAGTGCGGGAGGACCAGTTCCGCGTAGCGTTCGTACCCGGTGGCGTTGGGGTGGAACGGCTCTGCCGATTCCAGACCCATGACCCAAGTGTCCTCTGTGCACAGTTCGTGTCCGTCGAACGCGTCCCGCGGGTCGACGAACGCGAAGCCGTGGCCGGTCGCCGCGGCCGCGATGGTGTCGGCGAGGAGGTCGAAGAGCTCATTCACGGCCCGCTGCTCGTCTGGCGTGGTGTCGAGCACGGCCTCGCAGGCGGTCTCGGAGAACAGCCGCGGGTACCCCACCACGATGATCGTCGCCTCTCCTGCTTGGGCCTCGACCTGCGTGTACAGGCCGTCGAGACTCCCGGGAAGGTCCTCGGTGATCAGGGCCCGCGCCTCCTCGATCGCGGCCGTGCAGGCCGCCGTGTCGGTGTCGGCGCAGGCGCCGAGCACGGCCTCCAGTCCGGAGTCGTTGCCGCCCACGGTGATCGTGACGAAGTCGATCGCCGAGTCGAGCGCGTCGAGCTGCTGCTCGACCACGTCGGCGACGACCGCGCCCGAGCAGGCCTCGAACTCGAGCTCCTCATCGATCGCCTCGGCGACCAGCGCCGGGAAGGCGTGCGCTGAGCGGTGGCAGCCGTCGTCGGCGTCGTAGTCGCCTGCGCCGAAGCCGGAGGCGTACGAGTCGCCGAGTGCGACGTAGGTGCGCTGGGCCGGGTCGTTCGTGGTGGCACAGCCGGTCGCGGCGAGGGCGAGGGCCGCGAGTGCGGCGGGGAGCGCGCGGCGGTGGTTGCTGGTGGCGTTCATGCCCTGAAGCTATGGGGGGTGGTCGGTGTGAGCAATCCGGTGGCCGGGTGTGGGGATGGTGGGGTCTGCCCTACTTTGCGGGGCAAGGGGAAAGGCGGGCCTTGTCGGGCCCGCCTTTGCTCATGCGTCGACGCATTCGGGTGCCGGTTCGGTTTCGCGGAGGTGGATTGGTTCGGGGGCACCTTGGTGGCGTCACGCCCGGGCGCGGGACACCGGAGATTTGACCGTTCACATATGTTTCCGATAACATCGACTCTGTTCTATTTCTCGATCGAAGGACGGGCGGTCCCGTATGACTCCGAAACGCACCTCCCTCATCGCCGCGCTCGCGGCCGCGGGGCTCCTCGCGGGCCTCGCCGCGCTCGCCCCCACCGCCGCGGCCGACCCCGCCGGGCCGCGCCAGGCCTGCGCCGCCGACGCTCCCGGTACGGTCGGCGGCGATCTGGGGGCGCACGATCCGGGCCTGTTCGCGCCCTGCGAGGACGGCGAGCCGTGGTACGTGTTCGCCACCGGCTGGGGCCCGCTCGGCCAGGGCAACATCACCATCCGCACCTCCACCGACGACGGCGCCACCTGGACCTATGTGGACACCGTCTGGGACGTCAAGCCCGCGTGGCTCACCGCGGCCGTGCCCGGCGTCGACAACCTCTGGGCGCCCGAGATCTACCATGACGCGGCGGAGGGCCGCTACTACCTGTACTACTCGGCGTCCACATTCGGCAATCAGCGCTCGGTGATCGGCCTGGCCACCAACACCACCCTCGACCCGGCCGACCCCGCCTACGCCTGGATCGACGAAGGCCAGGTGTGGGAGTCGAGCCCCGGCGACCCCTACAACGCGATCGACCCCACGATCCTCGCCGCCGAAGGCAAGCACTACATGGCCTACGGCTCATGGTGGCAGGGCATCTACATGCTCGAACTCGACTGGCCCTCAGGCAAAGTGAAACCCGGCGCGAACCCGATCCACGTCGCCGGGCGCGGCGGCGCCGGCATCGAAGCGCCGGCGCTGGTCGAACACGGCGGCTACTACTACCTCTTCACGTCCTGGGACACCTGCTGCGCGGGAGCCGATTCGACCTACAACATCCGGGTCGGCCGCTCGACCTCCCCCACCGGGCCGTTCACCGACGCGGCGGGCGTCCCGCTCACCCAGGGCGGCGGCACGCTCGTCCTCGGCGCGCACGGCGACTACGTGGCCACCGGCGGGCAGTCGATCATGAACGGCCTCATGGCATACCACTCCTACCACGAGGACGGCCACTTCGACCTCGGCGTCGAGGCCATCGAATGGAGCGGCGGCTGGCCCGTCCTCGACGGGTCCTGAAACGCTTACGGCACAGCGAAGGCGGGCCCTGGTGGGCCCGCCTTCGCTCATGCGTCGACGCGTTCGGGTGCCGGTTCGGTTTCGCGGAGGTGGTCGGGCGGCGGGGCGACGAATTTGTAGCCGACTTGGCGGACGGTGCCGATCATAGATTCGTATTCGCTGCCGAGTTTGGCCCGCAGGCGCCGGACGTGGACGTCGACGGTGCGGGTGCCGCCGAAGTAGTCGTAGCCCCAGACTTCGCGCAGGAGTTGTTCGCGGGTGAAGACGCGTCCGGGGTGCTGGGCGAGGAACCGCAGCAGTTCGAATTCCTTGTAGGTCAGGTCGAGGGGCGCGCCTTTGAGTTTGGCCGCGTAGGTGTCGGGGTCGACGGTGAGGTCGCCGGCGCGGATGACGGCCGGGCCCGCGGCTTGGGCGGCGTTGGGTTTGCCGGTGGCCAGGCGCAGTCGGGCCTCGACTTCGGCCGGGCCCGAGGAGTAGAGCAGGAAGTCGTCCACGCCCCAGTCGGCTTGGAGGGCGGCCAGGCCCGCTTCGGTGACGATCGCGAAGAGCGGGACGGTGAGGCCGGTGGCTTGAAGGACGCGGCAGGTGGCGCGCGCGTCGGCGAGGTCGGCTCGGGCGTCGACCATGACCGCGTCGGGGCTGGGGCCCGAAAGCAGGGCCCGCACGTCCCGTCCGGCGTACCGGGATCGGTGCGGCAGGAGTTCCAGGGAGGGCAGGATCGACTCTGGCGACTCCGGAACGGGGTTGGAAGTGAGGATCAGGATTTCCAAGGCAGTCCTCCGCTGGTAGATGCGCACGCGCGACTATCGCTTTCCCGGCTTCGGCGACGGGTGGGCTTACATGCGGTAGGTGGAGTCTGGGCCAAGTGTAAACGGTCACCAACCGAATGACCAGCGTCACCCGCATGTCACCTCACGATGCGGGACGTCGCGGCGTGAGAAGTGGGACGCCAATCGTTCATTCGACCGTCATCGGCCGCTCATCTGCGACCGCCGCGAACCAGATGTCCTATATCCTATAGGATATATCCTATTCGATTCGGGTTCGCCGTGACGTCGAGCCGCCGACGCGCCGCACCTCCCGAACCCCCTGCGCCACTGCCGAAGCGGTGGTTCACCCAGGCGCGTGAGGCGAGCTTTCGAGCGGCGTTGGGGGCCTGCCGTAGGCTGTTGCTCGTGTCGTACAGCCGACCCGACGAGACCTGGGGCTACGAGCCGCCCACGGAGGAAGCCGCCGACGCTCCCGCCTGGGGCGGCGCCTACGCCGATGCCGAGCCGACCCCCACCGAGCAGCGCCGCGCCGCCGAGGCCCGCCGCGAGCCGGCCACCGGCTCCTACCGCTCCACCGACGACGACGGCCGCGAGCACCACACGCTCCCCCCGCCGAGCCCCGCGCTGTGGCACCGCCTCCCCGCGATCGCGGTCACCATGGTCGTCAGCGCCGGCCTCATCCTCGGCACCCAGATGGAACGCCCCGTCTACGCCGCTGGGATCGCCGTCCTCCAGTTCGCGATGATCGCCCTGGTCACGTGGGTGCGGAAGATCGACGGCGTGTGGATCACGCTCGCCGTGGCCGCCGCATTGGCGCTCGCGGCCGACTGGGCGGCCGTCACCTGGCAGCCGGTCTCGCTCCTGCCGATCACCGTGCTCCTGGCCCTCGCCTTCGGCGCGACCGTCGCAGGTCAGTTGCTTCGCAAGGACCACGCCGGGGTGACCGAACGCCTCGGGTTCACCATGCTCGTATGCGTAGCCGTATGCGGATACGCGTGTTACATCGTGCTTTCGCGCCTGGGTTCGGCCCCGCCCGCGATGTATTCGGCGGTCGTGGCCGCCGGGACCGCGATCCTCGCCGCCCGCGCCGTCGACCTGGTCATGCCCGATCCGCGCATCAACCGGCAGGTGACGCGGGGCGCGTTCGGCATCGTCATCGGCACCATGTGCGGCACCGCCTCGGCCGCGTACGCCGGGTTCGTGATCGAGGGCCCCGAGCCCTCCCACGCGGCGATCGGCGGCCTCCTCGTCGCGCTCACCGCAGTGCTCGCCGACCTCGCCTGCGGCTACCTGTCCGCGTCCCGCCGCATCGACGAGGCCGGCACCGCCCCGAACCCGGTGGTCAGCGCCGCCGGGCCGCTGCTGGCGTTCGCCGTGACCGGACCGGTCGTCTACCTCGTCAGCGCCTACTACATGATCGACTGACACAAACGCCCCTCACGCCACCCGCACCCCGCCTCCCCCTTATTTGGAGCACTCGGTGAAGATCTTCCGCCGCGTCCTGATCACCCTCGTCGTGCTCGCCGCCGTCGTCGCCCTCGGCGACCGCGTCGCGAACGCGCTGGCCGAACGGCGTATCGCCGACGAGGTCGCGGCCACCGCCGCCGACCACGGCGCGCATTCGGACCAGCGGCCCGACGTCAAGATCCACGACTGGCCGTTCCTGACCCAGGCGTGGGGCGGCGAGTTCGCGCAGATCGACATCACCCTCCACGACGTGGGCGCGAACGACCTGGTCTTCCCCGAGCTGACGATGGTCGCCCGCGACGTCGAGGCCGACTGGCGTGAGCTCTCGGACGGCGGCCAGGTCATCGCCCGCACCCTCGACCTGGAGGGCACCATCTCGATCGAGTCGGTCGAGGCTCTGCTGGCCGAGCAGACCGGCCTGGACCTGGAGATCGACGACGACGGGACGGCCGTGGTCAACGCGACCAGGGAGATCGCCGGGTTCACCATCGAGCTGCGGGCGACGGGGCAGATCGAGATCGCCGACGGCGCGCTCTCCTACCGCCCCGACGCGGTCGAGTCGCTCACGTCCTCGCTCCCGGCGCAGGTCGAGTCCCAGATCGACCAGTTCGCCGCCGAGCTGGGCACCACGATCGGCCTCCCCGAGCTGCCCTACGGCATCGTCCTGGCCGACGTCAGTTTCAAGGACGGCGCTCTGGCCGTCGCCGCCAGCGCCGAGGACGTGGTCCTGAACTGAGGTTCGCGGTCACGCACGGTTCGCATGGATGTCCGCATCGCGAGAACGGGTGTGGATTCGGGGCGGGAAGTCTGCTAGCGTTCTGGCCATGCGCAAGCCGATGCTCACGAAGCGGCGCGCGATCGACTACTGCATGATCGCGGCCACGCTCTGTCGAATGCCCTAGGCGACTCGCCGGGCTCCATGCCCGAGGCAGTCGCCGCATTGCGGCCCAGCGTGCGCGAATTCCAGAGCAAGGCCCCCACGTTTTTTCACCCGCAGTCGCCTGTGTGCGCGAGTCGGGAACCGGGGCCGCATCGGCTTGATCGGGAATCTTCCCTGAACGAATCCAGCTCTGCCGCTTCGGCGGCGCAACGCTCCGCGCCACTCTCTGGGCACGCTCTCGAACTCGGAACAGTCGAAACCTAGTCATTCCATTAACGTTCAGGAGAGAACAGCCATGGCTCGTGAAGACGTGCTGGTCACCGCCGATTGGGCGGAAGAGAACCTCGACACCCCGGGTGTGGTGTTCGTCGAAGTCGACGAGGACACCTCGGCCTACGACTCCGGCCACATCAAGGGCGCGGTGAAGATCGACTGGAAGGACGACCTCCAGGACCCGATCCGCCGCGACTTCGTCAACCAGGAGCAGTTCTCGCAGCTCCTGTCGGAGCGCGGGATCGCCAACGACGACACCGTCGTCCTCTACGGCGGCAACAACAACTGGTTCGCGGCGTACGCGTACTGGTACTTCAAGCTGTACGGCCACCAGGACGTGAAGCTGCTCGACGGCGGCCGCAAGAAGTGGGAGCTCGACGCCCGCGAGGTCGTGACCGAGGTCCCCAAGCGCGAGGCGACGACCTATGTGGCCGGTCCGCTGGACTGGTCGCTGCGCGCCAAGCGGGACGAGGCCGAGGCCGCGATCGGTTCGAAGAACCTCATCGACGTGCGTTCGCCCGACGAGTACGCGGGCCGCCTGCTCGCTCCGGCGCACCTGCCGCAGGAGCAGTCGCAGCGCGCGGGTCACATCCCGACGGCGCTGAGCGTGCCGTGGAGCAAGGCCGCGAACGAGGACGGCACGTTCAAGTCCGAGGCCGAGCTGCGCGAGCTCTATGTGGACGAGGCGGGCCTGGACGAGTCCAAGGCCACGATCGCCTACTGCCGCATCGGTGAGCGCTCCAGCCACACCTGGTTCGCGCTGCGCGAGCTCCTCGGCTACGAGGACGTCAAGAACTACGACGGTTCGTGGACCGAGTACGGGTCGCTCGTGGGCGTCCCGATCGCGCTCGGCGACGAGCCTGGGACCAAGTAGCCGGCGACGGTACGGAAAGGAACACCATGTCCGACAGTTGCGCCGCACCCGATCAGGACACCGCCCTGCCCGAGTCGGTCGACCTCGCGAAGGAGACCGTGCTGACCGGCACGGTCGTCACCGACGAGGGCGAACTGGTCCAGGGCGCCTATGTGCGTCTGCTCGACGGCACCGGCGAGTTCACCGCCGAGGTCGTCACCGGCGAAGGGGGCCGGTTCCGGTTCTTCGCCGCCCCCGGCAAGTGGACGCTCCGTGCGCTTTCGCGCTACGGCGACGCCACCGGCGAGATCGAGGCCGCCCGCGGCCTCAACGAGACGAAACTCGCCGTCAGCCGCTGAGTCCGCCAGGGACGGTTTCGGGAGGCTCAGCTCGCTTTTCCCAGTCCCTTGCAGCGAGAAGGGGCCCACCGCTTTCGCGGTGGGCCCCTTCGGCGTTCGCTGCTACTTCTTGTAGGTGCGGGTGACCGGGTCGTAGAACCCGGCGGGGGCTCGGAGGATCACGTTGACGCGGTTCCAGGCGTTGATCTGGGCGCACATGGCGACCAGGGCGGTGGCCTGCTCGTCGTCGTAGTGCTTGCGGACCGCTTCCCAGGTCTCGTCGCTGACGCCGTGCGGGTTGTCGGCGATGCGCGCCGACTCCTCGGCCAGGGCCAGGGCGGCGCGTTCGGCGTCAGTGAAGGCCGGGGCCTCGCGCCACACGGTGACGAGGTTGAGCCGCTCGGGGTCTTCACCGGCGTGCACGGCGTCCTTGTAGTGCATGTCGGTGCACAGGCCGCAGCCGTTGATCTGGCTGGCGCGCAACTTGACCAGCTCCATCGTCGACTGTGGAATCGGCGAGGAGGTGTGGAACAGCTTCTCGATGGCGAGCATGGCCTTGTAGTAGGCCTTGCCGAATTCGGTGCCGTGGTAGGCGAGTCGGGATTCCATGGTGACTCCTTCGTGGTCAGGGCCGAGTGTTGAGGCCGTGGAACTTGTCGGGGTTGCGAACCAGGTCGAGGGTGGTGATGCGCCCGCCCCGGATGCCGAGCGCGGTGACGGTGGCGACGGCGCCGCCGCTGATCATGACCAGCGCGAGCCCGCCGTTGACGAGAGTGGTGCGCTTGACCGAGTCGGGGTAACGGGCGTCGACCCCGATGAGGAAGCGGGCGACCTTGTCGGCGCCGTGGATGGGCCGCAGGGCCGCCGAGACGCGGCCGCCGCCGTCGGAGACGAGCACCGCCTCGGGGTCGAGCAGGCGCAGGAGGCCTTCGAGGTCGCCGCTGCCGGTCGCCTGCACGAACGCTTCGACCAGGTCGCGGTGCTGCTCGGGGTCGGCGTCGAAGCGGGGACGGCGCTCGGCGATGTGGGAACGGGCGCGGCTGGCGAGTTTTCGGCAGGCCGCGGGAGTGCGGGCGAGGACGCGCGCGAGCTCGTCGAAGGGCAGGCCGAACACGTCGTGGAGGACGAACGCGGCCCGCTCGGCGGGGCTGAGCGTCTCCATGACCACGAGCATCGCCCAGGAGAGCGAATCGGCGAGGCTGACGGCCTCGGCCGGGTCGGGGGCGGTCTCGACCGGTTCGGGCAGCCACGGGCCCACGTAGGCCTCCCGGCGGTGGCGGGCCGACCGCAGCACGTCCAAAGCGAGCCTCGACGTGGTGGTGACGAGCCAGCCGGTCAGATCCTCGATCGCTTCGAGATCGGTGCGCTGCAAACGAATCCACGCATCCTGGACGGCGTCCTCGGCCTCGGGCAGCGTCCCCAGCAGCCCGTAGGCGACGCCGACGAGCCGGGGCCGGAGCCCCTCGAAGACCGCGGCGGCCTCGGCCGCGGTGCGCGCTCGCGTCGGTTGCATGTGATGAGGACGGGGCATGGTTCCCGAGTGTGACACCGGATCGCGGATTGTGACCGTCATCGCACGGATCGGGTAGGGCAGACTGTCTCTCGTGTTCTCGAACCTGTCGGCGACCTGGCGCCGCCGCCTCCGCGCGGCGGTCGCGGTGTGGGCGGTGCTGCTCCTCGCCTCGGCGTTCGCCGCCTCCCGCGCCACCGTCCCCGAACAGGTCGACGCCGCCGCCGCAAGAGCGGTCATGGACGCGACCCTCGGCGAGGCGGCCGGGTCGCTCTCGGGCGCGGCGGTCCTCGCCGCCGGGCCCCTCGAATCCGAACCGTGCGAGATCACCCCGGCCCGGCCGGGCCTGTCCCTGTCGCGCACCGTGCAGATCTCCGGCGCGACCGTCGATCAAGTCGAGGCGCTGGCCCAGCGGTTCTCCCTGCGGTCCCTCCAGCGGGCCGAGGATGCGAAGGAGGCCGTGTGGTCGGGCACCACCGCCACGTTCGTGAGCCTGCGGATCACGACCGTCGGCGCCGACCCCGCGGGCGGGCGCTGGTCCGAACCGGTGGTCCTGCGCGCTTCGACCGGCTGCCGCCCCTTGGAGGGCCAGGTCGCCTCGTTCGCGCCCCAGCCGCCCTTCGAAGCCGACGCGACATGGGCGTACGGGTCGGTGCCGTGCCCCGGCGGCGAAGTCCTGTCGAGCTGGACGGCCGCCGTCGAGGCCGCCCCGTTCCGCGTCCTGGAGACGACGGGCACCTGCGCCTGAGGTCTCACTTGTCGATGTCGCCCACCACGAAGAACATCGACCCCAAGATCGCGATCATGTCCGGGATCAGGCACCCGGTCATGAGCGTGGCCAGCGCCTGCACGTTCGCGAACGAGGCGGTGCGCAGCTTGAGCCGCCACGGGGTCTTCTCGCCGCGGCTGACCAGGTAGTACCCGTTGGCGCCCAACGGGTTCTCGGTCCACGCATAGGTTTCGCCGACCGGGGGTTTGAAGATCTTCGGGAGCTTCACGTTCACCGGCCCGTCGAGTGCGGCGGCCCGGTCGAGGCAGGCGCGGGCGAGATCGATCGAGACGGCGACCTGGTCGAGCAGGCACAGGAACCGGGCGTGGCAGTCGCCTTCGGTGCGCACCACCACGGGCACGTCGAGTTCGGCGTAGGCGAGGTAGGGCTCGTCGCGGCGCAGGTCGAAGTCGAGGCCGCTGGCACGCGCGACGGGCCCGGTGACGCCGTACGCGGCCGCCGTCGCGGCGTCGAGGACGCCCACGCCCTGGGTGCGGGCCGCGAAGATCTCGTTGTGCCGCAGCAGTTTGTCCAGGCGCACCATGCCGTGCTCGACCTCGTCGAGGGCTCGGCGGGACCGGTCCTCCCACCCTGCGGGGACGTCTTGTTTGAGGCCGCCGACGCAGTTGTACATGTAGTGGATGCGGCCGCCGCTGGCCTCCTCCATGACCGCTTGGAGGCGTTCGCGTTCGGTGAACGCGTAGAACATCGGGGTGATCGCGCCGATCTCGAGCGGGTAGGAGCCGAGGAACATCAGGTGGTTGAGGACCCGGTTCATCTCGGCGAGGGCCATGCGCAGCCACACGGCCCGCTCGGGGACCTCGACGTCGGCGAGACGCTCGGCCGCGAGGGCGACCCCGAGTTCGGAGGAGAACGCCGAGAGCCAGTCGTGCCGGTTGGCCAGGAGCATGATCTGGCGGAAGTCGCGCACTTCGTAGAGTTTCTCGGCGCCGCGGTGCATGTAGCCGACGACCGGTTCGCAGGCGGTGACGCGCTCGCCGTCGACGCGCAGGAGCAGGCGCAGGACCCCGTGGGTGGAGGGGTGCTGGGGGCCGATGTTGAGCACCATGTCGGCCGCTTCGGTTCCGGCGCCGACGCCGACGGCGATCTGCTGTTCGGTCACCGCCCCATCGTCGCAGTTTCGCCGCGTTTGGGGAAGTGCCGCGTCGGGCATGTCCGTACCGGGCGTTGCCTTGGCGGGGCTTGCCGGGCCCTGGCATCCTTAGACGGAGCGGACGACTATGGAGGTGACCGCATGGACCGCGATCAGATGCGCGCTTCGGAGTCCGACCGGCAGGTCGTCATGGAGCGGTTGCGCCAGGCGGTCGAGGAGGGGCGGCTCGACGTCGCCGAGTACCAGGACCGGGTGGACGCGGCGATGCTCGCGCGCACCTATTCGGAGTTGGACGTGCTGCTGTCGGACCTCCAGGCGCTGTCCCCGCCCGGGTTCGCCGACGGCCCGGTCGAGCCGACGCGGATGATGCCCCCTTCGCTGTCGAAGGCCAACCAGCAGTTGCGTGAGGGCCAGGAGCCGGCGGCCCGCAAGTGGCGGATCGTGGGCGTGGCGGTGGCGATCGCGATCGCCGCGGCCCTGGTGCTGTTCCTCGTGGCGCCGGAGCTGTTGTTGTGGGCGGCGATCGCGGTCCTGGTGATCCTGGTGCTGTTCGTGGTGGCCGCGTTCGCGGGCCTGTTCTGACCCCTCGGACTCGGTGACGGGCGCGGCCCCTGAGCGCGACTGCCCCCGCGGGCCTGTTCCGCGCCGAACCCGGCGCAGAGCGCGCCGCCCGATCCGCCCGTGTTTCGAACCGCCTCGCTGGTTCTCGATCTCGTGCCGCTCTCGCCGCTTGCGGCGGTGGGCGGCTTTTTCTCGCGCGGGGGGGGATGCCATCCCAAACCCCCACCCTCCCAAGAGGGGAAGAGGAAGCGATCGTTTCAGACACCACCGACAGGAATCGTCGCCGCAAGCACCCGAGTGCGCAGAATGCACCCGAAAGAGTGATCCGGTACCGTTGACACATGGACCTCAACGCTGACCTGGGGGAGGGTTTCGGCCGCTGGGAGCTCACCGATGACCCTGCGCTGCTGCGGATCGTCACGAGCGCGAATGTGGCGTGCGGTTTCCACGCCGGCGACCCGCCCACGCTGCGCCGGGTCTGCGATCTGGCCGCCGCCGCGGGCGTGCGCATCGGCGCTCAGGTCTCCTACCGCGACCTCGCCGGCTTCGGTCGGCGCGAGATCGACGTCCCGCCAGGCGAGCTGGCCGCCGAGGTCGCCTACCAGATCGGGGCGCTGCGGGTCTTCGCCGAAGCCGCCGGATCACACGTCGCCTATGTCAAACCCCATGGGGCCCTTTACCACCGGACCGGACGCGACCCGCTCCAAGCGGCCGCGGTCGTCGAGGGGATGCGCCTGGCGGGGGTGAGCGTGGTTTTGACGCAGCGCGGCAACGAACTCGACCGCGCCGCAACCGAGGCGGGCATGCGCGTGGTCGGCGAGGCCTTCGCCGACCGCGGCTACCTGAAGGACGGCCGCCTGGTCGCACGAGGTGCGCCCGGCGCGCTCCTGGAGCCGGAGGCCGCGCTCGCCCAAGCGCTCGAACTGGCCGAGAAGGGCTCGGTGACCGCGACCTGCGGCACCCCGACTCCGGTTGCGGCCGAGTCGATCTGCGTGCACGGCGACGGGCCGGACGCGGTCGCCCTCGCGTCGGCGATACGGTCCGCATTGGACGAACAAGGCATCGACGTGGAGGCTTTCTCGTGAGCACCGCCAAGCACACTCGGCTCAGGCCCCTCCCGGCCGGACCGCGAGCCATCCTGATCGACTGCGGCACGACCGCCGCCGCGCGCGCCTGTTACCGATCCCTCCAGGCCCGCCGCATGTCCGGGCTGCTGGAGGCCTCGGATCTGGTGCCCGGCGCGACCACCGTGCTCGTCTGCGGGGTCGACGAACCCGAACTGCTCGCCGCCGAACTGCCCGGCTGGCCCCTGACCGACGAGATCGAGACCGGCGGCGAGACCGTCGAGATCCCGGTCTGCTACGACGGACCCGACCTCGAAGCGGTCGCCGCGCTGTGGGGCGTGCGACCCGACGACGTGGCCGACATCCACTCCGAAGTGGAGTACGAGGCGGCGTTCTGCGGGTTCTCCCCCGGGTTCGCCTACCTCGAAGGGCTCCCCGAGCGGTATCAGGTCCCGCGCAGGGAAAACCCGCGCACCTCGGTCCCCGCCGGGTCGGTCGCGATCGCCGGGCCCTACACCGGGGTCTACCCGCGGTCGAGCCCCGGCGGCTGGCAACTCATCGCGACCATGACCAATCCAGGTCGATTGTGGAATGAACATCGCGAGCCCGCGGCGCTGCTGGTGCCCGGGACGCGGGTCCGGTTCGCGGCGGTGAGGGTATGAGCTACATAGAGATCCTGCGAGCCGGCGTGCTCACCACCTGCCAGGACTCCGGCCGCCCGGGCTGGGGCCACCTGGCAGTACCGCCCTCAGGGGCGGCCGACCGGCCCTCATGGAGGCTCGCGAACCAGTTGGCGGGCAACCCGACCGGGGCCTGCGCTCTGGAGACCACATTGACTGGTTGCACCGTCAAGGCGCACCGGAACGTGACCGTGGTCGTCGGCGGCGCGCCGTGCGCCGTGACCGTGGACGGGCGCCCCGAATCCTGGGGGCAGCCGGTCAAGCTCAAGGCCGGATCGGTGCTCGATGCCGGTCCCGCCGAGGTCGGTGTCCGCTCCTACCTCGCGTTCTCCGGTGGTTTGCACCCGAAGTCGAGCCTCGGCTCGCACTCCACGTGCCTGCTCTCCGGGCTCGGCCCGGCCCCGCTCAAAGTCGGCGACCGCGTCCCGCTCGGCCCGAGCCTGGCCCACCCGCCGCTGCCGACCCAATGGCCCGCACCGTGGTCGGGCATCGGCGACGAACTGGTCATGAAACTCCACTTGGGACCGAGGCTCGACTGGTTCCGGCCCGAAGCGGTCGCGGAGCTGACCCGCGGGGTCTGGACGGTCTCGGAGCACTCCAACCGGATCGGCCTGCGCCTCGAAGGGCCGTCCCTGCGGCGGCTCGACGGCGCCACGGAACTGCCCAGCGAAGGCATCGTGGCCGGAGCGCTCCAAGTACCCCCCAACGGCCAGCCGATCCTCTTCGGCGCCGACCACCCGACCACGGGCGGCTATCCGGTGATCGGCGTCGTCGGCGCCGAAGCCGGGGCCGCGGCCGCGCAGGCCAGGCCCGGCACGAGCATCCGCTTCGTCCCGATCCCACTGCCGCACTGGGGGAAGCGGGCCTGAGCTGGCCAGCGGCCCGAACGTCCGAGCGACCCGCTGGCCAGGCACGCCGCGTCGCCGCGGCTATAGCATGGGGGCACCCTCGAGCGCCCCTGGAGCACCGCCATGACCGACGGCCCGCAGGCCCCGCGACGCCGAACGCGCGGCGCCGTCCTCGTCTACGCGATCCTGTTCGCGCTCATAGGGACCGGTGTCGCAGTCGCCGTGCTCCGGTTCGTGTTGCCGCTCGAACGGGTCGAGGACGAACGCGCCGGGCTCGCCTACGAGCTGCCCCGGGGCTGGGAGGAGATCCCCTCCTACGACCGGTGGGACATGTACTCCTCCGGCGCCGACGCCGGTTCCCATGGGGCCGTGGCGTTCACGTTCTCCCAACCGGTGGCCCCCAGCCAGGACCCGGCCGTCCTGGCCGAACTGCTCGCCGAGGACCACACCCTGCTGATGCGGCCGGAGGCCGTGGATTTCGAGCTGCTGCGCTCCGAATCGGTCCGCCTCGGCGCATTCGAGGCGCACGAGGTCGAACTGACCGCGACCGACCCTGTCCACGGGCCCGTCTACGGCCGCATGATCATCGTCGTCTCGGGCGAGGCCGCGTTCACAGGCCTCTACGGCTTCTCCAACGACCCGTCCGGCACCGGCCACGACGAGCTCCTCGAACTCTTCGCGAGCCTCGAAACGCTCTAACGTCCGCGGCGCAGCACCACCGCGCCGCGCTCGAACGGCAGCCGCTCGGCGGTGAACTCCTCGAAGTCCGCGCACCAGCGGGCCACGATGGCGCGCTCGTCGGGGCGGTCGGCGTCGTCGAGCACCACCGCCGCGTCAGATCCCAACTGTGACAACAGCACCGGCAGGGCCGGGTAGCGCGCCTGCGGGCCCGTGCGGCCCGGCGGGCCGTCCACCACGAGGACGTCGATCTCGCCGCCGGGCAGGGCCGCGGGCAGGTACCAGCGCCAGGACTCGCCGTCGATGTCGACGGCGGTGAGCGGCGCGTCGACCACCTCGGCCCATTCGCCGAGCCCGCGCTCGGCGATCTCGCGCCGTGTCCGCGCCGCGTACGCCGGGTCGTGCTCCAGCGCCGTCACCCGGCCCGAACCCAAGGCCCGCAACGCGTAAGCGAGAACCACAGTGGAGGTTCCCGATCCGCATTCGAGGACTCGCGCCCCGCCGCGCGCGGCCACTTCCTCGAACAGGAACCGCATCAGCTCCGGCCCTGCGGCCCAGCCGCGCATCCGCGGCAGCGGCGCTTCGACCCCGAGGCCCTGTTGCAGCGCCATGAGGTCTTCGACCTGCGCGTACAGGCCCCGAGCTGCCGCCTTGGCGGCCTTGCGGTTCGCGGCCGCCTCGGCCTCGATCGCGTCGAGTCGCCGCTCGATCCGCTGCTGGGACTCGCCCAGTGCGGCCACGGCGGCACTGAGATCCCCCAGCCCCTCAGTCAATTCGAGCAGGAGCATCCGGTCGGACCGTCGCATGGCTTCGCCCCCTTCACGGGTCGACGTTCGCGCACCGCCCACACTAATGAACGGCGCGCGAACGCTTGCCAACGGGTCGTCATCGCTCGTTTATGGACAATTCGCCGATCAGTCTCCCAGCGCCTGCGCAAAGTCCGCAATCAAGTCCTCTGTGGACTCGATGCCGGAGGAGAACCGGATCAGGTCGTCGTGGATTCCCTCTGCGGCGCGCTCTTCGGCGCTCATGCCCGCGTGGCTGGTCCGCGCCGGGCGCGTGATCAGCGACTCGACCCCGCCCAGACTCGGTGCGGTGTAAGGCAACCGCAGCCCCTTCAACAGCGCCTCGGCGGCCTCGACCCCTCCGGCGGGCCTGAACGACAGCATCGACCCGAACCCGTCGAGCAGCGCCGCGGCCCGAGCGTGGTCGGGGTGCGATTCCAGGCCCGGGTAGTTCACTTGAGCGATCGCTTCGTGGCCCTCCAGGAACCGCGCCAGCGCTGAGGCGTTCGCGTTCTGCTGGCGCACCCGCAGCGCGAGCGTCTTGAGTCCGCGGGCGAGCAGGAATCCCGCGTGCGGGTCGAGGCAGCCGCCGTAAAGGTTGAGCACGGCCCGGATGCGCGCCACGTGTTCGGCGCTCCCGGCGATGACTCCGGCGACGATGTCGGAGTGCCCGTTGAGCGCCTTGGTGGCCGAGTGGCAGACCACGTCGAACCCGATCGAGTGCGGCCGCAGCAGCACCGGGGTGGCGAAGGTGTTGTCGATGACGCTGGTCAGGCCGTGTTCGCGGCTGAAGGAGGCGATCGCGGCGAGGTCGGCCACGCGCACGAGCGGGTTGCTGATGGTCTCGACGATGAACGCTTTGGTGCCCGGTCGCAGGGCCGATCGCCACGCGTCGGGGTCGCCCGGGTCCACGAAGTCGACGTCCCAGCCCAGGCGTGGTGCCTGCTCGGTGAGGAAGTGGTGGGTGCCGCCGTAGAACGCCCCGGCGGCGATGATGTGGTCCCCGGCGCTGAGGGTGGCCAGCAGCGTGGTGGTGATCGCGGCCATGCCGGAGGCGGTGGCGAGCGCGGCCTCGGTGCCTTCGAGGGCGGCGAGTTTGCCGTGCAGGTACTCCTGGCTCGGGGTGGAGTTGAGCCTGAGGTACTGGATGTCGTCGTAGTCGTCGCCGGGGCGGGACTCGAACACGGTGCCCTGGTAGATGGGTTGGACGACGGCGCCGTCGGGGGTGGGCCGGGGTTCGCCGCCGTGGACGGCGAGGGTCTCGAATCGCGCTTCGCTCATGGCCCCGACGATACGGCCGGGGCCGGTGGGCGGCAACGGTCGTTCGACTGGGTCAGGTGACTGGGTTCAGCGGCGTTCCTGGTCGAGGCTGGCGAGGTAGGCGTTGTAGACCTCGTGGGGGTCGTCCTCGGGGCGGCCGGAGGCGCTGGCGCGTTCGGCGATGCGGTCGAGGCGGCGGCCTTCGCGGTCTTCGGCGCGCGTCCATTGGGCGATGAGGACGCCGATGATGATGAGGCTGGGGATCTCGCCGAAGGCCCACGCGATGCCGCCGCCGGCGCGCTGGTCGGCCAGGAGGTCGCCGACCCACGGGAGGGCGATCTGGGTGTACCAGGAGGCGGCGATGAGGTCGGTGCCCATCATGAGGGTGAGGCCGAAGATCGCGTGGAACACGATCGACACGAAGTAGAGCAGGACTTTCGCCGGGTAGCTCAGCGGCCGCGGCTTCGGGTCGGGGCCGATGATGACCCAGAAGAAC
Organism: Glycomyces sp. NPDC046736; assembly: GCF_040645615.1. NCBI lineage: Bacteria > Bacillati > Actinomycetota > Actinomycetes > Glycomycetales > Glycomycetaceae > Glycomyces > Glycomyces sp. NPDC046736. Next base: position 12,494 of record NZ_JBEYYO010000002.1, on the reverse strand, counting down.
AGCGTCCCGGCGGCGAGGAAGTGCGCGGTCATGAACAGGTGCCCGAAGTGCGAGCGCATGGCCCACTCGAACATCCCGGTGAAGTACATGAGGTAGAGGCTGGTCAGGTAGATGAACAGCGCCGCGAGCGGCTGGGAGACCAGGCGCGACCAGCGGCTGTGGACGGCGGCGAGGAGCCATTCGCGGGGCCCGCCGGCGCGGTCGGGTGTGAGGGCCCGCAGCGCGAGGGTGACCGGCGCGGCGATGACGAGGAGGATCGGGGCGAGCATGTTGAGCGCCATGTGCTGGATCATGTGGGCGCTGAACAGGACCATCCCGTATTTGGACAGGCCGGTGGAGGTCACGCCGACCACGACGGCCCATCCGGCGATCCACAGGGCGGTGCGGTACCAGGGCCAGGCGTCGCCGCGGCGCTTCAGGCGCGCGACTCCGGCGATGTAGAAGCCGGTCATGGTGATCGCGATGGCGCAGAACAGGATCGAGGGGTACCAGTCGAGGGCCACGGACGTGAACGTCACCGGCCCTGGCGTGGAGAAGCCGAGGAGCGCGGTGTTGGGGTCGGGCAGTTCGCTCGCGGGCGGCGGTGTCACCGACAGGGACGAGGCGAGGCCGAACGCGACGGCCATGAGCACGAGTTCGACCGCGGCGAGGCGGCCGAACGCGCGGCGGTCGCCGGTCTGGACGAGGGGGAGGGTGCGGCGGCGGTGGGCCCAGCCGAGGACGCCGCCGACGGCCAGGACGGCGATCTTGGCGAGCGCGATGCGCCCGTACGGGGTCTGCCACAAATCGGCGATGTCGACGTTGGCGGCGAACACGATCAGGCCGGACGCGCCGACCGCGGGGTAGGCGAGCGCGGCGGCGAAGGAGTAGCGGCGGGCGGCGACGGCCGGGTCGCGGCGGGCGATGAACAGCGCCAGAAGGCCTCCGGCCCAGAACGCGGCGGCCACGACGTGGATGAGGAGGCCGTCGACGGCGATCTGGTGGTTGCCGTTGGAGGCCGAGTGGCCGGTGAAGATCGTGGGCACGGTCGCGGCGAGGGCGAACGCGGCGGCGCCGAACGCGCCGGGGACGGTGAAGACGCGGGCGGCGATGATCGCGGCGGTAGTGGCCAGGAGCGCGGTGAGGCCGAGGGCTTGGCCCTGCTCGTATTGGGCGACGTAGGACCACACGCCGGGGAGGGTGACCTGGTCGAGGGGGCGGGCGAAGGTGTTCGCGAAGTCGACGGGGATGCTGACGAGCGCGACGACGGCCCACAGCGCCGCCCCGATCGCGCCGATGCGCAGCCACCGCCACGATTGCGCGGCCAAGCGGGTGCGGTCGCCTTCGCGTCCGGGCAGGAAGCACGCGGCGGCGATGGTGCAGCCGACGGCGGCGAGCATCGCGAGGTCGTACGCGTATTTGAGGAGACCGGCGGCCCAGGTGACGGTGGGGTCGGGGGCGGCCAGGCCGGGGATGTCGGCCACGTCGACCGCACCGCCGAGGTCGAGGGCGGCCACGGCCGCGGCCAGGCCGGTGAGGATCGCCGCGCAGACGGCCAGGAGGCGCCTGCCGCGCCTCGGGCCCTGCTCGGGGCCGCTTCGGGACCCCACGCCGCCGCCAGGTATGGTAGCGGCGGTGTTTTGGCTGGTCTCGGTCGATGCGGTCACGTCACCCAGCATGGCTGATTAATCCAGCTCACGCCCCACCGGGTGGGGCAGTTATCTCCGACAACTCCCAGGCGCGCCCCGAAGGCGGCGGCCAGTCGAGTCGGGCTCATAAGACACGATCACGGTGAACCGTTCGCAGCGTCGTACCTCGGCGGCGTCGTACTCAGGCGCAGTCGCGCATCGTCTGGCGCGGTGGGCGGGCCCGTAGTTTTCTATGGTGGATCGCGATGGGAATCATCGAAAGACGCGGTGAGATCATGAACCTGCTTCAGGGGGGTGGCGTGCTCGGCAATATGCACTTCACGCTGGACGGGGGCGATGACCCGTCGAATGTGCTGAACCTCATGGCCCTGGAGGCGTATGTGAGTGGCGCGCAGCCGCACGCGGTGGCGCGGGGGTTGGACCTGGTCGCGGAGGACGCCGATCTCATACCTGAGGGCGGTTCACTCGTTCGGTCGATTTCGGGGACTTCTTTTCTCCAGTTGGTGACCGGCGAGGATTGGACCCTGCGGTGGCAGCGGTGGCGCGACGGCTCCGGGCAGGCGCTCGTGACCGCTGTCACGCGTGAGCGCGCCGAGGAGATCGCCGCGTTCGTGACCGATCGCACCGGCACCGCCGAGGAGCCGCGCGAGGACAAGGTCGACATGGGTTTCTGGTACCGCTCGGCGCGCGGGCCGTTCCGGTCCACGCGGTCGATCAGCGCCCCGCAGTGGCCCGAGATCGAGCAGAACTACTCTTCCAGCGCCGCCTCGGCGCTGGGGAAGCTGATGGCCACGCGTTCCTCTGACGTCACGGGGCGGCTGGTGCTGCTGCACGGCCCGCCCGGGACGGGGAAGACCACGGCGCTGCGGGCGCTGGCGCGCGAGTGGGCGCCGTGGTGCCAGGTCGACACCGTGCTCGACCCGGAGGCGTTCTTCTCGGACCCTTCGTATCTCATGGAGGTCATCATCGGGTCCGAAATGGACCTGTCGATGGACGCCGACCTGGAATCCGGCGAGGCCCGCAAGCCGCAGTGGCGGCTGATGGTCCTGGAGGACTGCGACGAGCTGATCCGCGGCGAGGCCAAGGAGGCCTCGGGCCAGTCGCTCGCGCGCCTGCTCAACCTCACCGACGGCCTGCTGGGCCAAGGCCGCGAGATCATGGTCGCGATCACCACCAACGAGCGCCTCGACCGGTTGCACCCGGCCGTGGTCCGCCCTGGCCGGTGCCTCGCCCAGATCGAGGTCGGTGCTCTGTCCACACTGGAGGCGACCGATTGGCTCGACGGCGAGACCGTCACCGAGCCGATGACGCTCGCCGAACTGTACGCGCGACGCGGCGGCACCGAGCCCCACCGCTCGGATTCGCCCATCCCCCAACAGGTCGGCCAATACCTGTAGACACACGAGGACGGGCGGCGGGGAGACCCGCCGCCCGTCCCTCGTCTACTGCTCGGCGTCGCGCTCGGCGAACACCGCCTCGGCGTGCCCAAGCGCGTTGATGGCCGCAGGGAAGCCCGCGTACACCGCGATCTGCATGAGCGCCTCGACCACTTCCTCACGTGTGCAACCGGCGTTGAGGGCGCCGTTGATGTGGTAGCGCAGCTGCGGGGCGGCGTTGCCCAGCGCGGCCAGTGCGCCGAGGGTCACGAGCTGGCGGTCGCGGGGTTCGAGCCCCGGCCGCGAATAGACGTCCCCGTAAGCGAACTCGGCGATGAACCGGCCCAGCTCGGGGGCGATGTCGGCGAGCGAGGAGATCGCGGTCGGCTCGGCCTCGCCCGAGAGTTGCTGGAGCGCTTTGTATCCGCGCTCGTAGCGTTCACCATGATGATCCATCAGGGATACTCCTTAATCCTGTGAGGCCTGCATCCGCTTGCCCCACAAGGCCAATCCTGCTGCAAGCAGCATCATCCCCGCAAGGGTCCAGGCCAGCGCCGCGAACCCATGCCCGGCCGTGGCGCGTGCGACCAGCGGCCCGGCGGTCGCGCCCACGTAGAAACTGAACATCGCGACCGAGGACGCGGCCGCGCGGTGCTCGCCGCCGAGCTCCCCGGCCGTCTGCGTGGTCGCCGGGGCCACGACGCCCAGGCCGCCCACGAGCACCGCGAGCAGGACAGCAAGCAGCACAATGTGACCCGAGGCGAACACGGCGGCGACCATCGAGGCCGCGGCCACGATCGTGCCGACCAGGATCTGCGTCGGCTTCGCCAAGCGCGCCAGAGGGATCGCGATGAGTGGCAGCGCGATCATCACCGGCAGGGCGCTGGCCCGCAGCGCGAGCAGTTCCCCTGAGCCGGTGACGATCCCGGTCAGTTCGATGCCGGTGTAGACCGCGACCATGACCGACATCGCCAGCGAGCCCGCCCCGAGCAGCGGCAGGAGCCGCCGCAGGCGCAGCACTCGCGGGATGGCCGCGTAGCTCGCGGAGAGGCGGCCCGGGCCGGGGGGAGCGTCGGGGAGCATGACCCGCCAGACCACGAGGGCCGTGAGGGCGAACAGGGCGGCCGAGGCCGCGAACACCCAGCGCCAGTCGGCGTACTGGACCGCGGTCTGGGAGATGAGCTGCGCGATCACCGTGGCCGCGAGGAACGAGGTGATGATGGTGGTGACCGCGACGGCGCGGCGCCTTGGGGCGATGCGAGAGGTCGCGTACGCGGTCATCGCGGGCGGGATCGCGCCGACGATCAGGCCTTGCGCGATGCGCAGCGGGATCGCGACGGCCAGGCTCGGCGCCAGACTGGTCAACAGTGTGACCACCCCGGCGGCGGTGAGGCCGATGAGCATGACGCGTTTCTGGCCGAAGCGGTCGGCCATCGGGCCGAAGAGCACGAAGCCCCCGGCGTAACCGAACGCGAAGGCGCTGATGATCCAGGTCATGGAGTTGAGGCCGACGTTCCACGAGGCCTCCATCTCGGCGAACATCGGGATGGGGACGTACATCTGGCCGGTGGCGAGCAGGGCCGCGAGCGCGAAGACCGGCACGGTCCGCCCCGCCGAGGCGAAGGCGGTCGGGGCGCCGGGGGCCGGACGCGGCGCGTCAGCGTGGGTGGATGACGCGATGGTGGGTGCTGTCATGGCGGCAAATCTAGGCCCGCATCCGAGCCGTTGTCAACCAAATAGTTGGTTTAGTTCGTGGTAATCTAGGCCTCATGCCGACACCTGAGGGGAAACGCTCCGACGCCACCCGCACCGCCTTGATGACCGCGGCCCGCGAGGAGTTCGCCGAACTCGGCCTCGCGGGCGCCCGCGTCGACCGCATCGCCGAGGGCGCCGGGGTCAACAAGGAGCGCATCTACGGGATCTTCGGCAGCAAGGACAAGCTGTTCGACGCGGTCCTGGTCGACGTCATGCAGGAGTTCGCCGAGACCGTGGTCCCGCTGTGGCGCTCCCACAGCGCCGGGGACTTCGTCGGCCGCCTCTACGACTACCACCGCGAACACCCCCAGCTGCTCAGACTGCTCGTATGGGAGGCGCTGCACCGCGGCGACGACGCCCACGACGTGGATGGTTGGCGCGACCAGCACTCGCGCGAGAAGCGCGAAGGCGTGGCCGAACGCTTCGGGACCGACGGCCCCTTCCAGGGCGCGCTGCTCGCCTTGGCGCTGTGCGGGATCCCCAACTGGATCAACCTCGTCCCGCAGTTGCGGCACCTGATGCTCGGCGACAGGGCGAACGATGCTGAGGCGATCAAGGCCTTCCTGATCCCCCTCGCGGAGGGAGCCGCAAACGCGGTAGCGGGCTCAGTCAATACCTTGACCGCGGGCACGGGCACGGGCACGGGCACGGGCACGGGCACGGGCACGGGCACGGGCACGGGCACGGGCACGGCGATTCTGAACGACACCGCCGCGAACGACACGTGTGCAGCCGACCCGGTCGCGACCGCCGCCGAACGACTGCGCCGCGCCCAAGCCGAAACCGAGGCCGCCAAAGCCGCGCTCGGCGAAGCCCTCCGAAGCGCGAACGCCGCCGGAGCGAGCGCCAACCACCTCGCCAAATCGGTAGCGGGCACGATCTCCCGCCCAGTGGTCCTCAAACTCCTGGCCGCATAACCGCTGGCACGCCCGCCAACAGACGCAATCGCTCTGGCCCCGACAAGCCTGCGCGACCAATCGCCAGGCCGCCGCCGCGCCCGCCTCGCTCACTCACCGGGCCGTTTCCGCTTCGGGCCGCCGGTCGTCGTTGACGCTCCCGCGCCCCGCCCCCTCGCCAGCCCTGGCGACCGGTCACCCGCACTCCCGCACCGCCTCGCCCCGCTCACTCACCGGGCCGTTTCTGCCTCGGGCCGCCGTTCATCGTTTACTTTTCCGCGCTTCTCCCCACCCCTCGCCAGCCCGGGCGATCGCTCGCCTGGTTCTCCACACTCCCGCGCCGCCTCGCTCCGCTCGCCCACCGGCCCGCGTCCCCGATTCGGGCAGCCGTTTGCCCATTGAGGTGTTTCGTTCACCCGCCGCAAGCGCTCTCGCGGTTAGGCTCGTTCGCGGTTCCCCCGCCGCCACCGACCGTCGACCATCCCAGGGGACAACCTTGCAGCACACATCGAACCGACCGCCGAACGTCCGCCGCACCGCCTGGAGGCTCGCGGCGCTCGGGGCCGCGGGCGTCGCCGCCGTCCTCGCGCTCGGGACCGCCGGGACCGCGCCGTTCGCGCAGGCCGCGACCGTCACACTCAACCCGCTCGACCCGGCGCTGGGCTTCAACGCGTTCGTGGAGGACCAGACCGTCCTGGCCTCCACCGAGGCCGAAGGGCCGATCGCCACCGGCGGCGACCTGCTCATCGAGGGCTCCTACAACGTCATGATCCACACCGGCACCGGTTCCTACACCGCGCCCGGCGACTCCTCCCCCAGCGCGCTCGTCGTGGGCGGGCGGATCGACTTCGGGGTCGACCCCGCGACCTCGGTCGTGCAGGTGCTCAACGGCGGGTACGTGAAAGTGGGCGACCTGTCCGACACCGACGTGCTCAACACCGACCAGAACGGCGCGAGCGTCAACACCCGCCTCGTCTCCGAAGGCGCCGGGTACGACAGCACGCCACGCGTGGAACTCACCGCGCAGCAACCGATCTCCTCGGTCGGTCCGACCTCCCCGATCGACTTCGACGCGGCCTTCGCGCAGTTGCGGGAGAACTCGGCCCTCCTCGTCGGGTGCGCGAGCACGGTCACGATGCGCGACGCGAGCGGCGCGGCCGTCGCCAAAGGCCAAGTGGCCCCGGGCCAGCAGATCCGGATCGACCTGGAGCCCGGGCAGACCAACGTCCTCGAAGTCACCGGCGAGGACCTGAACAACATGGCCGACCTGGTGTTCCCGGGCGTGCGCCCCTCGGCAGACACGCCGCTGTTGATCAATGTGGACACCTCGGGGACGGGCGGCGAGTTCGACTGGGTCGTCGCGCCGCAGTCGCCGATCAGCATCGTCGAATCGCCGTACCTGCTGTGGAACTTCGGCGACACCACACGGCTGCGGATCGCCGGAGGCGACACGGGGCAGGGCAGTATCCTCGCCCCGAACGCCGACTACTCGGATGTGAGTCCCACCAACGTGGAAGGCCAGATCATCGCGAAGAACGCCAGCCTCGGCGAGGTCGGCGAGAACGGCGGCGAGATCCACCACGCGCCGTTCTCGGCCGAGCTCTCGTGCGACTCCGACGTCGAACCGACCCCTTCGGACACTCCCTCGACTCCCGCGAACGGCCCGTCGGACTCGACCGGGCCGAGCTCGGAGGGCCCCGGCGGCAACGGCGGGAACGGCTCGCTCACGACCACCGGTGATTCCTTGCGGCCGTTGATCATCGCCGCTGGCGCGCTGCTCGCGGTCGGCACCGTCGTGCTCGTCGTGGCCTCGCGCCGCAAGAAGGCCGCCCGCGGCTGATGCCCCGCAACGCCACTCCTGCGCACGCGTGGACCGCGCTCGTGCTCACCGCACTCGCGGGCGCGGTCGACGGGGCCGGGTTCCTCGGCCTCGGCCAGCAGTTCGTGGCGAACCAGACCGGGAACGCCGTCCTCCTCGCCGTGGCCGTCTCGGGCGAGCTCACCGGCAGGGAGGACGGTCTCTCAGCACTCGGTCCATTGTGCTCGCTGGTCGGGTTTTCGGTGGGCGCGGTGCTGGCGTCACTGACGACGCGGCGGCACGTGCTCACCAGTTTCGGCGTGCCGTTCCTGCTGGTGGCCGAGGTGGTGGTGCTCGCGCTGGCCGGGCTTTCGGGGACGTTCGTGCTCTCGATCGCCTTGGCGGCGTTCGCGATGGGCGTGCAGAGCATCCACGCGGCGAGGATCGGCCTGGCCGGGGTGACCACGACGGTGCTCACCGGGACGCTGATCGCCTTGTCGGTCAACCTCTCCGGCGACAGGAACGACCTGCGTTCGGCGCGTCTCCAGGCCGGGGTGTGGGGCGTGTATCTGGTCGCGGCCGGGCTCGGAGCCACCATCGCGCACGAGTTGTCGTTCAGCGCAGTCTGCTGGGGCGCAGCGGCAGTGGCCGCGACGATGGCGATAGCAGCCTTCACCGAAGCAAGGCGCGACAAGGCCTGAGGCGAGGCGAGTCACCGGTCGAGGCGCGGTGAGCGCTCGCGCCGGATGCCTGACCGGCGCAATCGCCGCCACCGCGCCGCACGACCACCCTTCCCACCGGCGGCCGCCCTGCTTCCGCTCTGATTCAGGCTCGGCTGGCGAGCAGCATGGCCGCCCCGCCCGCCACCTGGCGTGCGTCCGGCCTCCGGCGGGCAAGGTCCCGTGCTGCGGCTTCCCATGCGGGGTAGTCGAACTCGTACCCGGCCGCTTCGAGGCGTCCGGGAATCACTCGGCGGCTCTTGAGCAGCAGTTCCGTGTCGGTGCGCAGGGCCAACGCTCCGAGTTCGGCCATCCACTTCGTCGCGGGCAGCCCGATCAGGTGGCCCCTCGACCTCCGAAGGATGCGCATGAAGTCCTTCTGGCGCAACGGGTGCGGGGCCGCGAGGTTGACCGGTCCGGCCAGGTCGTCGCGTCCGATGAGGAACTCGATCGCGCGCGTGAAGTCCGCTTCGTGGATCCACGACACGAACTGGCGCCCGCCCGCGACCGGTCCGCCGAGGCCCAGCGCCGACATTTTCGACAGGACGTCGAAGACCGAGCCGCGATCGGGGCTCATCACCATCGCCGAGCGCATCGCGACTTTGCGCGTGCCGGGCGTCTCGGCCTCGTCGAGGGCCCGTTCCCAGGCCAGCGCGAGGTCGATGCTCGCTCGCCAGTGGGCGGGCGCGTCGGGTTCGGTGCCGCCGATGAGGCCGGTGGCCTCGTCGTTGGCGCAGCCGTGGGTGTGGGCGTAGATCGTGGCGGTGCTGGCCTGGAGCCACACGGCCGGTGGCCGCGCGGACGCGGCGATCGCCTGGCCGACGACGCGGGTGGAGTCGATGCGGGAGGCGGTCATGGCCGCGAGGTTCTTTGGGGTGGGGCGGCAGCTGACGCTGCGTCCGGCGAGGTTGATCACCGCGTCGGCGCCGTCGATCGCTGTGGCCCAGGGGCCGAGGGTGCGGCCGTCCCAGTGGAGGTGGTGGGGCCTGGAGGGGTTGCGGGTGAGGACGGTGAGGTGGTGTCCGGCGGTGAGCAGGCCGCGTTCGAGGACGGCGCCGAGGTGCCCGGTCCCGCCGGGGATGACGATTCTCATGAGGGCTTCCTCCTTCCCGGCCAACGATACGCCAGTACTTGAACGTGTTCAAATATTTTTCGGAGGTTGTCTCGCCCACTACGGCATCGGCTGCGGTGGATGCGATGGGAATGCGTCGGGCGGTACTCGCGCACCGCCCGACCTATTAGTCCTATGTGGTCGCTGCGTGTCGGGGATGGCGGGTCGCCAGCGCGATCCCGACGATGGTTACGGCTAGGCCGATCCACAGCATCGGGCCCGGGAGCTGGCCGAACAGCGGCCAGGCCGAGAGCGTGGCGAGCGGGGCCACGAGCAGCATCAGCCGGGTGGAGTCGGCGGCTTTGCGGTGGCGGAGCATGAGGAAGGTGAGCGCGGCAGCGGCGCCGGAGTTGCCGACGACGAGGAACGCGATGGCGCCCACGGTGGTCTGGGTGACCGGGATGTAGAGCCCGCCTTCGAAGATCATGGCGAGCGGCATGGTGACCGCGGCGGCCACGGCCATCTGGATGGCCGAACCGGAGCGCAGGTCCATGCGGGCTCCCGTCCGGCGCTGGACGAGGGTGCCCGCCGCGAAGGCGATCGCTCCCGCGACCGGCAGCAGCGCGGCCGCGCCGATGGCGAAGCCGGTCCATTCGCCGGTGACGGCCAGGGCCAGGCCGGCGAAGCCGAGTAAAGTGCCGCCCCATTGCACTGGTAGAAGGCGTTCGCGCAGGAGCAGCACGCCGCCGAGTGCGACGAGCACGGGAGAGGCGCCGTTGGCGATCGCGACGAGTGCGACCGGAGCGCCGAGGGAGAGACCGAGGTAGGCGAAGCTGAACATGCCGGCCTGCATGAGCAGGCCGGTCGCGATGACCTGGCCCCACGCGGCGCGGGACTCGGGCCAGCGCGCGCGGGTGAGGACCGCCAGGAGCGTCAGGGCTGCTGCGGCGATGCCGAAGCGCCAGAAGCAGAGAGCGAGTGGATTGGCCGCCGATACGCCGATGGGGCCGGCGATGTAGCCGCCGGTCCACATCACCACGAAGGCGATGGAGAGGCCGGGGCCGAGGAGGAACGGGTGGCGCTGGAGCGGGGAGAGTGTGGTGGTGGTGGTGACGGCGGCGGGAGTGTCGACTGCTGCGGGGGTGGCGAGCGGGATCGGGTAGTCGGTTGTGGCGGAGGCGGTGGGCGGTGCGGCGACGTGCGCGGTCATGGAACCTCCAGTTGTAACGCTTCATCTCGTTACAACGTTCCGCCCTAGTTTGTAACAAGTCAAGCTGTTACAGTGTCGTGATGAAAATTGACACACTTGGCGAGTTCACGTTTCACGCGGGCCGTCCGTGGCTCGATTTCATTGCGACACAAGCAGATCTACATGCGACTCAACCCCTCGAGCGGCTGTCGGACACCAGCCGCCTCGCCGAGTGGCTGCGCCGGGGCATGGGAGCGGAACCAGAGGTCAAGGTGACCGAGGCCGATCTCGACCTGGCCCGCTGGGCCCGCGACGCGCTCCAGGCGCTGGCCGACTCCGCGATCGCGGGCACCGCCCCGCCGATCGCCGCCGTGGCCGCAGCCAACCGCGCCATCGAGCCGTACACCCCGCCGCGCGCGTGGGTCGACGAAGGGCGCCTTCGCCACTCCGGACCGCACTCGGTCGAGACCGCGATGTCCTGGCTCGCCCTCGAGGCGGTGCTCATGCTCAGCGGCGACGACGCCCGGCAGCTGCGCCGCTGCGCCGCCGACGACTGCGGCGACGTCTTCGCCGACCCGAGCGGGCGCCGCCGCTGGTGCCCTGGCGACCGCTGCGGCGTCAAGCAGCGCGTCCGCGCCCACCGAGAACGCAACCGCGAAACCGGGAGCTGAACCTCGGAGCGTCCGGCGCCTCGAATGTCGGTGGCCTCCCGTAGCCTGCCGGAGTCCGCGCCGACCGAGGAGGCTCCGTGAAGTTCAGGAAGATCGACGACAAGCGCTCGATGCGCAGGCCCTTGGTCGAACCCGACCGACTCCGGCCCCTCGGCGAGCTCCCCGAATCCGACTTCGAACTGAGCGAGCACCTCATCGAGGGCGCCGACTGGTCCGGCGCGCACCTGGACGGCAGCCTCGAACAGTCCCAGCTGCGCAACGTCGACCTCTCGGAGACCGCGATCTCGCCGTTCGAGGTCGTGGACGTGACCGTGGAGCGGTCGGTCCTCTCCAACGGCCGCTGGGAACGGGCCACCGCGCGCCGGGTCGAGATCACCGACAGCCAACTGGTGGGCTGGCAAGCGCAATTCGCGATGGCGCAGGACCTCTACATCGCCGACTCCCGCGCGGACTTCGCGGGAATCTCGATCGGCACGGCCAAAGGACCGCTGGTCTTCGAACGCTGCCGCTTCATGAACGCGACCTTCCTGGGCGACTTCTCCAAAGCGGTCTTCATCGACTGCACATTCCCGGGCGCGGACTTCTCCCGAGTCGCCAACGCGAAGGGCTGCGACATGCGCCGCTCCGACCTCGACGGCATCACCGGTTTGATGAGCCTGCGAGGCACGCTCATCACTCCCGACCAGGCCGTAGAGATCGCCGGAGAACTCGCGAAAGCGGCAGGATTCACCCTGGCCTGACCGGCTACTTCACCTCCCGGAACACGCCGGAACGCACCTCCCCGGTGCGCTTGCCACCAGCATCGACCGACCAGTAGCCGGTCACGGTGCCCTTGTTGAAGTCGAGCACCTGACTGACGGTCGCGCCCGAAACCTCGTTCCACCCGAGCAGATAGATCCCCTTGGCGACCTCCCCGACCGACAGCTCAACCTCCTCGGAACCGCTCTCGGCCACACCGTCGACCTCTTCGTAGAGGAGCCGGTTCCCCTCGGGGCCATAACTGTTGAAGAACACCACCCCGTTGTCGAGCCGAATCTCAAAACTCTTCCCCGCAAACGCGAAGTCGCTCATACACCCTCCCTCAACTCCGATACACGGCCCAGCCACGCCCACGGGCGTCACCGAGCCGAGCCGCCCTCCAACCTAAGAGGCGAACAGCCCCCGAACCGCCGAATGCCCGACTCCACCAAACCCAAAACCAACCACCACCCCACCCGGCGGGACGGCGGGACGGCGGGACGGCGGGACGGCGGGACGGCGGGACGGCGGGACGGCGGCGAGCGTACGCGCGACTCGGCTCGGCGCCGCAGCGAAGCGCAGGCGGCAGGCGGCAGGCGGCAGGCGGCAGGCGGCAGGCGGCAGGCGGCAGGCGGCAGGCGGCAGGCGGCAGGCGGCAGGCGGCAGGCGGCAG